>NZ_LBKA01000032.1:0-45762 GCF_028128955.1 Bradyrhizobium sp. CCBAU 11386
CACAGCAGAATCGGTGACCTTATGCCGTGGCGCTTCCGTAAGGCGTCAAGCCAGCTTCAATAGGGCCCCGGCTGAGCGCTTACCTACGAATCTGAGGCGCCGACGTTTGAGCCGGAGTTCTGCAAAATCTTGCAACTCCGCTTCAATGTGTCTCAATCAGGCCGCGCGGTGGCCGACGTGATGTGGAAAGGAGTCTCGTCGATCCTTGGTGGGTAGGCGCCCTCCGCCTTGTACCGTCGCGCGGCGAGGCAAGGATTCAGTTATCGTGTCCGACCGTGGATGGCCACTGAAGCCAACTTGCGCCATGTACACGTTTGCGGTACACGTTAGTCACACGGTTAGCCAGAAGATGCTGATTTTTCAGCGATATTTAGTCTCGCTCCAGGGGTGGCTCTGAGTCCCACTCTCTCCGCCATTTGCACGACTTTGTTTGCCAAACTACGATTTCGTGCGCTTGGGTTCGCTTCGCGAGCGACTCGTCCCTCTGCTGGTCGCCCTAGCCACGGCCCATCTCTGTAGGGTTGCGATCGGCCCCGTTGGCACCAGTCCCCGCGGAGCTTCGCTTCATAGCCTCAGCTCAACGCGTGACCGGCTAGCCCGTACACCCACGGCTCATTTTCCTTGCGGTTCAGGAATCGCCGGCCCTTAGACATCGTTGTTACGGTGTCGGTCATCCCGAGGCGGCTCTGTTGAAGGAATTCGGCAAACAGACCCGTCTGCTCCCGCGTATCGACGCGGACGAATTGTCCCGCGAGATCCTTAAGATGCACGGCGGTGAGATGGATCGCGTCACAATCATTGCTGGCGACGATCGGGCCGATCACATGGCCGCGCCCGAATTCGCGCTTCATGGAAAAACCGACGGCCTCTCCGCCGCGGCGCATGACGGAGATTGACGCACCTTCAGAAAGCAATGCGAGCAGCTTCTGCCGGTTAGTTCCGAACGCGCGTTCATCCAGTGCCGCGATCTCTCCGATGTTCGCCGTGGACAGCGGGCTCAATTCGCCTTCCAGAGGCGACACCGGCGGAGGTGGTGAGACGATCTCTCCTTGCCACAGATACACGGTGGCTTCCTTCGTGAACCCCAGCGACAGATATAGATGATAGGCGGCATGGGTTGAGTTGAGGGTCAAATTCCGGTCGCCACACCGCTCGAAAACCTGCTCCATGAGCCAGCGGCCAGTACCTTGTGCCTGGGTTCGGGGCGATGTGATCACCAGGCCAATCGTCGCGAATTCCTGGCTATAAGGGAACCACATCGCGCTGCCGAAAACGCGGTCTATGCCATCAACGGCGACGATGCCGTGGCCGGCGCGGCGTAGGAAATCCCAGTCCTTGGGGCGATGCGGCCAGCCGACACCGATCGAAAGCGCGTGGAGCAGCTTCACATCAACGTCATTGATGTCCTTGGCCACCAGTTCAAAGGACTTCACGCGTACCGTTCGTCCCATTCAGCTCATCCATTCCTTCACGGGGCTCAAAGCCCGCGGCCTATCCCCCGCCGGCCTTCTGCTGCGTGCCGCGGAAGCCCTCTTTTGCAGCAGCATAGCGCGGAAGGCCAGCAGGTTTCGCCTGTTTGGCAGGCGGTATTCGGAATGTTCCTCCGCCAGTGCAACTCGATTCAGCAGGGAAAGCTACTGGTTGCGGCCTATCGATAGCCGGCAACAGCAGGCAGGGTGAGGCCCAGTGAACGTTGAAGGCTTCGCTGGAGGGCTCGCCGCCTTTCCAGCCCTCGGTGGCCGGCCAGGCCGGTCTCAACGCGCCGCATCCCGGGCGAGGACCTGAGAGCACCACGTCGATGGCGTTCCTTTTCAATTCCGATGCTGCTCGGGCGGCGATTTTCCGGAAGGCCCTTGCGCGCGAGTTCCCTGATCTCGAATTCTATCATTCCAGCGAATGCTTCGAGCCGGAAAAGGTACGGTACCTGATAACCTGGAACGCGCCCGACGATCTCTCGCGCTTTCGAAATCTGGAAATGCTCTTTTCCATCGGTGCGGGTGTCGATCAATTCAAGCCGGAGACCATACCCGACCGCGTCAAGCTCGTGCGCATGATCGAGGATGGCATCATACGCATGATGCAGGAATACGTCGTGCTTGGGGTGCTGACACTCCATCGCGAGATGCTTGCCTATCGGGAGCAGCAGGGAAGAGGCCTATGGCAGGCTCTTGCAACGCCCCAGGCGGCCGATCGGCGCGTCGGCTTTCTGGGCCTCGGCATGTTGGCGCAAGCTGCGATTGATCGTCTGAAGCCGTTTGGATTTCCGCTTGCCGCGTGGAGCCGCAGCAACAAGAAGATCGAGAGTGTCACCTGCTTCCACGGCGATGGTCAGCTTGGCGACTTCCTGCGAGGAACCGATATCCTCGTCTGTCTTCTTCCCCTGACGGAGCAAACAAGCGGCATCCTGAACGCACAGCTGCTCTCTCTCCTGCCGGCGGGAGCAAGGCTGCTGCATGTCGGCCGCGGTCCGCAGCTTGACCAGGGCGCACTCATCGAAGCGCTCGACAGCGGGCGCCTCGCCGCAGCGACGCTCGACGTGACCGATCCCGAGCCGCTGCCGGAAGCCCATGCGCTCTGGTCGCATCCGAAGGTGATCATCACGCCGCATATCGCGTCCGTGACGCAACCGCATACGGCCGCGCAATCCGTCATAGAGAACATCCGGCGCCACCGCGCCGGACGAAATCCGATCGGCCTCGTCGATCGAACGCTCGGCTACTAACAGGAAAGATGCCATGTCACTTCTGATTGCCATCGACAGGAATCCGGACTTCGCACCGAAGAAGGCCGTGCCAGCTCCGGAACGGCTCATTTCGGGTAATCCGTCCTTCAAGACCTGGGCGCAGGACGCCTCGAAGGGTGAGAAAGTGCTGACGGGCGTCTGGGAGGCAACCCCCGGCGAGACCCATTCCATCAAGGGCACCACCTTCGAGTTCTGCCACATCATCTCGGGTCTTATCGAAATCGAGGAAAAGGGTGGCGAGACCAGGCGGTTTCGGGCCGGCGACAGCTTTGTGATGAAGCCGGGCTTTGTCGGCGTCTGGCGCACGATCGAGACTGTGCGGAAGATCTACGTCTGCCATTATGACTGAGACTCTATGCTGAGGGCAGCCCTGGAAGCGGCGCACCGAATATTCCACCATCAGGGCCGCGTCTAACCGGATTCAACGCGGCCAAACACTTCATTCTCGATGAAAAATGCGGCGTGCGGTCCTGTACTGCTTGCATCAGGCGGCATCGTCTCGCCAATCGCAAATCCAGCAGTGATGGCGGGATGTCGAAGACAAGGAGCAAGCCATGATTGCATTGAAGGACAAGGAACTGTTTCGTCAGCAAGCCCTGATCGGCGGCAATTGGCGGGATGCGAGCACGAAAGCCACCGTTGATGTCATCGATCCTGCGAGCCAAAGAGTGCTTGGCACCATTCCTGACATGGGCCGAGACGAGACCAAGGCAGCAATCGACGCTGCGGCGGCTGCATTCAAGCATTGGAAGACCAAGGCCCATGCAGAGCGCGCCGCGCTGCTGGAGCGCTGGTATGAGCTCATGCGACACCATGAGCAGGATTTGGCTCTTCTGCTCACGCTGGAGCAGGGCAAGCCACTGGCGGAATCGCTCGGCGAAATCCGCTATGGGGCCTCCTTCGTCAAATGGTTTGCGGAAGAGGCGCGCCGGATCAACGGATCGACGATCCCGTCACCCACCCTGGACCGCCGCATTCTGGTTTTGAAAGAGCCGGTCGGCGTCTGCGGGATCATTACGCCCTGGAATTTCCCCAACGCGATGATTACACGCAAAGTGGCACCCGCGCTGGCCGCGGGCTGCACTGTCGTCATCAAGCCTTCTGAATTCACGCCGTTTTCGGCCCTCGCGATCGGTGTGCTGGCCGAGCGGGCAGGAATTCCACCTGGCGTGATCAACATCGTGACGGGCATGCCGGCAGACATTGGCAAGGAGCTGATGGTCAATGAGACCGTCCGCAAGATCTCGTTCACGGGATCGACCCGCGTCGGCGCGCTGCTGATGAAAGGCGCCGCCGACAACATCAAGCGGCTCAGCCTCGAACTCGGCGGGAATGCGCCGTTCATCGTCTTCGACGATGCCGATATCGACCGGGCCGTTGAGGGCGCGATTGCATCTAAATTCCGCAACGGCGGACAGACATGCGTCTGCTGCAATCGCATTCTCGTGCAATCAGGCATCTACGATGCCTTTGCACAGAAGCTCGCCAGCAAGGTCGCGAAAATGAAGGTCGGCGCCGGCACCGAAGAGGGGGTCGCAATCGGGCCGATGATCAATGGCGCGGCGATCGAGAAGATCAGGCGGCACGTCGCGGATGCCCTGGACAAGGGCGCAAAGATTATCTCGGAGAGTGAGGCGGTGCCGGAAGGCCGGCAATATGCCCGGCCTCTCGTGCTCGGTGGCGCGACGACTGAGATGCTACTGGCTTCGGAGGAGACCTTCGGGCCGGTCGCGCCGCTTTTCCGCTTCGAGGCCGAGGAGGAGGCGATTGCGATCGCAAACGGTACGCCGTACGGCCTTGCCGCCTATTTTTATACCGAAAACCTGAAGCGTTCCTGGCGTGTTGCCGAAGCGCTGGAGTTCGGCATGGTCGGCCTGAACACCGGCCTGATCTCGACGGAGGTCGCGCCTTTCGGCGGTGTCAAACAGTCGGGCCTGGGACGCGAGGGATCTCAGCTCGGGATAGAAGAATATCTTGAGAGCAAGGCCCTCCATGTCGGCGGCCTGGACTGAGCGACCATCGGATCTGTATCTGAAACAAGAAAAGGGGGCGGCTGAACCGCCCCCTTTTCCTTGACCAGCGCAGATCTCTATTACTGAAGTGCCGCGAGAGATTCCGAAAGAACTGCGCTCAGGCGCTTTTGCGAAGAGGCTCCAGGCCGACTGCTGCAGCCAAGCCGCCGATGCCAGAGACCTCGGTGTATTCATAGAAGGGGTTCGCCGGCTCGTGACCGCGGTTCACCCATACCTTGCTCTTGATACCCAGATCGTAGGCGGTCATCAGATCGTAGCGGAACGAGGAGGAGACGTGAGTGATATCTTCCGGGCCGCAGCCCAGCTTGTCGAACATGTATTCGAAGCCTTTCATGTGCGGCTTGTAGGCGCCAGTCTCCTCGGCCGTGATGACCATGTGGAAGGGAGCGCCGAGCTTCTCCACGTTGGACATGATGAGGTTCTTCATGGAGTTCGACAAGATGACCAGCGGGATCTCTTTGGCAACCTTGGCCAGACCAGCCGGGACGTCGGCATGTGGACCCCACGTGTGGATCTCTTCATTGATGCGCTGGGCATGCTCCGGCTGAAAGACGATACCATTGCGCTTGCAGGCGCGCTCCAGCGCGTTGTGCACCACCTCGAAATACGGTTTCCAGGCGCCGAGAACCTCGTCCAGGCGATAGGCTGAAAAGTCCTTGATGAGCTTTGCCATCGCGGCGGCAGAAAGCTCCGAGCCGTAGACACGGGTCGCGGCGCCGGCCATGTCGAAATTGGTCAGCGTGCCGTAGCAGTCGAAGGTGATGTATTTCGGTCTGAATGTCGCCATAGCTCCAATCCTTGCGATCTCGCACCGCTTGCCGGTACGACACGCACCTTAGCGAGCAGCCGACGAGATAAAGCGCCGATGTCGCGGTGGTCGAGAGCAGATTGTGTCGTATCGCATCGGAGCCGTGGCAGAGAGTTGCGCGACGACGGCTCTCCTCGTTTAGCCTTAATGCCGTCCCCGCACCATGCCGGCATAAGATGCCACAGTGGTGCCCAATCAAAGTCAAAACGCCCTCCGTCCATGTCCTGCCTGGGAGCAACTGCTGTCTTCGGCAACTTATGTTGAGCCCGGACACAACGGGCTGCTCGCACAAACATCGCGGCCGATCTGGAGGACAATATGTTGAGCAACTCGCTAATTGAGCTCGATCGCGCGCATCTGATTCACCCGGTCTCTTCTTATCGAAGCCACGAGGCGACGGGCGTCCGCGTGCTGAAGTCAGGCAAGGGCGCGACGCTGACCGATGTCTCGGGACGTCAATTGCTGGACGGCTTTGCGGGTCTGTGGTGTGTCAATGCCGGCTACGGACAGGACAGCATCGTTGAAGCGGCTACGCGGCAGCTGCAGGAGCTGCCTTACGCGACGGGCTACTTCGGGTTGGGCTCCGACCCGGCGATCCGGTTGGCGGCCAGGTTGGCTGAATTGGCGCCTGGCGATCTGAACCATGTCTACTTCACACTGGGTGGCTCCGATGCCATCGACAGTACGATCCGGTTCATCAGGTACTACTATCATTCCAAAGGGAGGCCGCAGAAGGACCAGTTCATTTCCGTGGAGTCTGGCTACCATGGATCGTCGACGGCAGGGGCTGGCTTGACGGCGCTGCCCGCCTTTCATGCGGGCTTTGGGGTGCCCCACAGCTGGCAACACAAGATCCCCTCGCACTACGCCTATCGCAATCCTGTCGGTTCCCATCCCGAGGCTATCATCGCGGCATCGGTCGCGGCCTTGCGGGCCAAGATCGCCGAACTCGGCGCCGAACGCATCGCCGCCTTCTATGTCGAGCCGATACAGGGGTCAGGAGGCGTCCTCGTTCCGCCGCCGTCCTGGCTGAAGGCCATGCATGCGGTCTGCAAGGAGCACGATATTCTGTTCGTTGCCGATGAGGTCATCACCGGCTTTGGCCGTGTCGGTCCGCTCTTCGCCTGTGAAGAGGACGACGTCGTGCCGGATCTCATGACCACGGCAAAGGGGCTGACCTCGGGCTACGTGCCGATGGGGGCCGTTCTCATGTCCGACGGCGTCTACAACACGATTGCCGATGGCGCCGGCAAGGGGGCCGTCGGCCACGGCTACACCTATTCCGCTCATCCCGTCAGCGCAGCCGTTGGGCTCGCGTGCCTTGATCTCTATGAAAACGGCTTGCTGGAAAACGGTCGGAAGGCCGGGCACCGCCTGATGGAAGGTCTCCGCGCGCTTGCCGATCATCCGCTTGTCGGCGATGTCCGCGGTCGCGGGATGCTGGCTGCAATCGAGCTCGTGACTGACAAGGAGCTCAAGACGCCTCTGCCGGCGGAAGCCGACGCGGCGCGCCGCATCTTCGACCGCGCATGGGACAATGGTCTCGTGATCCGCGCTTTCGCGCAAGGCGTGCTGGGCTATGCGCCGCCGCTGTGCTGCACCGATGACGACATCGACGGCATTATTGAGCGGACAAAGACTACGCTGGACCAAACGCTCGAAGACAAGGACGTCCGCGCGGCGATGAAGGGATGATCACCTCGCTGCCGGTCGGCGCCATTGTTCTTAGCTATTGAAGATGCTTTCGAGCGGCAGGTGGGATTTCACGATCGGGGACTTCAGCACGACGAAACTGAAGTACTTGTCGATACCGATATCCATCTCGACCAGGCGTTCCATGACCGCCTGATATTCGCTGATTCCCGCGGTGATGAACTTGACGAGATAGTCGTACCCGCCCGAAACCAGATGGCATTCGACGACCGAATCGATCTTTTCGATCGTCGTGAGAAAGCGAGCGAAATCGATCTGCCGGTGATTCTTCAGGGTGATTTCAGCGAAGACCGTCAGAGTTTGCCCGAGCTTGGCAACGTCGATCTGGGCGGAATAGCCGGTGATGAAGCCCTCAGACTGGAGCCTCTTGACCCGCATCAGGCACGGGCTCGGAGAAAGGTTTATCAGCTCCGCGAGCTCGACGTTGGAAATGCGCCCGTTCTTCTGCAGTTCGCATAAAATCCTGATGTCGATCCTATCGAGCTTCATAGCAATGCCATCAGATGGGGCCGACAACGGCGTCAGGGCTTTGAGTCTTCAGCGTCATATGCATCTTCATAGCATCAACCAGCAGCTTTTCCCAACGAGGCGGAAACTGCAATTCAGAACTCGCTGACCTTGCCCCAGGCGCTCATTTTCAGCCGTTCCGGCCTGTAAGGACGTGGGTCGACGATCGGTGCCCGACCGGTGATGATGTCGGCGATCATGTGCCCGGTGCCGGGTCCAATCCCGAAGCCGTGGCCACTGAACCCCGCCGCAAGGATGAAGCCTGGAATGGATTCAACTTCGCCGATTGCCGGAATGCCGTCCGGTGTGCTGTCGATGTAGCCGGCCCAGACGTTTGAGATGGCGAGGTGCCGCAGCTCGGGGACCAGCTTGCACGCGCATCGATGCGTCAGCCGAATCTGCCTCATGTCGGGGCGGGGATTGAGCGTTCGGTTTAGCTCCATCGGGGTCACCTCGTCGAGCCTCCATTTCGCCAGGGATTCGTGGCCTTGCCGCATGCCCTCGAAGGCCCCGGGGCTGAGGCCTCGCCAGCGGCGGGCGAACATGGGGAGGAATTCGCGGCCGAACCTGACCTGCTGCGGCGTCGGATCGACTCGCGCGCGCCCGCTGATGGCCAGCGTGTATCCGCCATTGCCGCGTCGCGTGGCCGACACGAGCCCTGCGTAAAGGGCATCAGGCAGGCCGGCCGCGCCCGGGGCCAGGGCGAGAATCGAAGAGCGCACGGATGCCTGCGGGAAGCGAATTCCGAGCTGGTTGCAGAACGAAGATGCCCATGCGCCTCCTGCCATGACGACCGTCTTCGTCCGGATCGTGCCCGCCTCGGTCACCACGCCGTTGACCCGGCCGGCACTGAGCTCGATGCCGCGCGCGGCGCAGAGCTGGTGCACCGTGCCACCCGCCGCCATGATCGCACGCGCGGCGATGGGGACGGCTTTTGAAGTGTCCGCCGTCCCGTCTGTCGGCGAGAAGACGCCGCCCTTCCACTTGCGACCCGTCGCCTTGCCCCGACCGCTCGCCTCTTCCGAGCTCAACATATGCGTCGTGACGCCAACGGTCCTGGCGAAGTCTCGCCACTTGGCCCAGCCTGCCAGCTCATTCTCGTCGTTCGATAAATACAATAGGCCGCAGCGGCGAAAGCCCGTGTCTTCACCCGTTTCCTGGGCAACTCGTTCCCAGAGATCGAGGCTCTTGGTCGCAAGCGGCAGCTCGCGTGCGTCGCGGTTCTGTTGGCGGCACCATCCCCAGTTGCGGCTGGACTGCTCGGCGGCGACGCGGCCCTTCTCGAGCAAGGCAACCTTGAGGCCGCGACGCGCGAGATAGTAGCTTGTGAACACGCCTACGACGCCGCCGCCGATGACGACGACGTCCGCTTCACGAGGAAGGGATGGACTGGATTCGATATGCAGGAGCGGCGCGCTCATCCGACAGGGATCTCCGGTGGTCGCCGTAGCGTAACCGAGGAATTGCGGCAGCCCCCGCGGACTTTCGTCGAGAGACCGAATATCCTGCGGTTTACTGCCTTTGACGCAGGCTAATATTGCGAAAATACCTTGCTTGCGTCGCAGCTTGCAGGCGGCGAGACTGATGCACGTGCTCCTGCGATCCGTCGCGCGCCTTTCTGGCAGGGGCCACGGCAGGCCTGGCGGCGCAGATTGAAATGCCAAATCGGACTTCGTTTTCAGAAGTTCGTGCTGCCCCGATGCCGGCTTTCGGCGACTCCGCGGTGATTGAAATCATCAAGATCGGCAGAACGGATCGAAGGATCGAAGTTCATAGAGGCAACCCGCATGAGCCTTGTCCAGGAGCAGATCTTGGCGGAAGCGATCAAGCTATGAGGTCGGCGTCATCCATGCTTCGCTTCGATCGAACTGACCCGTTCGGTTGGCGCCGCGCTCCGAAGAAGAGTTCTTGCCTCTTGCGCGGGGAGGCCTGAATCATGTCGCAGCCTCCAATGGAGGAATGGCACGTCGAGCGTCAAATCATCGACCTGTCGAAGAAGCGTGGCAAGGCAAAGAACCGAAGGCGCGGCCCGCAGCAGGATGGCCGAACGAAGCTGAAAAGGGAGGATGTTCCGATGGCCTCTGGCAAGCCGGCTGCAGCCCCCGCCGATGTCGCGCTCTCGGTGCGGGAGCTGAGCGTAAGTCTGCCGCAAGGAATGGAGCGGGCCTACGCCATCGAGAACATCTCCTTTGATCTGAAGCGCGGACAAATTCTCTGCATCATCGGGGAATCTGGATCGGGCAAGTCGGTCACCGCCAATGCGATCATGGGGCTTCTGCCGAAGGTGATCAGGGTCACCTCTGGGGCGATCCACCTGAATGGGACGAACATCATAGGCCTCGCGCCTGAGAAGCTCCGCAGCCTGCGCGGCCGAGTCGTCTCGATGATCTTTCAAGATCCTCTCTCGGCGCTCAACCCGCTGATGACCGTGGGCGCGCAGATCGAGGAGGTGATGGCCGCGCACGACGCCGGCACGCCGGCCTCGCGTCGCAGCCGGGCCATAGACTTGTTGATTGAAGTGGGTCTGCCTGATCCGCAGCTCATGTATCACCAATATCCCTTCCGGCTTTCGGGCGGGCAGCGGCAGCGGGTGATGATCGCCATGGCTCTGGCCCTCGAACCTGCGATCCTGATCGCAGACGAGCCGACCACCGCACTCGACGTGACGACCCAGGCGCAGATCCTGCAATTGATCCGCGACATTCAGCGCCGCAAGGGAATGAGCGTCATGTTCATCACCCATGATTTCGGCGTCGTCGCGGAGATTGCCGACCACGTTGTGGTGATGGAGAAGGGCCATTGCGTGGAGCAGGGCAGTGCCGCGCAAGTGCTGAAGTCGCCCGGTCATCTCTATACGCGCCGTCTGATCGCAGCCGTGCCCCAGCTGACCGGCAAGGACCGCGTTCCCTCGGAAGCCGGGGAGCGAGCGTCGATCCTGAAGGTCGAATGCCTGGCAAAGACTTATCGCAGCGGCAGCGCGCTTTTCCGTACGCAGCGCATCGTGCCCGCGGTCAATGGGGTCAGCTTCGACCTCACGTCGGGTCGCACGCTCGGCGTCGTCGGGGAAAGCGGTTCGGGCAAGTCGTCGCTCGGGCGGCTGCTGATCAAGCTCATGGAGTGCGACGGCGGCTCGATTCTGTTCGAAGGCCGCGACATCGCCGGGCTTTCCGAAGCCGAGTTTCGGCCGCTACGGCCGAAGATCCAGATGATCTTTCAGGATCCTTTCGCATCGCTCAATCCGCGATCGACGGTCGGGCAAATTCTCACAGTCGGCCCGGTCGCGCATGGCATGCCTTATGGCGAAGCTTGCGAGCGCGCGCGGGAGCTTCTGTCCCATGTCGGCCTGGATGCAGGCGCCTTTGAGCGCTATCCGCACGAGTTCTCCGGCGGGCAGCGCCAGCGCGTCGGCATCGCTCGAGCGCTGATGTTCAAACCAAGATTGCTGATTGCCGACGAAGCGGTCTCGGCGCTCGACGTATCCATCCAGGCCCAGATCTTGAAGCTGCTCGACCAGATCCAGCGGGAGACCGGCGTCTCGATGATCTTCATCACGCATGATCTGCGCGTCGCAAGCCAAATCTGCGATGAAATCGCCGTCATGCATCGAGGACAAATCGTGGAACGCGGACCGCCGTCCCAGATATTCCTCGATCCGAAATCCACCTACACGCGAGAACTGGTGGCAGCGATCCCGGGCGAGCAACCCCGGAGCATGCCCGAACATGCAGAGTACGGCGGACAGCACAAGGGAGGAGAGACGTTATGACCAAGGGTTCTGCGACGACATCGAACTACTCGCGGCGTGATGCTCTGCGCATGGTGGCGATCGGCGGAGCTGCCGGCCTGATCGCGCCCAATCTATTGGGCAAGCCGGCCCACGCGCGCACTCCGACAAAGCCAACCGGGCGCGTGATCGTCGGCCTTGGACAAGAGCCGACCGTCTTCAATCCGCTGATGGCACACATTGAAGTCGATGATGGTGTGCATTTCTCGGTGTTCGATGCGCTCTTCCGCATCGACCCTCAAGGCGTCATTCAACCCAATCTTGCCGTGGAAGTGCCGGACCAAAAGAACGGGGGTATTTCGGAAGACGGTCTCAAATGGCGCATCCGTTTGCGTGACGACGTCCGCTGGCACGACGGCAAGCCTTTCAGCGCCGAGGACGTGAAATTCACGCTGGAACTGATCACGAGTCCCAACTTTCGGAGTTGGCGCACGGCTGGCCATGCCCTCGTGCGCGACATCACGGTGGTCTCGCCGACGGAGATCTCGTGGCGAATGGAGGAGGCCTTTGCGCCCTATCTGTCGTTCCTGACCGAAACCTTCATCGTCCCCAAGCACATCCTCGAGAAAGAGGCCAATCCGAACAACGCCGCCTTCAACCAGGCACCGATCGGTACCGGCGCCTTCAAGTGGGGCAAGAGGGTTGCTGGTGATCATCTCGAACTCGTTGCGAACACCGAATACTTCGGTGATGGCCCTCACATCGAGAGGCTGGTCTTCAAATACATTCCCGATCTCACGGTCCTCTACACCCAGTTCAAGAGCGGCGACATTGATCTCGTAGGCCAGCCTTACATCACGCCCGATCATTACGGGGAAGCCAAGACGCTGCCGAATCGGGTTGTGACGCTCCTCCCAAGGACCTCGTTCGAATCCTTCTACCTGAACCTCGAGCGCCCACAGTTCAAGGAGCTTGCCGTTCGCGAGGCGCTCTACGCGGCGATCGACAAGGAGGCGATCATTCAGGGGCTCTATTACGGCGTGCCGACCCCGACGGAGACGTTCATGCCGAGGCAGTCCTTCTTCTTCAACGCCAATCTGCCCTTGCACCAATTCGACGTGAATCGCGCGAGCAAGATCCTCGATCAAGCCGGCTGGGCAAAGGGCGCGGACGGCATTCGTGCCAAGAACGGCGTTCGCCTGTCCTTTTCCAATTCGACCACGTCGGGCGATCCGCTTCGCGAGCAGCTGCAGCAGTTCCTGCAGCAGACCTTTGCGCAGCTCGGCGTCGAGATGAAGATATCGAACCTGCCGGCCGCCGTGATGTGGGGCGAGTTCTGGATGCAATCGCAGTTCGATTCCGTGATCGTCGGCAGCTCGTATCTAATTGGCGCCGATCCGGATGTCACCAATCGCTTGCACTCGCGCTCGATCGGAGCGAAGGGCGGCCGCGGCTCGAACAACGCGCAGTATGCAAATCCGGAGGTCGATGCCCTCCTTGACAAAGGCGCACGCACCTTCGATCCCGAAGCGCGTCGCGCGATCTACTCTCGCGTGCAGGAACTCGTGCGCCGCGACCTGCCTTTCCTGCCGCTGTATCAGAGCAACTCGGTCGAAGGTCTCAAGAAGGGGATCAATGGATTCGTGCCGAATGGCAATACTCGCACCGAGTCCTGGAACGCGCTTGCCTGGTATTGGGCGAGCTGATGTCTTGCCGGACGGACCACGGCGGACGGCATTGTCACGCTAATGGAGGACTCGAATGTCCGCCTTCCTGCTGAATCGTGTCTTCCAGAGCATCGTGCTGCTGGTGATCGTCTCGATCATCGGTTTCACGGTTCTCAACCTCATGCCGGGCGGGCCCCTCGCGCAATTCGGGCTGGATCCCGGCATGACCCAGAAGGACGTCGAGCGGCTCGCTTCACAGCTGGGCCTCAATCGCCCGCTGTGGATCCAGTATCTCGATTGGGCCTGGCGACTGATGCAGGGCGACTGGGGCCACTCTTTCCGGGACGGCTCTTCCGTGCTTGCGGTGATCGGTCGCCATCTGCTGGCGACGCTGCTGCTGATGGGCACATCCACCGCATTGGCGATCGCGGCCGGCACGTGGATCGGAATCCGCGGTGCCACCCACCGCTATTCCCTCTTCGACTATTGCGCGACTGTCGGCGCCATGGTGGCGCTGTCCGTTCCGACGTTCTGGTTCGGCCTGATCGGCATCTACATCTTCACCCTGAAGCTGGGTTGGGTGCCCGCAGGCAACATGTACACGATCGGCGACGGCTCGGTGCAGGACTATCTGCATCACCTGATCTTGCCGAGTATGGTGCTGTCGCTCGTTCATGTCGCGATCTGGAGCCGTTACATGCGGACGGCGACGCTCGATGCGTTGAGTCAGGATTTCGTCAAGACAGCGCGGGCCAAGGGCGTGAGCGAGCGCCGCATCTTGCTGAAACATGTCATCGGCAATGCGCTGTTGCCGATGATCACGCTGGCAGGAATGCAATTGCCCAGCATTCTCACCGGCGCGCTGGTCACGGAGACCGTGTTCACCTGGCCGGGCATGGGGCGGCTGTTTCTCGACAGCCTTGGCTACAGCGACTATCCAGTCGTGATGGGGCTGTTGATCTTCTCGGCCATCCTGGTCGTGTTGGGCAATCTGATCGCAGACATCGTGATCGCAACCGTCGATCCGCGCATTCGCTTGGCCTGAGCCTGCGAACTCACGCCAGATAAGAGGAGCGAGTAGATATGACCGCCATCGTCGCGCACGCAGATCCGACCCGCTGGTGGCACAGCCGCGCTGTTAACCGCTTCATGCGTCACCATCTGGCACTCCTGGGAATCGCGATGATCACCCTGCTTGTGCTGGCGTGCGCCATCGGTCCCTATGCCTTGCCCTACGACTCGCTCCATATCGATCTGCGCGCTCGCTTTGCTCCGCCCCTGACAGGCCACCATTACTTCGGCACGGATCCCTTAGGGCGAGACCTCGCGGTGCGGCTGTTGATGGCCGGGCGCGTCTCGCTGGCGGTGGGATTCTCCGCGATGTTGCTGTCGACGTTGATCGGTACGCTCGTCGGCGTGACGGCCGGCTATCGCGGGGGCTGGGTCGGGGCGGCACTGATGCGGACGGTGGATGGCTTCCTGTCCTATCCCTCGATCTTCCTCGTGCTGGCGCTGGCCGCAACGCTGCGGCCGAGCCCGGTGATGATCACCGTGATCATTGCCGTCACGAGCTGGATGGAGACTGCGCGAATCGTCGAGGCCGAGGTCCGTTCGCTGCGCGAGCGCGAGTTCGTCCAGGCTGCGCGCATGGTCGGGCTTAGCAGGGCGCACATCATGTTCCGCGAGATCCTGCCCAATGCCATGGGTCCAATCATCGTCGCCGCAAGTCTGGCCGTCGCCCGCGCGATCCTTCTGGAGGCCTATATCAGCTTTCTCGGCTACGGCATCCAGCCGCCGCTGCCCAGCTGGGGCAACATGCTCAATGGCGCCCAGCAATATCTGGCGAGCGCTCCCTGGCTGGCCATCATTCCCGGTGCCGCCATTACGATGGCGGTAACGAGCTTCAATTTCATCGGCGATGGTCTGCGAGATGCCCTCGACGTTCGAAACGACCACATCTGAACGATTTAAACCGAGCCGCGGCTGAACCCAGCAACCATACGAGAAGCAAAGCCATGCACGCGCCGAGAGTTGCCGAGAAGGCCACGCCCTATTGGTGGGAAGCCGCGCCGCTTAAGCCGCCGCCTCAGCAGCCAATAGCCAAGAAGCTCGACGTGTTGATCGTGGGCGCGGGCTATGCAGGGCTCTCGGCTGGTCTGGTGCTGGCGCGCGAGGGCCGCTCGGTTGCGGCCTATGATGCCATGGACCCTGGCGAAGGAGCTTCGACGCGCAACGGCGGTATCACCAGCGGATCCATTCGGCCCGACTACGCGACGCTCACGCGCCGGTTCGGAGAAGAGAAGGCGCTGGCGATCGAGGCGGAAGGCAAGGCCGCGCGTGAGTTCCTGTACGATTTCATCAGGACGGAAGGCCTCGCCTGCGACTTCCAGCCGGTGGGGCAGTTCAAGGGCGCCTTCGGCTATGAGCAATACGAGGCCATGGCGCGCACCGCGGAGAGGCTCGCAAAGAAACTTGGAATCGAAGCTTACGCAGTTCCCTATGCCGAGCAGCGCAAGTACATCGGCTCCGATGTCTATCGCGGCGGTACGGTTCGGATGGACATCGGCGGGCTGCACCCGGCGGAATTTCACGCCGAACTGCTGCGGGTCGCGCTCGCTTCCGGATTGACAGTCCACGCGCGGACGCCCGTGATCTCGATCGACAGAGATGGCTCCGGTTTCCGCGTCGTCACCGCGGCCGGTCCGGTGCAGGCGCGTCAGGTGCTGGTGTGTACCAACGGTTACACCGATGGTGCCGTGCCCTTCCTGCGCCGTCGGCTGGTCCCGGTTCGCAGCCGGATCATTGCGACGGAGGAGCTTGCGCCCGAAGTCATGGCGCGGCTGATGCCGAAACGCATGATGATCACCGAGAACCGGGAGGTCGGCTTCTATTATCGGCCCTCGCCTGATGGCAAACGCATCTTGCTCGGCGGCCGCGACGGCTCTCGGGTCGGCGACCCCGTCGCTCCGAAGCTGCTTCTGCGCAAGGGCCTCGTGAATCTGTTCCCTGAGCTGGAGGCCGTCCGCCTCTCACACAGCTGGTTCGGCAATGTGGCCATGAACCGCGATATGATTCCGCGCATCTTCGAGAAGGAAGGTATCGTCTATGCCAGCGGTTTCTGCGGGTCGGGCGTGGTCTGGGCGCCATGGGTCGGTATGCATGCGGCCCACAAGCTCATGGGACACGAGCAGCGGGCGCGCACCGCGTTCGACTTCAGGCCTCCGGCCTTCATCCCGTTCTATCGAGGCAATCCGTGGTTCATGCCTGCCTTCATTCAGGGCTACCGGATGCGTGACCGGATCGCGATGTGGCGCGCCAGCCGTTGACGGCCGGCAGCACAGCTTACAGCCCAGGGTGTGAATTCCGGAGGCACTTCCGCCTCTCGAAAGAAGATTGACGATGCAGTACGTGTCCACGCGCGGCCATTCAGGCCGCAAGCAATTCTGCGAGGCATTGCTTGAAGGCCTCGCCCCGGATGGCGGGCTGTACGTCCCCGAGACCTATCCTCGCGTGGACCACGCCACGCTGGATGCGTGGCGTACGCTGTCCTACGCCAACCTGGCTTTCGAGATCCTGTCGCTCTATGTCGGCGATATTCCCTCCGCCGACCTGAAAGCCATCTGTGCAAAGACCTACACGCCGGAGATATTCGGAAAGCCTGACATCGCGCCGCTGCGAAAGCTGGAGACGGGACTTTACCTCCAGGAGCTGTCGAATGGTCCCACGCTGGCGTTCAAGGACATGGCCATGCAGTTGCTCGGCAATCTGCTCGAGTACGAGCTGGCGCGTCGGCAGGAGAACTTAAACATTCTTGGTGCGACCAGTGGCGACACCGGAAGCGCGGCAGAATACGCCATGCGCGGCAAGAAAGGGGTGCGGGTGTTCATGCTCTCGCCCCGCGGACGAATGAGCGCCTTTCAACAAGCTCAGATGTTCAGCCTCCAAGACCATAACATCCACAACATCGCGATAGATGGCGTCTTCGACGATTGCCAGGACATCGTCAAGCGGGTGGCGAGCGACCTGGAGTTCAAGCAGCAATACAAGATCGGTGCGGTGAATTCGATCAACTGGGCGAGGCTCCTTGCGCAGGTCGTCTATTACTTCTCCGGTTATCTGCAGGCGTCCGAACGGGGGGCGACAAGTGTAAGCTTTGCAGTGCCTTCGGGGAATTTCGGAAACATCTGCGCGGGGCATGTCGCGCGCATGATGGGGCTTCCAATATCCCGGCTGGTCCTTGCGACCAACGAGAACGACGTGCTCGACGAGTTTTTCCGCACCGGGGTGTATCGCGTCCGAAGTCGCGCTGACACGCTCGAAACGTCAAGCCCGTCCATGGACATCTCCAAGGCTTCAAATCTCGAACGCTTTGTATTCGACCTGTTAGACCGGGACGCAGAGCGAACCAGATCGCTGTTTGCTGATCAGCTCGGGGAGCGAGGCTCGTTCGACCTGAATGGAGAATCCAGATTTACAGAGGCAGCAGCCCGTTTCGGCTTCCGTAGCGGAAGGAGCACACATGCCGACCGGCTCGCGACCATCCGTGACACGTGGAAGCGCCGGAACACCGTGATCGATCCACATACGGCAGATGGCGTGAAGGTCGGGCGCATGCACGCGAGCCCCGAGATGCCGATGATTGTGCTCGAAACTGCACTGCCGATCAAATTCGCCGCGACGATCAAGGAAGCTCTGGACCGGGAGCCCGATCGCCCGCAAAGCTACGATGGCATTGAGAAGTTGCCGAGGCGAGTCAAAGTCCTTCCCGCGAATGCACAGGCTGTCAAGAACTACATCACCGAGATTGTGCGCGATAGAGCCTGCTGAACAGCAGATATCGGAACGAAGACCGCGTCAACCATGGCCGTATTCACGGAGCTGTCATTCGACCAAGTCGCAGCGTTCTTTCGAGCGCTGGGTCTCGGCGCGCCTCGTTTCGTTCGCGGGATCACCAGCGGAATTGAGAACACGAACTACTTCGTCGATACGGATCGGGAAGGCTACGTGCTCACCATTTTTGAGCGCCTCACATTCGAGCAACTGCCGTTTTACCTCCACTTCATGAAGCATCTTGCGGCGCGGGGAATGCCCGTCCCCAATCCGGTCGCTAACTCTGACGGCGCAATCCTTCACTCACTGAAGGGGCGGCCTGCCGCGGTCGTTAACAGGCTTCCCGGTGCAACCGAGACGGAGCCTACAGTCGCGCATTGTGGTGCCGTCGGAAAATTCCTCGCGCAGGTGCACCTGGCTGGGGCCGATTACCCGCGACAGCAGATAAATCCGCGCGGCCTCCAATGGTGGAACGAGGTTGTGCCGGTGGTCGGCCGCTATGCATCTGCTGGACAGCGCTCGCTGCTCTCGAGTGAATTGGCGTTTCAGAACCAGGTCGCTTTGTCCTCGACCTACCGGCAACTGCCCAAGGGACCGGTGCACGCTGATCTCTTTCGCGACAACGCCTTGTTTGAGCGGGGGCAGCTGTCCGGCGTTCTTGATTTCTATTTCGCCGGATACGACGCACTTCTGTTCGACATTGCAGTGTGCCTCAACGATTGGTGCATCGATAGTCCCGCCGGCCGTTACGACGACGAGCGAGTCATCGCCTTCCTCGGCGCATATGAGAGCGTCCGGATGCTGACTCCCTCGGAACGCTTGCTGCTTCCCGCGATGCAGCGCGCTGCGGCATTTCGGTTTTTACTCTCGCGCCTGTGGGACGTATATCTGCCCCGCAAAGCTACGCTCCTGAAGCCACACGATCCGGCTCACTTCGAGCGCATGTTGCGCGTGCTGCGTGGAGAGGTCCCCATGATGATCGCCGAAATGGCACCCTAGCGAGGATTGGGGGTAATTATGACGCCGACTCTCGAAGTCCGGGTTCGCGAGCTTCTCTCTCAGATCGAGGCCGATGGGCTGTACAAGCGCGAGCGCACGATCAGCAGTGCGCAAGCCGGACGGATCCGCGTGGTTTCCCAGGCTTTCGAGCGCGAACTCGTCAATCTCTGCGCCAACAACTACCTTGGCCTGGCCGATCATCCCGAAGTCATCGCAGCCGCCAAGCGAGGCTTGGATGAGTTTGGGTTTGGCATGGCGTCGGTACGCTTCATCTGCGGTACGCAAATCCTGCACCGTGAACTCGAGCGCACCATCGCTCGGTACTTATGTAAGGATGACGCCATCCTGTTCGCGGCCTCCTTCGACGCCAATGGCGGCGTCTTCGAGCCGCTCCTGGAGGCCGATGACGCCATCATTTCTGATTCTCTCAATCACGCTTCCATCATCGACGGCGTGCGTCTTTGCAAGGCGAAGCGCTACCGGTTCGCCAACGGAGACATGAACGAGCTCGAGGACCGGCTGAAGGAAGCGGACAGGAACGGGGCCGGCTTCAAATTGATCGCCACGGACGGCGTGTTCTCTATGGACGGATACGTGGCCAGACTTCCCGCGATTTGCAACTTGGCCGAGAGATACGGCGCCGTCGTCATGGTCGATGACTGCCATGCCACGGGCCATCTTGGCGAAGCCGGTCGCGGCACGCCCACGCTGACAGGCACAGGACATCAGGTCGACATCGTAACGGGTACGCTAGGCAAGAGCCTGGGCGGCGCCATGGGCGGCTTCGTCGCGGCGTCGCAACCCATCATTGATCTGCTTCGACAGCGAGCGCGTCCCTATCTGTTCTCCAACAGCCTCGCTCCAGCAGTGGCAGCGGGATCGATCGAGGCCATCCGGATTGCGGAAAGAGCTGACGACCGACGGCAGCGCCTGACTGCCCATGCCCGGCGCTTTCGGTCGGGGTTGGAACAGGCCGGATTTGAACTGCTCGCGGGGGAGACGCCAATCATTCCAGTCATGCTGCACGACGCACGGCTGGCGCAGGAAATGGCAGCCGCGCTGGATGAACGCGGCATCTATGTCTCCGCGTTCTTCTATCCCGTCGTCCCCAAAGGAAAGGCGCGGATCAGGACACAGATGTCCGCCGGCCTGTCCGAGAAAGACGTTGATTTGGCCGTTGAGGCCTTCACGGACGCCGGCAAAGTGCTTGGCGTGATTTGATGGCTAGAAAGGTGCTCTCATGAAAGCTCTCGTCAAAGCGGCAGCCGAACCGGGACTCTGGCTCGGCGAACGGGTGATCCCTCAGATCGGGCCGGATGACGTTCTCATCAAGATCAACAAGACCGGGATCTGCGGCACGGATATTCATATCTACGCTTGGGATGAGTGGGCGCAGCGGACTGTCCCTGTCCCGATGGTCGTCGGTCACGAGTATGCCGGTGAGATCGCCGAGGTAGGCGCAAACGTCACGAAGTTCGCAATTGGGCAGCGCGTTTCCGGCGAGGGCCATGTTGTTGGCACGAGCAGCCGCGCTGCGCGCGGAGGACGGTTTCACCTGGATCCTCAAACCAAGGGGATCGGTGTCAACATTCCCGGGGCTTTTGCGGAATATCTGCGTTTGCCTGCCTTCAATGTCGTGCCGCTTCCCGACACGATCGATGATGAGATCGGGGCTATCCTCGATCCGCTCGGCAATGCCGTCCACACCGCGCTGTCGTTCGACCTCGTCGGGGAGGATGTGCTCATCACCGGAGCAGGTCCTATTGGCATCATGAGCGCCGCAGTTGCCCGACACGTCGGCGCGCGGCACGTCGTGATAACCGACGTCAATCCGCAACGTCTGGCACTGGCATCTGACGTCGCGGACGTTGTTCCTGTCGACGTGACCAAGGAAGATCTTAGGTCCGTGACCCGGCGCCTCGGCATGAAGGAAGGTTTCGATGTCGGGCTCGAGATGAGTGGTGCTCCCGCCGCATTCGACCAGATCGTCGAGAATCTCGTGATGGGCGGCAAGATCGCCATGCTCGGCATTCCCGCTCGGCCGGCGACGGTCGACTGGACCAAGCTTGTCTTCAAGATGCTCACGGTAAAGGGAATCTACGGTCGGGAGATGTTCGAGACCTGGCACAAGATGCTTGCAATGCTCGAAAGCGGCCTCGACATCCGAAAGATCATCACCCACCGTCTGCCTGTCGCAGAGTTCAAGACCGGCTTCGAGATCATGCGGAGTGGCAATTGCGGCAAGCTCGTACTGGACTGGAAGGCTTGATGGCGTCAGCTCTGACGGCCCGCTTTCGAACGCCGTCTTGGCGCGCCGGCCGCTGACGGCAGATTGGCCGCGTCGAGCCACGAACAATGAAATTGTATGCCGAACTTTTCTCCAGTCCAATTGTGTAATGCTGTCTGGTGCAACGTACAGTGCGGACGATGCGAGGATCAGGTGGCCCTCACCGTCAATCAGGTACTGGCGACAAGTACCGCGAGCAAGAGAAACGTCGACCAATGATGAAGCCCGCAGCTTACCAGGCCGGAGATCGCGACGATCGAGCCGCGGTGCTGGTTCCATTCGCCAGATCGCACCTGGAAGGCGCCCTGAAGCTCTCGCAGGAGATGTCCTGGCCCTATCGGCTCGAAGATTGGGATGTCGCGCTACAGCTGGGCAAAGGCTTTGTTCTGGAACGCGCTGGGACGGTGATCGGGACCGCGGCATGGTGGGCGTATGGCGAAACCCATGCTTCCGCAGGTATGATCATCGTCGCGAAGACCGCTCAGGGCCGTGGCTATGGCGCCCGGCTTATGGATGCGTTGCTGACGTCCGCGCGTCCACGAAGCATTGCGCTGAATTCGACCGCGGAAGGCCAGGCGCTTTACCAGCGGCGCGGTTTCGTCCCCATCGGGGTCATCCACCAGCATCAGGGAATTCCCAGAGGACGCCATGAGCCGCCGCCGCCGGGGCTCGTCAGGCCAATGACTGCATCGGATTTCGAGAAGATCATGCGACTCGATCGCGACGCTGCGGGCTTGGAGAGACGACAGATGCTCGAAAAGCTGCTCCAAAGCGGTGATGGCTATGTTCTGCAGCGCGACGGCATGGCCCGCGGCTACGCCATCTCCCGGCTTTTCGGCCGCGGGCATGTCATCGGTCCTGTCGTCGCCGAAACCGCGACCGATGCACAGGCGCTGATCGAGGCTGCGCTCGCGCGGCTCGGCAGTGTTTTTGTCCGCATCGACACCTCTGCCACATCGCAGCTCGGGGATTGGCTCGAAGGCATCGGCCTGGAGCAGGTCGGCGATGCCACCACCATGATCTTGGGCACGCCGGCACCATCGAGCGGGCCGGCGCGCGTGTTTGCGATTCCCAATCAGTCTTTCGGCTAGGAGACATCGACGTGCTACGCAATGAGATGAGCGGAACGGATCACCAGAACTCCGAGACGGCTGCAACGCTCGGCACGCTGGCAACGCCAGCTCTCCTGCTCGACGAGCATCGGCTCGATCGCAATCTCGCCCGCCTGTCCTCGCGCATGGCGGAGCGGCGCGTCGTGCTGCGTCCCCACATGAAAACCGCGAAATCCATCGACGTGGCCCGACGGGCCTATCCGTTTGGATCGGGGCCGATCACTGTCTCTACCCTGGCGGAAGCCGAGTATTTCGCGCGGCACGGTTTTCGCGACATGACTTATGCGGTGGGTCTGGCGCCCCACACAGCTGAAAGAGCAATGCGTCTGCGCAAAGCAGGCGTTGATCTTAAGGTACTGCTCGATTCGCCGGAGCAGGCAAGAATGCTCGGCGCCGCCGGTCGTGCCGCTGGTGTGACACCGACCGCGTTCATCGAGATCGACTGCGATGGTCACCGCGGCGGGCTGACCGCGAACGATCCAAAACTCATTGCAGTCGCGGTCGCGCTGGGCGAGGCCGGCGTCAAGCTTGCCGGCGTTCTCACCCATGCCGGCGAATCCTACAGCCTGTTCACGCCCGAGGCTCTCGTCGCGGCCGCGGAGAATGAGAGAGCGGTGGCGGTTGCCGCGGCGGAGGCCTTGCGGGTGGCCGGGCACCAATGCCCCATCGTGAGCGTCGGCTCGACCCCGACAGCGCATTTCGCCGAAGACCTGACCGGCGTCACGGAAATGCGGGCGGGCGTCTACATGTTCTTCGACTTGGTCATGCACGGTGTTGGTGTCTGCACGACGGACGACATCGCGATCTCGGTGCTCGCTACCGTGATCGGCACGAAGCCCGAGAAGGGCTGGATTTTGCTCGATGCCGGGTGGATGGCGCTGTCGCGCGACCGCGGCACCGCGGCGCAGCGGGTCGACCAGGGATATGGTCTGGTCTGCGACGTGGCCGGCAAGGTCTATCCCGACCTGATCGTTTCGCAAGCAAGCCAGGAGCACGGGATCCTCGCCATCAGGCCCGGGTCGGCGCACGCTTTGCCCAATCTTCCGATCGGCGCGAAGGTCAGGATTCTCCCCAATCACGCCTGTGGGACGGCGTCGCAACATGAGTTGTACAACGTCGTCTCCGCCGGCAGCGACGCGATTCACGCCCGATGGCCCCGGATGCGCGGCTGGTAGGGCTGGCCGGCCATTCCCGCCCCCTGGTTCCTGCCGCTGATCGGCGCCTATACCGGATCAAGGATCGCTTCCAATGACCTCGCCCCTTCGACACCTGACCGAAGCCGGCTTCCTCCGAAAATTTTACATCGACGGAGAATGGCGGAAGCCGATCGGATCAGTTGCGGCCGCAGCAACCGTCGTCAATCCGGCGACGGAGCAGCCGATCGCCGACGTCGCGCTCGGCGATGACGATGATGTGGACTGCGCGATCGCAGCCGCCAGACGAGCCTTCGCCGGCTGGTCCATGACACCGCCTGCTGAGAGAGCGGCGCTGCTCGACCGGATGCACGCCTTACTTCTTGAGCGGCTGGAGCTGTTCGCGCAGGCGCTTACCTGCGAGATGGGAGCTGCGATCACCTATGCGCGCCGCGCTCAGGTGCCGTTGGCCGCCGAACATATCCGCGTCGCCCGCGACAATCTCGCGAATTATCCGTTCGTCACCCCACGCGGCAGAACCGCGGTCATGCGCGAGGCGATCGGCGTCTGTGGGCTCATTACCCCATGGAATTGGCCTCTCTATCAAATCACAGCCAAGGTCGGTCCGGCGCTCGCAGCAGGCTGTACAGTGGTGTTGAAGCCGAGTGAGCTGTCGCCGCTAAGCGCTCTGCTGTTCGCGGAGTTGATGGACGATGCCGATTTTCCGCCCGGCGTCTTCAACCTCGTCAACGGGACAGGTCCGATCGTGGGCGCCGGTCTGGCGTCGCATCCGTTGGTCGACATGATCTCGATCACCGGCTCGACGCGGGCCGGCGTTCTCGTCGCGCAAGCGGCGGCACCCACCGTCAAGCGCGTTGCCCAGGAGCTCGGCGGAAAATCGCCGAACATCATCTTGCCGGACGCCGATCTCAGCCGTTCTGTTCCGCTCGGCGTCGGCGCCGCCTTCCGCAATCTCGGCCAATCCTGCAGCGCGCCGACCCGGATGCTCGTGTACCGCCCGCAGATGGAAGAGGTCGAGACCCTGGCGGCGTCGACTGCTTCGGAACTGGTGGTCGGCGATCCCCTTGCGGAAAGCACGACCCATGGCCCGATCGCCAACCGGCCGCAGTTCGAGCGCGTGCAGGCGATGATCGGTGTCGGCCTGGAGGAAGGCGCCAAGCTCGTCATGGGCGGGCGAGGTCGGCCGGACCACCTGCGGATCGGCCTCTACGCGCGGCCGACGATCTTCTCGAACGTCCATCGCGGCATGAGGATCGCACGGGAGGAGATCTTCGGCCCAGTGCTGTCGATCATTCCCTACGACACCGTAGACGAGGCGATCGCGATCGCCAACGACACCGTCTACGGCCTCGGCGCCCATGTGCAGGGCACCGATATGGAGATGGTGCGGACCGTCGCCAGGAAGATCCAGTCGGGTCAAGTCCATCTCAATTATCCTGACTGGGACCCCAATGCTCCCTTTGGCGGCTACAAGCGTTCTGGCAACGGTCGCGAATACGGCATCGAGGGCATGGAAGAGTATCTCGAGACCAAGTCCGTCCTCGGATTTTATCGATGAATCCTGGCAGTCACCAGAAGCCGCTTTCAAGCCCAGGCATAGAAACACCCGTGATTGCAACAGTCGACCATCTTTCTTGCGCGTCAGCGTCAACCGAAACCTATTTTCGCGCGGCTGCGGCAGTCCTGGCCGTGCGGTCCGACTCCTCGGGACCGGACATGTCGGGGGCGCTGCTGAAGCGTCACTACGGAGTGACCGGCTCGATCGCGACGTTGTCCTCCGAGATCGAGCGCACCGTTGAAGTCGACACCCCGGACGGCCGCCGGTGCATCCTGAAGACGTCGACCAGACCGGAGGCTGTCGACAGCTTCTGCTTCCAGACCTCAGCCTTGGCAGGCTTGGAAGAGGCTGGGGGCTTCGTTGCACCCGCAGTGCTGCGCACGAGCAGCGGGGCATTGATGTTTGAGGAAGAAGGCATATGCGGGTTCTTGCAAACCCGGCTCGAGGGCATTCCGCTGCACCAGGTGATGCGCACTCCCGACCTGCTATTTCGGACTGGCCGCGCCCTCGCTCGGCTTGATTTAGCGCTTGCGCAAGTCAAGGTGCCTGCAGCCCATCGGCCCGTTCTTTGGCATGTCGAGTGCTGGTCGCGCCTGATGGAACTAGAGCAGTACCTACCAAGCGGGAGCGTTGCCGATTGCGTTCGCGCCGACATGGCCGAGTATCTGGAGTTTGTTGAGCCACAAATCTCGAACGTCGTCTGGCAGGTCACTCATAACGATCCCAGTCCGTTCAACATGATTGTGACTGGCCGGGGTCTGGGCTTCATCGATTTTGGTGACGGCTGCTGGAGCCCCAGGATTCAGGATCTGGCGATCGCAGCAAGCCACCTCGTATCAGATCCGACTCTTCCTCTCGGTGGCGCCGAACATCTCATTGGCGGCTATGCCTCTGTCATTGCGCTTTCGCCGCTGGAAGCAAGACTCCTCGTCGGACTGATGCGGGCGCGACAAAGCGCATTGATCTTGGTCAATTACTGGCGCGCCCACCTTTTTCCAGCCGACGCCCAGTACATCAAAAAGAACGTCGCGCGTGCCGAGCACGGCCTTTCTATCCTGGAGCCTATTGATGTCGCATCGGGCGAGGCGGCAGTCATGGCGGCAGTTTCGTCGTGCTTGCCGTGATGCCGCTTAGGTTCGCTCGATCGACAGGCCGTAAAATTGCGAAGTGACCACGGTATTCTTTCAGACGGGCAGCAGCACATGTCCACAGATCTCATGCCCAATCGCTACCGACCTGGCGAATCAAACCTTCCCAGGCGCGAATCCGAGCTGATTGCTCGTCGTGACAAAGTTCTGGGCGCTTCTTATCGGCTCCAGTACCGCCGGCCCGTGCACTTCGTTCGCGGCGAAGGTATGTGGCTGTACGATCCCGACGGGCGGGCCTATCTCGACTTCTACAATAACGTCCCGTGTCTCGGCCATTGCCATCCGGAAGTAAACGCGGCCATGGCGGAGCAGGCGGGCCGAATAAGCGCCAACACGCGCTATCTCGAGCCAAAGCTTGTCGATTATGCCGAGCGGTTGGTCGATACTTTCCAAAACGAGCTCGACCGCGTGGTGTTTACCTGCACGGGGAGTGAATCCAACGATCTGGCGCTTCGCATTGCGCGATGTGCGAGCGGCAACGAAGGCGTGATCGTTTCCACTTATGCCTATCACGGCACGAGTACTGCGACGGCCGAGGTTTCGCCCAACCTGGGCGACGCAGTCAAGCTCAGCCCGTTAGTGCGGATGGTGTCCCTACCCGGGCCAGCGGGCATACCGGAAGCCCAGGCTGCGGACTTTTTCGAGACACAGATTCGTTCAGCCATGATGGATCTGAACCGTCGTGGTATCGGCGTTGCGGCCCTGCTCATCGACAGTATTTTTTCCAGCGATGGCCTATGGATAGATCCTCCTGGCTTCATCGCGAGCGGAGTTGCGGCGGTGCAGGAGGCTGGTGGTCTCGTCATTGCCGACGAAGTTCAACCAGGCTTCGGACGAACTGCGCCTGTATGTGGGGCTTCGAGCGCCACGGGATCGTTCCGGATCTTGTTACCCTGGGCAAGCCGATGGGCAACGGATTTCCGATTGGCGCTGTCGTTGGTCGCAGAGCATGGATGGACCAATTTGGTGCCACCTCTCGCTATTCGAACACATTCGCTGGAAACACAGTCGGAATAGCAACAGCGAACGCCGTGTTAACGATCCTGCAGCGCGACCAAATCCCGCAAAAGGCGCTTTCGATGAGCCAGCGCCTTCGCGCCGGACTGGAGAAGCTTGCAAAGCAACGTTATGAGGTTCGCGCGATCCGGAACGCCGGTCTCTTCTTTGGCGTCGACATAGGGTCTGAGGGAACCCCGGCGCCAGGCCGTCGTGCGATGGCTTTGGACCTGGTCAATGCAATGCGGGATGACGGCGTGCTTATCAGCACGACCGGGGCCAATGAAGATACCCTTAAAGTGCGCCCTCCGCTCGTTTGCCAAGCCGAGCATGTTGACCTGTTCCTGGCAGCCATGGAGCGCGCGCTCATCAATATCGCACGCTAGATCGCAGACCTCATCGGGGCAGCACCCGTTCCGGGGGGCGAGCTGCGGCGCGGGCTACCAAACCCGATCACGCTTTAAACGAAATCTGCACCTGTCCTGGCAGCCATTACGCCGCCCCTGCGTCGAACTGGGACTTGATCGCGCTTGAGCAGCTTGTATCACTCAAGCGGTCAGAAACCGAACATCTTGCGAAGTCCTAGATGATTTCAGCACATTCTACCGAGCGCACGATGCGATGAAGGGCTGATCGGAACTTTGCTTCCGCATTCTTGGCAGCCGAGGTTCGTTGGAACATGTCGCCCCACGTCGAGCGCATTCACAGCGATGAGCGTCTCCCGGCCGAGGCCGACGTCGTTATCGTCGGCGGCGGCATCCTCGGCTCTACGGCCGCCTATTATCTCGCGAAGCGCGGCCTCTCCGTGGCGCTCCTCGAGAAGGGCCACGTCGCCTGTGAACAATCGAGCCGAAACTGGGGTTGGTGCCGCCAGCAGAACCGCGACCGGCGCGAATTGCCGCTGTCGGTGCTCTCCATGCGGCTGTGGGACGAACTCACGCGCGATATCAATCGGGACCTCGGATTTCGTCGCTGCGGTCTCGTCTATGCGACCCACGACGAGGCTGTGCTCGCCGGCTGGGAAAAGTGGCGCGAGGTCGCCAGGGAGTACGACGTCGATACCCGCGTGCTGAGTCGGGCGGAGGTGGCCGAGCGTGTCCCCGAAGCGCGCGACAAATGGGTGGGCGGGACCTATTCGGAGCGAGACGGCAAGGCCGAACCTGCGCTCGCCGCGCCGGCTATCGCTGAGGGGGCCAGAGTTCTGGGCGCCACGATCCACCAGGGATGTGCCGCGCGGGCGCTCGACTTGGCCAATGGCAAGATTGCGGGCGTGCACACGGAAAAGGGCTACATCAGAACCAACGCGGTGCTTTGCGCCGCCGGCGCCTGGTCCTCGCGCTTCCTTCGGCCGCTCGGGGTCAGTTTCCCCCAAGCGAGCATCCGTCAGACCGCGCTGCGATCCACCCCCACAATCAATATCGGCGAGGCGGTCTCGACACCCTACTGCACGATCACGCGCCGACTGGACGGCAGCTATACGCTTGCGATCAGCGGCAAGGCGAACCTCGAAATCACGCCCCAGGCTATCCGGTACAGCCGGGAGTTCATGCCGCAGTTCTTGCGTCGCCTGAAGAACGTCAGGCTTGGCGTCGGCCAATCGTTCGTTTCGGGGCCGGATTCGATGCCGGCGCTTCTGACCAACGATGATCGGATCTTCGAACAGAATCGCGTGCTGGATCCTCCGCCCTTGAAATGGCTGGTGAGCCAAGTGGTGGAGAGTGTCCGGAAAACCTTCCCCCAACTCGGCGAAATAGAGATCGATAGCGCCTGGGGCGGCTTCGTCGATTGCACGCCGGACGCAGTGCCTGTGGTGTCGCAGGTGGACGGGGTGGAAGGCCTCGTCCTCGCGGCGGGCTGTTCGGGGCACGGCTTCGGTTTGGGCCCGGGGCTCGGCTATCTGGCCGCAGAGCTTGTCGTAAACGACACGCCTTGCGTCGATCCCGCACCGTTCCGGCTGTCGCGTCTGGTCGACGGCTCGAAGCTGGACATCGCCGCCATCTGAAGATCGAGCCGGAAGTCAGGCCTGACGCGCACCAAGCGAAGTCAAGGTGTCGGCAGACGAGTGAGCGGGGACCCCCACGTTCCCGCGCTCGATCGGGCGGCAAACAGCTCGTCCTGGTATGTCCGCGATGTACCTACAGCACCTGCGATACCCTTATTCCCAAGTTGCAAACGCGATACCCGTGCCAGTCCCAGCAGCAGTACGATAAGCGGGATAGTATTCGGACCAGGTGTTGGTTAGTCCTTGAGACATAGCGGACGCCATCACCCAATTAAGGATCTCAGAAGAGCCCGAATTCAACTCGTTACGTGTCAGGCCTCGCAGGACTTGCGGATGCTTGCAACGAATGGCGTTGAGCACCTTGCGATCCAATTGCTCGTCCACCACGAAATGGCTGAGACCGCCGCTTGCGGCAACCGCAACGCGAAGGTCGCTCGGCGATTTTTCGATGATGCGCGCCAGCTTGGTGCCAATGTCGTAGCAGCGACTGGCTGTTGGCGCGTTCGGCGGATAGTAGGTATTGAGAAGCACCGGCACGACCGGGATGGCGCGTCCCCGGAATAGCCGCTCAATGATGAAGCCATAAGCGTGGCCAAATCCCGCCTTCAGCGGATCTTCGACCTTTGCAGCGGCTGCAATGTCGACGTCCTCGGCGATGAGGCTGCGGATCAGTTCGAGCGCGAACTGCGGCTGCCCCGGGAAGCTATGCACGGCGTCCATGGCATAGCCCTTCATCACGGTTCCGACCCAGCCCGGCGTCTGCGGTGTCAGGTGCTTTTCGTGTGTCAGGATCTCCTCGCCGTAGAAGATCGAGATTGCAGGCATGTTGGCGTGGCTGAACAGTTCGGCCTGATCGTCGCCGATGATCACGACCACGTCCGGTGCCACGGCTGCGAGGCGGTCGGCAATCGCATCGAGAGCCTTCTGCGAGGCGGCTTCGATTTCGAGAAATTTGGCTTCGGTCGCCACATCGCCATAAGGCGCGCCGTTTTCCTCTGCGAGATCGTCGTAGCTAATGAATCTGCCGTCGGCCAGGTTCAGCGCCTTGTTCTTCTTGTCGTCTTCCGCGCGCTCGCTCCAGCGCTTTCCCTCAAGTGCGAGCATCGGCGTATGCGATGCAGCGAAGCTGAAGACGACCTTGGCCATGGGGTGCTTCCTCCGATATTATATTTACCAAGTGGATAGTATTACACGCTCGATTTGACGATGCAATGTCCGATTTCTCTCAAACCGCCAGGCGAAAATCCGCTTGCAAATGTCGTCGAGTTATATATACCACATGGACTAATTAAGAATTCCTGGCAAATGCAATCGAGGAGGTCGTGTTCGGATGCCGATCTCGGCAGCGATCGAGGAGGCCCTCCTGAAGGCGGCCAGCGCATTGTCGTCTGCGACGCTTCATGAAGCGGCAGGAAGAGTGGGCGCCCTGCCCACCAACATCAAGCCGATTGATCCGACTATGACCATCTGCGCCCGTGCCTTTCCAGTGCGCTGCCCGCCCGGTGACAATCTTTGGATTCACCGCGCACTGGCCGCAGCGGCGCCTGGTGAAGCACTGGTCGTCGATACCGGTGCGGGGCGCGAATATGGGTACTGGGGCGAGATCATGGGGACGTCCGCCCAGGCGCGCGGCCTCGCTGGGCTTGTGATCTCCGGCGGGGTTCGGGACGTGGCGGCCCTACGGAAGCTCGGACTGCCTACATTTTCTGCGTGTGTCAGTATCCGCGATACGGTGAAGGATCCCAGCGCCGACGGCGCCTTCGGCGAGGCGGTGGCGATTGGCGACGTCCGCATCTCGCGGGGCGATCTGGTTTTCGGAGATGCGGATGGTGTTGTGGTGCTCACGCCCGACCAGGCCCGTAGCGCCGTCCGCGTCGGTATCGATCGTGACGCCCAGGAGCTCGCTATTCTCGATAGGGTTAGAGCCGGCGCGCTTACCCTCGATGTTTACAAACTCTGACCGCTCCGATGATAACCATAGGATGTCCGCATCATGATCATTGACGCTCACGCTCATCTCGTCGCGCCTGCCTCGCTTTATGCGCATCGCAGCAATCTGATCGTCGCGCGCGGGCAGTACGGCAAGTATCCCGCAGCGATTTCCGACGCCGAGCTTGAGAAGTCCGCAGCGCAGAATGTGGCGATCATGGATGGCGTCGGCACCGATTTGCAGGTGCTCTCGCCGCGGCCGTTTATGATGGTGCACGGCGAAAACCGTTGGGAGGATGTCGTCACCTGGGCCGAGGACAACAACGACATTATCGCTCGCACGGTGAAGATGCATCCCAAACGTTTTCGCGGGGTCGGCGGATTGCCGCAAGCGGTTGGCGCTCCGGTCGAGATGATGTTCGATGAAATCAAGCGCTGTATCGAAAAGCTCGGTTTCATCGGCGTGCTGCTCAATCCCGATCCATCCGAAGGCATTGGGAAGAGCCCGACTCTGGCCGATCCTTATTGGTTTCCGCTCTATGAATTCCTCTGCAAGCACGACATTCCAGCGCACATTCACAGTTGCGCCTGCTGCGGTCGCGAGACCTACGACGAGCATTTCATCACCGAGGAGAGCCTCGCCATCACCGCGATCACCCGCTCGGATGTGTTCAAGCGCTATCCGACGTTGAAGCTCATGGTCAGTCATGGTGGGGGATCGGTTCCGTTCCAGGTCGGGCGCTGGCGGTCCAATCGGCAGATGGCGATCGCCGCCGGCCGCCTGCCGAAGGACACTGAGAGTTTTGACGCGAGCCTGAAGCGCTTCTGGTTTGATACCGTCGTTCACAACAAGAAATCGCTGGAACTGCTGTTCGACGTGGTCGGCACCGATCGATGCATGTTCGGCACCGAGCGTCCGGGCAGCGGCGGCGGCATCGATCCGGAGACGGGCCGGCCTTTCGACGACCTCAAGCCGGTGATCGAATCGATCGCCGAACTGACGTCGGCCGACAAGAAGGCAATCTTCGAGAGCAACGCGCGCAAATTCTTCACCCGTCTCGACACCTGAGCAGGAGAGGAGATCAGCATGGCTGCACGGCGAAGCATCGAAGTCGAAGGGTTCGCCCACGGTGGGCAGCCCATTCCTGCAGCGTCCCGGGTCGGCAACATCATCATGACCGGGGGCGTGTATGGGCTCGATCCGGCGAGCGGAAAGATCCCCGACGACGTCGGCCGGCAGACCGAGCTGATGTTCGCGAATCTGAAGCGGATCATGGAGGCGGGCGGCGCGAGCCTCGACCAGATCGTCAAAATGACGGTCTATGTGAAGGTGCCTGAGGCGCGCGGCGCCGTGAACACCCAATGGCTCGCTGCGTTCCCCGATGCGGCATCCCGGCCGGCGCGACATACATTTCAGAACGATCACCTGCCGGCCAACATGCTGGTGCAATGTGATGCAACGGCCGTTCTCGATGGCACTTGAGGCCGCGCCATGGACAGCCTGATTGCGCGGCTCGCCGCCCTCGACACCTGCGCCGTGTCGGACGCGCTCGACAAGCTCGGTGTCTCCGGTGCAGTCGTCGGAATTTCCGTGTTGACGGGTCCGGTGAAGATTGCCGGACGCGCGGTCACCACCAAACTGGGCGCGCCGCTGCCGGGGCTGCCGAAACGGCATCTCGGCGCTGGCGCAGTCATGGCGTCGAATCCGGGTGATGTCATCGTCGTCGAGCATCGTGGCCGCACCGACGTCTCTGGCTGGGGCGGCCTGCTCAGCCGGGGAGCGGTTCGCCGGGGCGTCGCAGCCGTTCTGGTGGACGGGGCCTGCCGCGACGTCGACGAGAGCCGCGCACTCGGTCTACCGGTCTTTGCGCGGGCTGCGGTGCCGGTGACGGCGCGCGGGCGCGTCGCCGAGCATTCCTGCCAGGAGCCGATTACGTTCGGGACCGTTGCCGTCAAGCCGGGAGATCTCGTGATCGCCGACGGCAGCGGCATCGTCTTCGTCGATGCAGCACGCGCTGAGGAGATCATTTCGATTGCTGAAGACATCAGCGGGCGCGAGCGGCGCATGGCGGACGCTATCGACGCCGGCAAGGCGATCGGCGAGGTCTTGAGCGGCGACTATGAAGACATGCTCAAACGACGGGAGTCCTGAATGTCTGGCATCGCCGACGAACTGAAGCAGATCGGCACCACTACTTTATCCGATGCGCTGGATCGCCTCGGAATCGAGGGCCAGTGCCTGGGGATCAAACCGTTCGATCACCAGATGCGGCTTGCTGGACCTGCCTTCACCATCCGCATGCTGCCGGTTGGTGTCCATGGCGGCTCGGTCGGAGACTACATCGACGACGTTGCGCCTGGCCAGATCGTGGCGATCGACAATGACGGGCGGCTCGATGCAACCGTCTGGGGCGATATCCTCACCATGGTCGCTTCGCGCCGCGGCATCGGCGGCACCGTGATCGACGGCGTCTGCCGCGACATCGATCGCAGCCTCGAACTCGGCTATCCCATTTTTGCGCGCGGCAACGCCATGCGGACCGGCAAGGACCGCGTGACCGCCGACGCGGTCAACGTGACGGTCCAAATTGCCGGCGTCCGGATCGCCCCGGGCGATTGGCTGGTCGGCGACGGCGACGGAATCGTTTCGTTGCCCGCGTCCCGACTCGAGGAGATTTGCACTACGGCCCGCCAGATCGCCGCTGCCGAGACCAAGATCAGGGACGCGGTCGTCGCCGGCGAGCGTCTGGACAAGGCGCGCGAGCGCTTGCGCTACCACGCCCTGCAATCCAAGCCGGCGCGCTGAGGACCCTGCGCCGCCGCGTGGTTGACAAATCCGGTGGCCGGGCGGATAGCCTGTGACCAGATATGGCCTGCCTCGCGGGGACGTTTTGACATCCGATCTCACCAAGGAAACGCTCGACGAAGTCGTCAATCAGCGCCGCCGGCAGCAGCGTTCGCTCGACACGCGGGAGCGCATCCTCCAGGCCGCCTTTGAGGAATTCGCCGAGCGCGGTTTCGAGGGCGCCTCGACGCGGAACGTCGCTGCGAAGGCCGGGGTCCAGCATCCTCTGGTGACTTACCATTTCAAGAGCAAGGAAGGGCTCTGGCAGGCGGTCGTCACGACGACAAGCTTCAACTTCGGCCAGCATTTCCAGGTTCATCTTGCCGGAATGACCGAGAAGGACGAGGTTGCACGGCTGCGGCTGCTCCAGGAGCAGTTTGTTCGGTTCGCGGCCGCCAACCCGAACTTCCACTGGTTGATGTCGCATGAAGGCAAGCGGGACAGCGACAGGCTGACCTGGCTGGTCGAGGAGCGGGTGCGCAACTATTTCGACGTCATGGCCAAGCTGATCCGGACCGCTCAGAAGCAGGGCCGCTATGTCGAGGGCGATCCCTATCATCTCCAATATCTGTTCATCGGCGCGGTCACGCGTATCTTCATGCTCAGCGCAGAGGTCCAACAGGTGATGGGTCGCTCGCCTTTTTCCAAGAAGTTTGTCGACGAGCACGTCCGGACCTGCTGCGCCTTGTTCTTCCGCGAACCGGCAGAGGGTGCCCGTCCGGCGCGGGTTGGGGCGCCTCGCAAGGGAAAACGTGTCGCCAAATGATCGACAGACTCTTGAAGCCGCGCACCATCAGGTGACGAACACGTCCGGCCGTGTCGAGGTCGATATCGAACTCGCCTAGCTCGGCGAGAATGCCTGGCAGTATCGCGCGCAAGATCGAGCGGGTCGCGCTTGCTCCGAGGCAAATATGCGGTCCAAACCCGAAGCCGAAGTGACGAATCTTGCCGCGTGTGACGTCGAAGCGCTCGGCATCGGCAATGGCGGTCTCGTCGCGATTGGCCGACGCATAGAGCAGAGCGATTCGCGCGCCTGGCGGAACGTCGATTCCCGCAATTTCGGCCGGCGCCGACGTGGTCCGGGCGAAGCATTGCGTTGAGGTGTCCCAGCGGACAGCTTCTTCGATGGCGGCATCGATCAGGGTGGGATCACCAATCACGCGGGAGCGCTGATCGGGATGGCGCCAGAGCGCGTGCATCAGGTTCGGCAGGAAATGTCCGATCGATGCGTTGCCGGCGAGCAGCACGGTCATCATGTTGGCCACGATCTCGGCGTCACTGAGCGGCGCTCCTGCCGCCTGTGCCGCGATCAGGACCGAGAACAGGTCGTCGTCGCGCTCCACGCGGCGGCGCGCCAGTTCCGCGCTCAGCAACGCAATGACCTCGGCCCGATCACCCTCCGCGAGCGCTGGACCCGCGGGACCACTTTCGCCGCGGAACAGGCGCTCCGAAAGCTCGCTGGCCTTCCGCGCGGAATCAGGGCCAAGGCCGAGCATGCGGCCGAGCCCACCGAATAGCAGGGGACGGCTGATATCGGTGACGAAATCGCATTGTCGGCGGGGGCTCAGTACTTCAAGTCGCCGCGCGAGCTCAGCCTGAATCCAAGGCAGCACTAGCTCGATGCGCGCTGGTGTGACGCCGCGGATGATGATGCGCCGCAGCTCGTCGTGCCGGGGCGGATCGATTGATCCGAGCGTCTTGCCGACGCGAAGCGGGGAATCGCTCAGCGCGTTGCCGGCCGAGGACGAGAACAGATCGGGCCTCGCCAGCGCGTCCGCGATGTCGCGGTATCGGCTGACGAACCAGAGATTGGTCTTCGGGCAGTAATAGGCTGGCTGTTCGGCGCGCATCTGCCGATAGGTCGGATAGGGATCGTCGAAGAAGGAGTTGCTGGCGAGATCGAATGCGGTCATCGTCACCTACCAGCGAATCTGGAGCTTGTAGAATCCGCGTGCCATCATGTGGGCGACCCGCTCGGCATTTGCGATGTCGAGCTCGTATTCGCCGAGCGCCGGCAACAGCGGCGTCATGATGGTTCGCATCATGGCGCGCGCGGTGGGCGCGCCGAGGCAAATGTGAGGACCGGAGCCGAAGCCGAAATGGCGCGTCTTGCCACGGTCGATATCATAGGTGTCCGGATCAGGAATCACCCGTTCATCGCGATTGGCCGCCCCGTAGCAGACCACTAGGCGACTGTCGGCCGGGATCGTTACCCCATGCAGGGAGACTCCCTTTGTGGTCTGGCGTGCAAAGGACTGAGTCGAGGTGTCCCAACGCACGCCTTCGTTGACGGCTGCGTCGAGTTTTGTGGGATCCATCAACAATTTCTGGCGCTCGCCCGGATTCTGCCAGAGCGCATGAATTAGGTTCGAGAAGTAATGTCCGATGGACGCGTTCCCTGCCAACAGAACAGTCGACATGTTGCCGAGGATCTCCGCGTCGGAGAGCGGTGCGCCGGCCTCCTGGGCTTCGAGCAGGAACGAGAACAGGTCGTCGCTGCGGTCCTTGCGCCGACGCTCGAGTTGCTCGCCGAGCACGGCGAAGACGTCTTCCATCACGCCCGGCTTCGACACGGCGCCCATCGCGCTCGGGGCGGCATGAAACAGATCTCGCGACAGTTCGGCCGCGCGGGCAGCGGCGTGCCCGTCGAGACCGAGCATGCGGCCGAGCGCGGCATACAGAATGGGGCGGCTGATGTCGGCCATGAAATCGCACTCGCGGCGTTCACCGAAATCGTGCAGGAGACGTTGCACGTCGCGCTCGATGGCGGGCTGCATCGACTGGATTCGGGCAGGTGTGAATCCCTTCATCACGACGCGCCGCAGCTCATCGTGGCGTGGTGGATCCGTCGTGCCGAGCGTCTTGCCGATACGCAGTGGCGAATCGACCAGGGTATTGCCGCGCGACGAGGAGAAGGTCTCGAAATCGTTGAGGATGCGGGCGACGTCCTCGTTGCGGGTGATCACATAGTAGCCGCTCGGCTCGTGCCGGTAGACTGGATGATCGTCGCGCAGGATCTTGTAAGTGGGGTAGGGGTCGTTGACGAAGTCGCGGTCTTCGGGGTCGAAGCGAAAGCCCATGCGATCCTCCCGGTTCTTGTTGATCATTAAATATACCATATGGAAAAGATAATGAGCAAGCCGCCGTCCGCGCTAAGGCCTGCTTCAGGCGGCGCGGACCGGCTTCCTGATTCCAACATATTGCTCCAGCGCATCGCGATCCGCGGTGATTGCGCCGCTCGCCCCGGATCGCAACAGCAATCCCCTTTCGATGATGATTGCATGCTGCGTCAGCCCGAGTGCGAAGGTGGCATGCTGCTCGATCAGGACGACAGCCATGCTCTCGCCTTGTGTGATCTCGGCAATGCAGCGCGCGACGTCTTGCGCCACGACCGGCGCGAGGCCTTCGAGCGGTTCATCCAGCAGAAGAAGGCGGGGATTGGTGACCAAAGCGCGACCGATGGCCAGCATCTGTTGCTCGCCACCTGACAATTGATTGCCGAAATTGTCCCGGCGCTCCTTCAGCTTCGGAAACAATTCGTAGACGCGGTCGATCGTCCAGGCCCCAAGCGTCGCGGCGATCCGGAGGTTCTCCTCGACCGTGAGCGGCGCAAACACTTCGCGGCCCTGCGGCACCCATCCGATACCCATGCGGCAGCGCAGGTGAGGCGGCATGGTCGTGATATCTTTGCCGGCGAAACGTATCCGCCCCTTTCGTGGGGCGAGATGACCGGCGATGCCGAGCATCAATGTCGATTTTCCGGCGCCGTTGCGCCCCAACAGGGCGAGCGATCCGCCAACCCCGATGCTCAGCGACAGGCCCTGGACCACCACACCCTCGCCGTAACCGACGTCCAGGCTTTCGATCTCAAGCAGGGGCTCAGTCACCGGCGCTCCCCAAATAGGCGCGGCGCACCTCGGAATCGCGAGCGATCTCGCCGGGTGTGCCCTCGCACAGCACCGATCCGGCAACAAGCACGGTGATGATGTCGGCGAATCGAAAGACCAAGTCCATGTCGTGTTCGATGAAGAGAATGGCGACATCTCGCGGTAGCGCTTCGATCGCCTGCATGAGTTCAAAACTCTCGCCGGCGGGAACGCCGGCCGCCGGCTCATCCAGCAGCAGGACGCGCGGCCGGCCGGCGAGGGCGAGCGCGATCTCCAGCAGGCGCTGGCGACCATAGGCGAGTTCCGAGGTCGGACGCAGGCAGTCCCGGCCGAGGCCGACCGAGCAGGCCATTGCAAAGGCTTCGTCGGTGATATCCGTCTCCCGGTGCAGGGCCTGCAAAGGCCGGCCCAGACGGCCGTTCCGCCGCGCCACCGCCAGCATGATCGACTCCAGCGGTGACAGATGCGGAAACAGGGCGTTGATCTGGAACGTCCTGCCGAGCCCCAGCGCAACGCGCTGGTCGGTGGTCAGTCGGTTGATCGGCGCGCCCTCAAGCAGAATGCTACCGCTGGTAGGCGCCAGCACGCCGGTGAGCAGATTGATCAGCGTGCTCTTCCCCGCGCCGTTCGGTCCGATCAAGGCATGGCGGCCGCCGGCCTTAAGCCGAAGGTTGACCTCGTTGGTTACCTTCAGGGCGCCAAACTGCTTGCAGAGGACCTCTGTTTCGAGCGCCGGCGCCGTCATCGTGGAGGCCTCCTGCGCGCCAGATGGTTCACGAGCAGCGTCAAGGCGCCGACCAGGCCGCCTCGCGCCGTCAGCACCAGAGCGATGAGGATGAGCCCGAGCCAGAACATCCAGTACACCGGGTTGAGCGCGGAGAGCACGTCGCGTGCCCAGATGAAGGCTGCCGCGCCAATGAAGCCGCCGATCAGCGTGCCGATCCCGCCGACGATCAGCATGATCAAGGCCGCGACCGATCGCTCGAAGCTCAAGGTCTCCAGCGCGACGATTTGGGTGGTCTGCGCAAGCAACGCACCGGCCATGCCTGCGATAGTCGCCGAGATCGTAAAGGCGATCATCTTGCGGCGGGCGGTCGATACGCCAAGCATCGGAATGCGATCATGGTTCTCGCGCAGGCCCTTCAGCGCGAGCCCTTCGGGCGAATGGATGTAGCGGCGGGACACAAGATAGAGCAGGAAAGCTACAGCGTAGGCGTACCAGAACGCGGTCCGGCCATAGAGATCGAATTCGAAGCGGCCGAGCAATGGCCACATGTCAATGCCTTGCAGGCCGGTATCGCCGCCTGTCAGCCACGGCATGCGGCTTGCGGCCTCAAACAGCAGCAGCCCGATACACAGCGTCACCATCAGCACCGCCGCGCCCCGCACCTTGGCGATCACCGAGCTGAACGCAAGCCCGAGTCCGCCGGCGGCGAGCCCGCCGAAGAGAACGCCGGAGAGCGGTTCGCCCCAGCCGTGGGCGGCGAGCAGTCCCGCTGCATAGGCGCCCAGTCCGAAGAAGGCGGCATGGCCGAACGAGGGGATACCGCCATAGCCCAGCAGCAGATCCAGCGACATGGCAAAGAGCCCGCCGATCAGCATCTGCGTCAACAGGACGAGCTTGGCCGGAAATAGAAAATAGCTGGCGGCCGCCGCGAGCCAGAACGCGATTTCCAGGGTGGTCCACCGCGCGCGGCGGACGACCATCATCCGTGCCAGATCGAGCGTGATGTCGCTCATCGCGGACGACCGACGAGGCCCTGCGGCCGCACCGTCAGCAGGGCGAGCGCAGTGGCGTAGATGATGAACGCGCCGATCTCGGGCAGCAGATATTTGCCGACGACGTCGATGACCCCGAACAGCATAGCGGCGAGAAAGGTCCCGCGGAGCGAGCCCAGCCCGCCGACGCTGACGACGATCAACAGTTCGGTCAGGAACTTGATCGGGAAGTTGGGGTCCAGCCCCAGCAGCTTGACGCTGAGCGCTCCGCCGATCCCGGCCAGCGCCGATCCAAGGGCGAAGGCGAGAGCGTAGAGTTTGTCGACATCGATGCCGCACGAGGCCGTCATCCGGCGATTGAAGACGGCTGCCCTGATCTTCGCGCCGAAAGTCGTGTGCTCGATGAGACGGACGAGCGAGAGGAGCAGCACGAGGCCGGACACGATCAGGAACAGACGATAGCGGTTGAGGTCGACCGGCCCAAGGCTGAGATTGCCGTCCAGCCAGGCTGGCACGACGATGGCCATCTGCTCGGGACCGACGAGATAGGTCGCAGCCGCGATGGCGACATAAACGACGCCGATCGTGAGCAGGACCTGTTCGAGCTCGGATGCCTGGTAGAGCCGCCGGAACAGGGTGCATTCCAGGATCGCGCCCGTCGTCGCCGCAGTTAGGCCCGCCATGACGACGGCCGCGAGGAATGGCCAGCCCGCCTTGCCGATCAGCAGCGCGGCGGTGTAGCCGCCAACCATTGCCAGTGCCGCGTGAGCCATGTTGGCGAAGCCCATGAGGCCTAGCGTGATCGAGAGTCCTCCGGCCATCAGGAACAGCACGAACCCGTATGCGATGCCGCCGAGCAGGATATTGACGAAGCCGAGCATCGTGCCACCTACCGCGCGGAACCTGGATCCTTGACGTCGGGTGTCGATGCGAATTCGACGTTGACGATCTGTCCGTCGCGCTTCTCGACTTTGCGGAAATAGACGGTCTGGACGATTTCGCGGGTCGCCGGATCAATCGAGATTGGCCCGCGCGGGCTTTCGAATTTGATCTGCTTGAGAAGCTCCATCGTCCGATCGGGATTGAGCTCGCCCTCCTGGGCTTCGACCACTTGACGGATCGCCCTGAGGACGTCGTAGGCGACGACAGGCAGGAAATTCAGCGGACGGTCCGGCGCAACCGACTTGAACGCGCGGGCGAATTCCTTGTTGGCCTCTGAGTCGTGCGTTTGCGTGTAATGGAAGGCAGTGACCACGCCGAGCGCCGCATCCCCCGCCACAGGGAGCGAGGCTTCGTCCGTGATATCGCCAATGCCGATGATCTTGGCGGGATCGAGGCCTGCTTCCTTGAACTGGCGAAGGAAGATAGGCGGCAGCTCGCCGGCGGCCATGAAGACGAAAACGGCGTCCGGATTGGCGTCCTTGATCCGCTGAATGTAGGCGGAAAAGTCCGTTGCCTTGAGCGGCGCGCGCACCGAGCCGGCGATGGCGCCGCCAGCGGCCTTGAACTCGCGAATGAACATCGCTTCGGCGTCGAGGCCCGGTTCGTACTCGTGCACGAACGTATAGACGGACTTGAACTGCTGCTTGTTGGCATACGCCGCGAGCTGCTGCGCCATCTCGGCTGTCGTGAAGCCGAACCGGACGGCAAAGGGGTGTTTGGCGAGGATCCCCGATGTCGCGGAATTGACGATGAGGAGGGGGACTTTGGCGGATGTTGACAGCGGCGCTACCGCCATCGTGTTCGGCGTATAGTCCATTCCCGCGAGGAAATCGACTTTTTCGCCTACGATCAGTTCCTGGGCGAGCCGCCGCGCGACGTCGGGCGCCGGCCCCGTGGTGTCGCGCTTGATGATCTCGATCTTGCGGCCTGCGACCGACTTACCGAATGTCTTGAAGAACACCTCGATTGCCACGTCGGATGCGGCACCGGCGGCGGCGCCTGGACCGGTATAGCTCATCAGCCAGCCGATCTTGAGTGGCCGATCCTCTGCGCGAGCTGAAACAATGGCGGCGAGCATCGCCGTCGCCACGATCACTCCTCTGGCGATCATGCCGTCACCCTCCCTGAAAGGTTGCCCTGCTGGAAGTCTCTGGTGGACTCCTTGCTACAAAATAGACCATATGGAAAAATTATGCAAGACGAGGAAAAAGTCCGACCCATCTGATGCTGGCGCACCGGCAAGCGGAGAAAGACGCCGGGCGCTGGAATAACTCAAGCTCTCACAGGGATCATCGCGAACGCCCGCGACACTCTGGCAAACCCGTTTACCTCTTACGCGCCGGCCGATTACGAGGCCTATGCCTCGACTAACGTGACCGGCTTCTTTCATATGGCGCAGCGTGCCCTCGACATCATGGGCAAGCAGGGGGGCGGCCATGTGGTCACGATCACGACGAGTCTCGTCGACCAGCCGATGAACAGCGTCCCGGCCGCCCTGGCGTCGCTTACCAAAGATGCCTTGAATGCGGCCACCCGGGCGCTCGCGATCGAGTATGCGAGCACTGGCGTCCGCGTCAACGCCGTCTCGCCCGGGATCATCAAAACGCCGATGCATCCGCCGGAAGCGCATCAAGCCTTGGCCGCACTCCACCCTTGGGCCGGATGGGAGATATAGCCGACATTGCCGATGCGGTGCTGTACCTCGATGGGGCAGGCTTTGTGACAGGCGAAATTCTCCTCGTTGATGGAGATCAGGCCGCTGGCCACCACCGCATGTAGGAGGCGTCGCATTGGATACAGCAGGCTGCTGTTTAGCGATGTCTCGGCCCAGTCACTCGAACCCACGCTTCGGATGAGCCGATCCAGCAAATCGTGACGTGGCGGTTGGATTTTTCGTCGTAAGCCACTGATCTCTAATAGTCGGATTTTGGCTCAGTTGGAAAAATTCGCTTGAGAAATCAACGGTCGTGGCGTGTCTCTTAATCAGCGGGTCCCAGGTTCGAGCCCTGGTGCGCCCACCACGCAAATCAGGTACTTACGTCTGATTTCGCAAGTTCTGGAGGCTGTGCCTTAGATTGCGGGCCACTTCTGGGGCCACTTCTATAATATTTTTCTTGTAACGGCCGCTGAGCGACGGCAGCGGGAGAACGGGCCCTCTCAAGGCTGAAACAGGGGTTTGATTCCACTAGGGAGCGCCAGTGATCTTCCCTTCATTTTGATTTCCCCTTGATTCTTGGCAGTTTCCCCAAACTGACAGAATAGGTTTGGGGATTTCTGTTGCCTTGTGGTCTTCAAGCTTGATGATTGCGCGACGGCAACCGCGGCGGCGGTCTGCCTCGCGCGCATGGCGCGCAGCTTCGGCGAGAGTCAGGTGGCCCGGTGCGGCCCTGATCTCGTGAGCGGTCGCGCCAGCGTCTGCGAGGAGGCGGCCAAAGGTCTTGCGAAGGCCATGCGGCCGTCGATCGAGCGGTAGCCCGGCCTCCGTCGTCACATCGCGCATCCATCCGCTTTAGCCGTCGACCGTGAACGGCTTGCCCCATTCGGTCGTCAAGAAACAGACGTGCTTGTCGGTCCTCGAAGGCCTTCATTTCGGCATCCGTCCAAGCGCGGATTTTCTTCGACTTGCCGCGCTTGATCCGCTCCGATGGGTCTCGAACGAGCCACACTTCAAATCGTCCTTCGCATGCCTGGTCAGGATACGAAACTTTTCAGCGTGTCGATTTTCGCGCCCGGACGAATACCTGATCTGGATCGTCAGGCGCTGTTGAGTAGGTGTATTTGCCTTGAGCGTATCATCGATCGCGACGTAAGACGTAAAAGGCGAACAGAATTCCCGCGGCGCAATCCCTTCCGAGAAAAATCTCCCAGCGTCCGCCATTATTGGCAAGCGCAGGAGCCTTCGGCGTTGCCAACTCTTGGCGCGAGGCGACTTACTATTTCGTTCCGTAGACCGATGAAGTCCGCCGGCCCGGAACCGCGGTCGATCGCGAAGTTAATGAACTATATGCATGATCAACCTGAGGTATTCGATCTTCGGTCGATCAGCATGCGCGACCGTATTCTTCCGTGGTCCCGACGGAGTACCCCTTCTGAGTCGTTGCTCCGCCCAAGATTCTTAGCGAGCATCGCGACGTAGAAGCAGGGGCTACACGATTGCTTGCCCTACACGTCAGACGAATCCTCGACGCGGGGCCGCGCACATAAGAAACGCTATTGGAGAATCAATAAGCCATGCGCGGTCGTCAGGAGGCCGAGCATGAACGGGGCAGGAGCTATGGCGTCGGGGTCTTTTCACAACAGGCCAGAGTTTTTTCTGGCGGCGGCGCCTAGGCGCTGAACGAGCGCTCATTTGCCGGCGCTCTCCTGTGAGTTTATCCTCGAATGCGATTGCACCTGCTCTGCGTCAGCAGAGTGGAGTGTGTTGTGAGCCGCGCTTTATTCACCTCGAAGTCTTTACTAGCCGCCGGCTGGTTCGAAACGAAGTCTCGCCTCAAGGATAATCCGGGTTCCTTTCGACCATCGGATCTTTCGGTCGAGCCGTCTGTGACAATGGCGATTGCCCCCCGGGTGATGGCGACTGCGGTGATCGATTCAGTCGATCCGCTGTCCTCGCCAAGCGACGGCGCACCTTCGCTATCCCCTCGTCAAGACACGGCTGCAAAATTCCGAACGGCTAGGGCGGCCGCTAAACGGTCGCCCGAATCCGCCACGTTGCTCACCCGTGTTCGGGTTGCTTCCAAATAGCATTCATATTCGACGAGTTTTGAGATCAAAGACATGGCTACTCAGACAACCGGCGGCGGCAGCACCACTTCGTTCTCCAATACACCGCAAGCCCAAGACGATACGTTTACGAGTGCGCAAACCGGGCTCACGGAAAATAGCATAAATATTGTCTTTCTGAACGTAATGGCCAACGACCTTGGTGGGAATGCCAAGACACTTTTCTCAATCGACAATGGCATCAGTGCGGGTGGTTCAAGTCCAACGGACTTACTGACGCAAGATACTGCTCGCGCGGAAGCGACCAGCTCCGACTACAGTATGATGGGCGCCCACATTTGGATCACTTCGGATGGCAAGGTTGGCTACGATGCAAACACTTTAACCGCGGCTTTCCGAGGCCAGCTAGACGCTCTGCAATCAGGTCAGTTCCTCACCGATACCTTTACTTACGCTATTCGGCTTGGCAACGGTACGCTGAGCTGGGCCACCGCAACGGTGCAGTTTGCGGGATCGAACGATGCGGCTGTACTGGATCTTGATGCTAATAATTCGAGCGGTGTTAGCGGTTCCGGCTACCAAGCCACTTTCACCGAAAACGGTGTCGCGATTTCCATCGCCGATGTCGATGTCACGATTGCGGACGTCGACAACACAACGATGCAGTCAGCGACCATTCGACTGACCAATGCACAAGCGAGTGACATCCTTGCCATCAATGGCTCGCTTCCCAGCGGTATTACAGCAGCGATCGATACATCCGTTGCCGGGGAAATTACCGTCACGCTGACGGGTTCGGCGACCCTTTCGGCTTACCAAAGTGCGATCAAGCAGGTCGTATTCAGCAACTCCAGCGAAAATCCGAGCACGGTTGATCGCACCATCACGGTGGTAGTGAACGACGGCAGCGCCTACAGCAATACGGCGACTTCGACAATCCATGTCACAGCGGTAAACGATGCTGCTGCCTTGGATCTCGATGCCAACAACTCGAGCACCGTGACGGGCTCCGGCTACGCGACGACTTTCACCGATACTGGGGCTGCGGTTGCGATTGCCGATTCCGACGTCAGTATTGCCGATCCCGATAACGCGACTATGCAATCGGCAACGGTGACCCTGACGAATGCCAAGGCCGGTGACGTATTGGCCATCAGCGGGGGGCTGCCGTCAGGGATCGTTGCCAATATCAATACGTCAGTTTCCGGCATAATTACTGTGACGCTGACGGGTTCGGCAAGCCTCGCCTCCTATCAGGCCGCGCTGCATCAAGTCGTTTTCAGCACCAGTGCTAACCCAGATACATCTGACCGCAACATTTCGGTTGTCGTTAACGACGGTAGCGTCAACAGCAATACGGCGATCTCGACGATTCACGTTGTAGATGCCACGAAACCAACTGTTACGTCGGTGGCGCTGAACGATGCGCATATCAC
>NZ_LBKA01000033.1:0-46921 GCF_028128955.1 Bradyrhizobium sp. CCBAU 11386
GCGACTGATAGTGAACGTTCCGGTATCGCAACTCGTCGAGCCAAAGCAGATCGAGCGGTCGTTTACGGTGGACAAGACCAAGGACGATCACCCGGTCGTATTTGCGGAGCACTCAGCTGATTACGCTGAGACCTTCGCGGCTGAACCTGGGTACCGAATCACGGGGTGCTCCTGGCACGTGGAGACCGCCAATGGTGCCGGCAATATTGCTTGCGCGATAAACGGCAGCGGGGCACAGGCTCGTTTCACCTACAGGCTCACCAGCGGACCTGCCGTCGACAGGTATCGCGGATGGCTGGGCGCGACCGTCAATCTTTCCCAGATTCTAGCGAAGTAGGTAACGGACCGGATGGTTATGCTCGCCCTGCCAACCCACGCTTCGAACCGGTTACATTGGCTCCGCCACGCGTTCCAGCACGTTCGGACAGGGCTCGTTATCTTGTTCTGCGCGCTCGCCACCGGTTGCGCCCACCAAGGTCCGGTCTCACAGCCTGCCAAGCCGCATGTTCACAAAGCTCCGCAGAAACATGGGAGCGCGTTCAAGAGATTCGGCTATCGCTATGGCCCCGGGTATTACCATCATGTCCGTCACTATCATGGCTATCGGCCGTGGCGACCGACAACCGGTGAGGCGAGCCAGGAGGCGCCGCCTGACAAGAGCACCACCGGTGCCGAGGTTGTGGTCAACAAGTCGGCTATCAAGGGTCTGGTGCCGGTCTACTTCGCCACGAATCGCATGGTGACGGGCGGGCCTGGTCTCGAATTGAGCCAGATCTCCTATGCTCGTTCTGCCACCAACACTTTTGGTTACGTGACCGTCAGTATTCCCGTCGTTCACAAGATGGGCGAAGTTGAGACGCCGAAGACGAGCTGGTTTGGGCTACGCAAGGAGGCGGAAGACGACAGAAAGCATTTCCGAATCCAGAAGCTATATCGTCTGTCTCGCGAAGAGTTCGCTTCCGCTATCGCAAATCCCGCCGACAGCATGATGCTCTTTGTGCATGGCTACAACGTCGGTTTTTCCGACGCTGCATTTAAGGCAGCGCAGATTGCTTTCGATGCGAACTACAAAGGTCGCGTCATGATGTATTCCTGGCCGTCCAAGGGCGGGCTGCTCGATTATGACTACGATCGCGAAAGCGCACTCTATGCGCCGGACGGCTTGTTCGATCTCCTTCAGCTCATCAAGAAGGAAGCGAAAGTTTCCAGGATTATCGTGATCGCACACAGCTTGGGCAGCGAGGTGGTATTGGGAGCTTTGCAACAAGCCGCGCTGAGCCAGACGACGCTAGGCATTACCGAGCTGATTTTTGCGGCGCCGGATGTTGATCGCGACCTCTATCTGGAAAGAGCTAACCAAATCAAATCAGCAGCAGGTGCGGTCACCTTATACGCCTCCTCGGCGGATCTCGCCTTGCTCGCCTCCATGAAGAAAGCGCAATCCACCTCGCGAATGGGGTTCGTGACCCAGAGCGGGCCAACTCTCGTGCCAGGTATCGAAACGATCGATGTTTCCGCCGTCGGAAGCGACATGTTTGCTCTGAACCACAGTACGTTTTCAACGAGCCGCGCGGTCCTTGATGATATCGGTCGGATTATTTCTTCTACCGCGCACCTTAAGCCCCCTCAGCGGACGCCGACTTTGCGTTCGATACCTGACGAGCTCAACACGACATACTGGATGTATCCTTATTGAGAATCGTGCGTGGACGATTGCCGCAAATGGCGATCCAGGCCGCATGTCGTTCGGGGATTCCCTATTTTCCATCGTCCTTTTACCGCGAAACGGCGAACTCAGGCGTCGCGCCGAAAAGAGGCTTGTTGCTGAAAATGGCGGGAATGTTGCTTCGCATTTGAATAATGGTCGATGGCTGACCAAATGAGGTAGGGCCGCGGCTACGGCTCCACGTCACCGCGACCGAGCGGTGCTCCCGTGCTCATATCGCGCCATTGTCGCAAGGCGACCTCCACTCAATGTATGCGTTGTTGAGTTCAGGCCGCTGGAAACGACGCCGACCTGGCGATGAGGAACAATTGTTTGCGCTTCCCATTACGCCGCTCGGCGAAGTTCACGACCGTCCCACTGGTGACGACCCCATCAGCCCCGATGTGACAATTATCTGGAACATGGCGTCGCCGGGCTATTGGTCATCCTTGTGTTTCGGCATGGAACAGGGCCAGCGCCGATTGACAATTGGCCGCGTCGAAATAGGCGATGCGGCGTTCAAGCGGATTCAAAACGCTTATGTCTTGGATGCCGCGTTCGAGGTCTCAGGCGATCTATTTGAGCGTATGATCAGGCGATACCAGGCGGCTCAACGCTCAGGGCGCAGTATATCTATTCGACCGCCGCGAACACCGGGAAGCGTTGCCAGGCGCTTGGTGGCGCCAAGAACCACATGATCGTGATGTCCGATGCCGATATGGATCAGGCGGTCGATGCGCTGATGGGCGCCGCTTATGGCTCCGCCGGCGAACGGCTACATGGCGATCTCGGTCGCCGTGCCGGTCGGCGAGGCGACCGCGGATAAGCTTATCTTCGCGCTCCAACCCAAGGTTCGAGGCCTGAAGGTCGGACCGGGTTACCGACCGCGAAGCGGAGATGGGGCCACTAGTCACGAAGCGGCATCAGGAGAACGCGAAGCTACATCGATGCCGCCGTCGCCAACGACACAAAGTTGTTGGTCGACGGACGCAAGTTCAGGATTCAAGGCTATGAGAGCGGGCGGCGCTGCGCGTGAATTCGCCCGTCAGATCAAAGTCGGAATGGTCGGCATCAATGCTCCAATTCCGGTGCCAATGACCTTTCACTCCTTCGGAAGGATGGTAAGTCGATCTTCGGCGACCAAATGAAGACGGTCACCAGCCGGAACTGGGCCGAATTCGTCATGCCGACCATGTCGTCACGGGCGCCCTGATACGCGTTTGTCTCTTCTCCCGCACTGCGAGGGCCATGAGCCCTGGCTCTTTTTTGTATGCCTTTTCGATGCAGCTGCTGGGACTCATCGAGGTCCGGCCTAAAGGAACCGGAGCGCCTTACGCCTGCCGTTGGCGCAACCGGACCTCGGCCTGCGTCACGTGACTTACCGGCGCGTCCGGGGATCTGTTTTGACGCAGATGGCCGCAGTTTCCTCCGACGGGAATGGCTTGCGGACGCCGGGAGCAGTCGCGGTCGGGCCAGCGGAGTCGCGCGTTCTCGCCGCAAGGGAGCAATCTCAGGGAACGACAGCTCTCAAATCGATCCTTCCGGCTTCCATAGCCGCGTGATCATTCCTTGCAAAGTGCGATTGACGCCGTCCGCCGCGTCGATACCGAAGCACTTGCGTGTCAGATCCTTGATCCGGGTTGAATCTGATTGTGACAGAGTTCCCGGACATGGATTTGATGCCGGAGATGCATCACGCGAAGCGTGGCGGCGGACCAATTCAAATGTCAGTCAAGAGGTGCCGGCGCCGGCCGGGATGGCGACCTTCAGCGGCGTGCGCCGGTTCGCGTGCAGTGGCGTAACTGGTCATCAGCGCACCGACGGTCCCGCCGTGTCGGTCACGCGTCATTTCAGGGCGTCACAGCCTAGGCTACGATTCGGACAGGGAGTGCGGAATAACCGTGCACGAAGTTCGACGCAACGCGCTCCGGCTCGCCAACGATTTCGACCTCGACGTGTTTATTCAGTATCTCCTCCCAGAGCACTTTCAGCTGCAGCTGCGCAAGATGTCGGCCCAGGCAACGATGGATGCCATAACCGAACGACAGATGTTGGCGCACGTTCTTGCGATCAATCGCAAATTTGTTAGCGTCCTCGATGACCTCATCGTCTCGGTTGCCAGAGATGTACCACATCACGACCTTGTCGCCTCGCCTGATTTGTTTTCCTCCCATGATGATGTCCGCGGTGGCGTTGCGGCGCATATGTGCGATGGGCGTTTGGTATCGAATAATCTCGGACACAGCGCTCGACACCAAGGCGGGGTTATCCCGTAACTTTCGTAGCTCGGATGGGTGCTGGTTCATGAACAGCAGGCCTCCGGTGATCGAATTCCGTGTGGTGTCGTTGCCGCCCACGATCAGTAGAATGAGATTGCCAAGAAACTCACGTGGCTCCATATGCCGTGTTTCGGACGAGTGAGCCATCATTGAAATGAGATCAAGTCGTGGCTCGGCATTTATCCGCTCCCGCCAAAGCCGCGTAAAATAGTCCAAACACTCGGAAAGGATTGCGCTTCGCTTGTCCCAGCTGTCGATCGCCTGGCCAACTGTAGGCGCTGCAACGGCGACGTCCGACCAGTACGTCAGGAGGCGGCGATCCTCGAACGGAAAGTCGAAAAGCGTGGCCAGCATCTGCGTCGTCAACTCGATGGAGACCATGTCGACCCAGTTGAAGGCATCATTGCGCGGCAAGCCATCAAGGATCGTTCTGACGCGACTGCGGATCAATCCTTCGAGTTTCTCCAGATTGTCCGGTGCGACTATCGGACTTACGGTGTTGCGCTGCGCGGCATGTTGGGGCGGACCCATCTTGATGAAACTCGGAGTCCAATGTTCCTCCGGCACGTCAAGCATCGTGACACCTTGCTCTGACGAGAATATTTTATGATTTGTATCGACGGCCACGATATCGCGGTATTTCGTTATCGACCAAAATGGACCGTATGGGCTGTCTTGACAGTAGTGAACGGGATCTTCCCTTCGCAGCCGCTCGAAGCAAGGCCATAAGCTGTCATCTTGAAATCGTCTAGGTTCGCTTACATCCAATTTGCTCAACGGGATGCCGCGCGAATCGTCATCCCTGCGCACGTCAAAGAGCCTTTTCATGATCGTGTCCTTTGGTCTTCCTCTTTGGTGAGCACATGATCTCGACAGGTTCGCAACCGCATGGATTGCGTGCCGAGTGCTTCGGTTGGGAACAGCGTCTCGCCGAAGCGGCAAAGAATATTCAAAAAACTGAGCGGCCCCCCCTACCAGTTCCGGCTGGAGCGAGATCGCCACTACTTTGTCTATGCGAGCAGAATGCCGCCAGATGAGTCGGCCGCGTCTGGTTGCGGAGTACTCGCTTGTCAAGCCGCCCTTCAATTGTGTTTCCTCGTCCAGCTTCCACCGAACGCTCCACCAGCCGGATGGGGGCGCTCGCGCCGTCGCAGCCGGTGAAGGTTGTGGAGACGGCGCGAACCTGGCTGGGCACTGGACCGTGGTTGACCGGTGCCCCGATGGGGTCGCGGTCCTCCGAGGTCGCGCAGCGCCGGATGATGATGGTTGGGCCGGGGCCCCAGCGTTTGCCGTGGCGTGCGGACGAGCCGGCCTCAGCCGATTGTCCAGCCCGCCATAACCACGTCCCAGCAGGATAGCGCCGGGACGTTGAGAATCGGTGCCGGTATCTCGTCAAATATGATCAGACCGGTTTTGCTTGGCCCCAGTCGAACAATGTTGCATCGATCCAGATGGTCGATCGAGAATGACGTCGATCGACCGGGCGAAGGCGCCTTCGCATTGTTCATGCCGACCCGCTTGGCGAGCCTTATCGGCCTTGAGCTAGAGCCATTTCTGGCAAGCCGAAGAGTTGCCGCGTCGAGCGGCTGCGCCGGGGCACAAGACCGGCCAAGTCGATACCGAAGAAGGTCAGAGCACCCGCAGCGGAGCGCCCGCGGATCGGACTTGGTCTTTTCCTCGAACTGTGGCCTTCAAAAAGATTTCGGCTGTGACTCACCTCGTGCGATCATTCTGATCGTCGCATCCGCTTGCTTCGGTTCGTATGGCGGCGGACGGCTTCCCGCGAAGCAATCTTCCTGCTGTCACCGGCGTCGACGATTGGGTCGTTCCGACGCATTCGCTGTTGCGGATAGGATTGTCTGCGATCGCAGATGGCGACGGATCGTGACGTTGCAGCCAGATCGTGAAGTCTAAGCCGCCGGATGACGCTGGCACAGTCCTTGCTTTTGAGATGCAGCAACCCTGGTGAAACTGAATTCATTCCCGCTGCAGCGGACTTAATGATGACCGACAGTCCACCGAAAAAAAAGCAAAGGCAGAGTTCCCCGGACCAGCTCTCTGAGGACGAAGAACTCATTTCGAATTTCGCGAACACACTCGATAGGCTGTATCCGCGGAGGTATCTCGATTATCCGCGAGCTCTTCGCAGGTTCAGCAAGTGGCTCAGTACCTCCAAAAAGAAGCCTATCACTGGCCGAATCGACGACGATGGGCTGACAGATGACGCTCAGCTGTTCAAGCGTGAAACCGAAAGCAACATGATCAGCGGTGCACTGACGATGCTTCGGAGAGTATCCCGTGCGCAAGCAGTCATGGGCGCAGGCGCAGGCGATTCGCAGCGGGTCGCCGGTACATCGTCGTCCGCCGGGGCTCAGTCGTCCCCAGCCCCCGATGGTCTTGAGGCGTTGCCGGCGGGCGGGCTTGATTTTGATCTGAATGCAGCCATGCCGGACGATTGGCTCATGTCCCACTTCGCAAGCGAAGCCTGGCACGCCGGTCGTACCAACAGGTCGGTTGCGGAGTCATTGCGTGAACTGCGGCGCTTCAGCCATTGGCGTCTTCGAACCGGGAAGCCGGCAATGGCCAGTCAACTTGGCCTGCTCGCTGAGGATGCGAAAAGTTATGCGGCGAGTGAAAAAGTTGATCCCGACGCCTTTGCTATCCTCAAGAGGGCGTTGAAAGCGCTGCGGGAAGTCGTAGACGCAGAACCGCCGACTCAGAGTCCGGGGGGCACCGGCGTCTGGAGAAAGGTAGAGCATGCTGATGACAATGATCTCTTTCTCAGATTCAAAGCAGCAACAGACTTGAATCTGGATTCGCGTACCCCCGGTCTGTACGCAAGGAAACTTCGGGGGTTCAGTGACTGGCTCTATCACCAGAAAAAGGAGTCTGTGTCTCGTAGACTTTACTCCGATGAGCTGATGGAGGAGGCCAAACAGTACGAAGTTTCATTCAACAGAATGGCATGCACCGCGCTGAGGAAGCTTCGCGACTGGCTCCGTGGGCAACCGGGCTCGTCCGCCGTGGTTGGCGCACCGCTGGGCGGCCCGGAGCAAGTGCCCGCCCAGTCGCGAGCGGAACTGCTGTCCTCGGCTTTCGGCGGCAGAAGGGCCGTGGTGGACTATGGATATGCTGTCGGTATGGGCTGGCTGCACGGACGCCAACCGGCCCCAATGACGCTGATCGCCGAAATGCTGAAAAATGGCGAACTGCCGACGCCGTTCCAGTCAACAAACTTGTACATCCACGGTCAGCTCTACACGGCGAACTTGGTGTTTGGAATGGGGGGAGCGGCCCTAAGCAGTCCAGGAAGTGGTGGCGTCATCATGCTTAACCCGCAAATCGGGCCGGACCCCCGCGGGGTAGCGGGGGGGCGCATTGAACCCTTCCGGCGCTCTGCCGCAGGAGCATCGTCATCTGCCTGGGCTGGGGAGTCGTCCTCCACATACAGTGTTTCAGCGGCGCGCCACGGGCTCGGGGATTTCGGATTGATCGTCGGACCGGACTGGGATCACAGCCGGTGGGACAACGGCGGCCAGCAGATCCCTGATTATATGATCGGCGAACTGAACAATGGGGGCGAACTGCCGAGCCCACACCGGCCGACGACTGAATTCTACATCCATGGTGAGCGCTATACAGCTGAGTTGAGAGACGCGCAGAGGGATCCGAACAGGATCTTTGGCTCTCAGCGACGCTATGTCGTTTATCTGGTCCATCACTCGGATCGACCCGGAACGGAGCTGCGTCTCGGTCGTTGATCGCCATCTTGAATGCGACCTCCATCTCGAGCAGGATAGGTTCCATGCCACCCTTCACCTTAGGCTGGATTTGAAACCGCGCGCGCGAATCCCATCAAGTTTCCTATCGCAAAGACACTTTCAGCTCGAGAGGTTGAGCCGGAAAGAGCGCGCCGCCGGAAATCGTCGCATAACGGGTAGATGCGGCCAACTGGTCACCACGCGGTCGGCTATCAGTTTGATTGAGGTGGCTGGACATGCGCAATCGCACATTGATCTTCGCGCCCTCTCGGCGCTTTTCCTTCAGCGTCTGGAGAGAGGTTCACGTGTCGGCACCGCCGCCGCTCTAGACGCGCCAACACGCGTGCCGTCTTGACCCCATCCAAACGCCCGTAGCCGTCGAGCTGCTGCACCACCGCGTCGTTCTTCTGTTCTACGAAAGCACCTGGTCGTTCTCCTCGAGGCGCGGGACCGAGACACCTCGATCTTCTGCGCCCGGCATCCCGAACAACGAGGTCGTCCATGACGCGCTGTCGTTATCAAAATCGGTCCAGTGTGGCGAACATCAACCGCAAACGCAGCGGCAGGCTTCTCGGAACGTAGCTTCGAGGCGGCGACCGCTGCTTGAATGAACGAAGCAATGTTCCTCGCTCAAAGCCTGGAGGGAATGAAGCGCGCCAGGCCGATTGGCATGAGGAAGGCAAAGTCATTCTCGCGCAATACATCCCCAGCGCCGCTATTGGAGCGGACACTGTGTACATTCGGTGCCTGCCGTGCACGGCCCAATTGAGCCAACGAGCAGGGTGATGGGAACCGTTGTCGGAGTGTTGGCGATCTCATGCTTGTCCCGCCAAATCGGCCCCCGCGCGCGGCGGCGGGCGGGCGTACCGCATACTTCCCGAGATCGCAGCCGCCATCGACAATGGCGGGCGGCCAATTGATCACTCACCTTACTTAAGTCAAATGCGCGGTGATGGTCAACGCGCCTGCCGAGCGACGTCTGACATGAGGTGCGCCAACGATGGAGCAGTAAACCTTGCACCAGATGCAGGTGCATGGCCCTTTACCTGAGAGAAAGTCTGCAGGAGGCCAATGCTTGAGCCAGCCACCAGACACCAACTTCTGTCATGTCGGGCTTGCGACATGCCGTCGGGGCCATGACACGTCCGATTGAGCAAAAGGTTTGACAAACCAAGCTATCGCACTTGGCACAAGGCTTGAAAGGGGGGAAAGGAGGAATGATCTGAAGTTGCGCCTCAAGGAATGGCAGCGGTGGCTTACAAAATTGGTGCATTTCACTTTGCTTTATGCGGCGGATGGCAAATTGGCTGTCCCAATGCCGCGATCCGTTGCAGTGCACGCTCGTGCATGGTTTTGTGTCCGTGATCGACGACTGGATCGCGGCTCGCGCCAACATCGATGCGCGCGCGCAGCTGGGCGCTGCGCCAGTGCCGGGCCCAGCACCTGCCGGCAGCAATATTCGTGAGGCGGCCGAATTCGAACGACTCGAAGGCGAGGTGCGGCGCATGGACGTCGATGGGCCTGTTGCGGTTGATTGGCGGACAGTCAACGCGCTGTCGCTCGACATCCTGTCGAAGCAGTCAAAGGACATTTTGGTCTCCTGTTGGGCGACCTACGGCCTGTTTCGCACCGAAGGCTATCAGGGTCTCGCCGTCGGATTGGGCGTTCTGCGCGGCATGGTGAACGCGCATTGGGAAGGGCTGTTTCCGCCGATCAAGCGGCAACGCGCGCGGGTCGGCGCGGTCGATTGGCTCGTTGGTCGCATTGGGCCGGCATTGGCCGAGAATGCGCCGACTGACGCTGATTATCCGGCCGTGCTCGCCGCCTATGATGCCCTTGATGATCTCTCTCGCCAGCTCAGTCAGAATCTCATCGACGAGCAGGTTGCTTTGGAGGACTTGCTCAGGGCACTGAAACCGCATTACGAACAAGCCAAGCGCGCTATCGACGCCGCAGCACAGAGCGCGGCTGAGGCGGCCCAAGCTGCCGAGCAGACCGCTGCCGCGCCGGTGGACTCCACTGCGCCGGCCGAGGCTGCTGAACCGGCAGCGCCGGGTGAAGTTGTCTCGGTTGGCGCCGATGGCGACTGGGCCGGCTTGATCGACCGTTTGCCCGATATGCTGCGGCAAGCGGCGGCCGCCCGGCGCGCCACGTCGCCGGCAGACCCGAAAGTCTATCTGATCAATCGCCTTGGCTCGTGGATGCGCTTTGACGAAGTGCCGCCCGATAACGGAGGGCGCACGACGATATTTCCCCCCGCCGATCAAATTTCTGCATTGGAGGCAAAGGTTGCAGCCGGTCAGCACGCCGACGTCGTGAATATGGCCGAGAACATCGCCTGGACGCATCCGTGCTGGCTCGACGCTCACCGGCATGCCGCGAATGCTCTGGAGCAAATGGGGCCCTTGCTTGAGCCGGCGGCCAGGGCGGTGCACGCGGCGATCGCCTTGCTGGTGAGATGTTATCCGCGGATCCTGGGGTGCCATTTCAACGACGGCCGCCCTTTCGCTGACGAGGAAACGCGTGCCTGGGCCGTGGCGGAAGCAGACCGGTCGATCGCCCCTGATCCTGTCGAAGCAACGGTTGCCGAGGCACACAGACTCATCGGCGCTGGACAGCCGCAGGCCGCATTCGAGAAGCTGTCGGATGCGTTAGATGGGGAGCGGTGCGAACGTGGCCGGTTCGTCGGCTGGCTTGCGCAAGCACGTTTTTGCATCGAGACCGGCTTCGTCACAACAGCCATTCCGCTGCTGGACCACCTGGATCAGGTTGTCGCCGAGCAAAAGCTTGAAAGCTGGGAGCCGGCGCTAGCGCTCGATGCTGCCGAATTGCGCTATCGAGCGATCACCCATCCGGAGGCGCCACAGATCGTTGACGAGCCGCCTCGTCGCGCCGCGCTTGAACAGATAAGACGGCGCGTCGCACGCATCGATATCGCTCGCGCCAGCCAACTCGGCCGCAGCTGATTTGCAGGGGAATCTCATATGGCACAGGATAGCACCATTGCTCCCAAAGAGCGCATCAATATCCGATTCAAACCCGCAACCGGCAACCTCAAGGAGGATGTCGAATTGCCGCTGAAGTTATTGGTGTTGGCCGACTTCACCGGGCGAGCCGATGACCGGCCGATCGAGCAGCGTCAGCTCGTCAACATCGACAAGGACAATTTTGGCGAGGTTGTCAAAAGCCAGGAGCTGAGCCTGGATATCTGCGCCGAGAACAAACTCGACGAACAGCCAGGGGCCGGCAAATTGTCCGTTTCGCTGCATTTTGAGAGCTTGAAGGACTTTGATCCCGATCGTGTCGCACAACAAATCCCAGAACTGCGCATGTTGACCGAACTGCGCACCGCGCTGGTCGCCCTGAAGAGCCCGCTCGGCAATGTGCCGGGTTTCCGCAAAGCCATCCAGAACGTGCTGGAAGACCACGGCGCCCGGCCGCAGCTCTTGTGCGAACTCACCAACACGTCCGAGTGAGCTGCAACGAGGTTTTTAGAGGAGCCAGGACGCTATGACGGATACAAGCACGCAGCCATCGGCCGGAGTCGTCGCCACGACCACCGAGGTTTCGCTGCTGGATCAGATTCTCGTCCATACCAAGATTACCCCGTACGACGAGGGGTACGACCTCGCCCGCCGCGGTGTCGCAGCTTTCATCGCCGAGCTGATCAAGCCGGATAGGGCCAGTGAGCAAGTCAACAACGCCCTGATCGATCGGATGATCGCGGAGATCGACCGCAAAATCTCGGCGCAGCTCGACGCGGTCCTCCACACGGACGAATTCCAGCAGGTCGAGTCGGCCTGGCGCGGGCTTAAGTTCCTGGTCGACCGCACCGATTTCCGTCAGAACATCAAGGTGGAAATTCTCAGCGTCAGCAAGGACGAGCTGCTCATCGATTTCGAGGACAGTCCGGAGATCGTCAAGTGCGGCCTGTACAAACATGTTTACGCCGCAGAGTTCGGCCAGTTCGGAGGTGAGCCGGTCGCTGCCATGATATCAGCCTATGAGTTTGGCAGTGGTAGTCAAGACGTCAAGCTCATGCGCTATATGAGCGCGATGGCCGCCATGGCGCATGCGCCGGTCATCGCCTCCGCTGCGCCCGAAATGTTCGGCGTCGAACGGCACGAGGAGATCGCGGGTCTCAAGGACCTGCAATCCATCTTCGAGGGGCCGAAATACGCCAAGTGGAACTCGTTTCGGGAAAGCGAGGACGCTCGCTACTTCGGATTGACGTTACCGCGCTTCCTGCTGCGCTTGCCCTATGGTCCGGAGACGGTCCCGGTCAAAGCTTTCGACTATCAGGAAACCTCGAATGGTGAGACCAGTAACTATCTGTGGGGCAATGCGGCCTTTGCTTTCGCAACGCGCCTGACCGAAAGCTTCGCAAAGTATCGCTGGTGTCCGAACATCATCGGCCCGCAATCGGGCGGAGCGGTCGAAAACCTCAATCTACACACCTATGAAGCAATGGGGCAGTTGCAGAGCAAGGTCCCGACGGAGGTTCTCATCTCTGACCGGCGCGAGTTCGAACTCGCCGAACAAGGCTTCATTGCGTTGACCATGCGCAAGGGCTCGGACAATGCCGCCTTCTTCTCGGCAAATTCTGTTCAGAGGCCGAAATATTTCGGAAACACCCAAGAAGGCAAAGCCGCTGAGCTCAACTACAAGCTCGGCACCCAGCTGCCCTACATGTTCATGATCAATCGGTTCGCTCACTATATCAAGGTGCTGCAGCGCGAAAACATCGGCTCGTGGAAGAGCAGGGAAGAGCTTCAGAGCGAGCTTAACGACTGGATTCGTCAGTATGTCGCCGATCAGGAGAATCCGTCGGCAGAGGTTCGCTCCCGGCGACCCTTGCGCAAGGCGGAGATCACCGTTCAAGACGTCGAAGGCGAACCGGGCTGGTATCGCGTCGGTCTATCCCTCGTTCCACACTTGAAGTACATGGGCGCGGATTTTGCCTTGTCGTTGAAGGGTAAACTCGACAAGCAATAATGGTGTATGCAATGTTCGACCGCAGTCTCATGGAGCGCTTGGCAGACGCAACAGCGACCATGGTCCCGTCGCAGAGTTCGTTCGATCGTTTCCGGACGAGCGTTCTGGAAAATCTGCGCCGGGTTCTGAACTCGCACCAGGGCTGCTGCGAAATAAGGCCTGACTTCGGCATGCCCGATCTCAACGACGCGATCGGGCAGGGGGCCGACGCGGTGGGCGCGGTCGCGCGTTCGATCCAGCAGCAGATCGAGATGTTTGAGCCGCGCTTGGGCAATGTTTCGATCCGGTTTCATGCCGAGCGCCATAATCCGCTGCAACTGACGTTCCATGTCAACGCGACGCTCAATCATAACGACCGGGTGCGGTCGGTCTCCTTCGACGCGATCTTCGAAGAGCGCGTACGCGTGAAAGGCTGAAGCGGTGGCCCTCAATCCCTACTACGAGGATGAGCTGTCGTATTTGCGCGAGCTCGGCTGTGACTTCGCGGCAGCCAATCCGAAGCTTGCGCCGTTTCTCGGCCGTGAGGCCACTGATCCCGACGTGGAACGGTTGTTGGAAGGTTTTGCCTTCCTTGTAGCGCGACTGCGCCAGAAGCTCGACGACGAGTTTCCCGAGTTCGTCCATGGCCTGTTACGGATGGTATGGCCGCACTACCTTCAGCCCCTGCCGCCCATCACAACGCTCTCCTTTGCTCTGAGCCAATCGGCGAGCGCCGCGAGCCTGAACGTTCCGGCCGGCACGAGAGTTCGCTCGCGTCCGATTGAGGGAACGAATTGTACGTTCGTCACCTGCTATTCCGTTAATGTGCTGCCGCTGGAGATCAATGACGTTCAGCTCGAGAACCGGACGAGTTCGGCTCGCCTGACCTTGGATATCAAAGCAACCGGCCAGCAAAACCTCTCATGTCTTCAGAACGGCCGGCTACGTCTCTTCTTCTCAACCGAGCGAGAGCCACAAGTCGGGCGCTATCTATTGACTTGGCTGTGCCATCACGTCAGGCATGCAACAGTCACCGTGGCAGATCGGCAGGTCGCAGCAATCGGGTCAGCACAGATCGCGCCAAAAGGATGGAGGGACGACGAGGCAGTTTTGCCCTGGCCCCATAATGGCTTTGCCGGGTTCCGAATCATTCAGGAGTACCTGAGTTATCCTTCGAAATTTCTCTACGTCGAACTGTCTGGTCTCGAGCCCATTGGAACCCATGCGGAGACGGAGTGCAGGCTTAGCTTCGAGTTTCAACGCCCATTCCCAGCGCAATTGCGGTTGGGCAAAGGCCAGATTCGCTTGAACTGCACGCCGGCCATCAACGTCTTCAGCCACGAGGCCTCGCCGATCCGTCTGGAGCGGACAAAGACCGAATACCGCGTGCTTGCCTCCGGAGGGCCGAACTTCAGCATCCGTTCCGTCGATGGCGTGACCGGCTACGTGCAAGGCCGCCCCGAACGTGTCGAGTACGAGGCATTTGACCTGTTGCGCCACGATCTGCCCGGTGCCGAGCCCAGCCGCGCCTATTTTCGCGAGCGTATCCGGCCCGCGGTGGTGGGCCGGGGCATCGACCACTATGTAAGTTTCGTTGATCGTCTCGACATCGGCCAGCATCCGCCGATCGATGTCGCATCCCTGCAGTTAACCTGCTCCAACGGGCCCATCGCCGACCGGTTGCCAGTCGGTGCAGTCGATTTGCCGACCTCCGACACGCCTCGGTCGGTCACGTTCTCCAATATAACGACGGTCGTTGCAGAGGTGCCACCACCGATTAATGATGGTCTGTTACGGCGGCTGACGGCCAATCTGGCGCGCAATTATGGCTCCTTAGTCAACGTAGACACGCTGCGGACCATTATTGCCTGCTACGATTTCCGTGCGGTCTACGACGTTCAGGCGCGCCGCCGCCTAGAGCTGTTGCTCGAGGGCCTTGACCGGTTCATGACCACCGACACTGATCACGTCTTGCGCGGCGCGCCGATCCGGATGCGCAACATCGAACTGGCCGTGGTCGACAGCAAGATTGGCGGTGAGGGAGAATTGTTCCTGTTGGGCTCGGTACTGGATGCCTTCTTCGCGACTTTCGCCGGCATCAATATGCTGCACCGGTTCTCCGTCCGCAGCACGGAAAGCAACGCACATTACACATGGCCAGCGAGAAGCGGATCGATCACTCCGTTCTGACCGCGCCCGAAGATCTCAATGAGCTCGCGTCTTGCGGGTTCCTCTCGCTCGCCGCGCTCCTGGAACGGCGTTTCAGCAATGCTCCCCCAATCGGATCCACCGTCGATCCCGAGCGCGAGGCGGTTCGCTTTCGCGCGGCGCCGATGCTCGGCTTTCCCGCTGAGGAGATTGCAGACGTCAGGCAGGTCAACGCGGCTGCGGAGCGGGTGGAGGTGTACGTCAATTTCCTGGGGCTGCACGGCCCATCGTCGCCGCTGCCACCCTTCTACACCGAACGTATCATACACGCCGACGGCACAGGATCGCTCGGCGATTTTTTCGATTTTTTCAATCACCGCCTGATTAGCCTGCTGTTGCGAATTTGGCGGTACTATCGCCACCATCTGCGGTTTGAGGAGGGCGGAACCGACGCGATTTCGGTGTTAACCAGCGCGCTTTTCGGGCTCATGCCAGGAGATAACACTGCCGATGAACGGGAATGGCGGGCGCGGCTGCTGCCCCATGCCGGTGTCCTTGCATTGTGCAGCCGGTCGGCGCCGCTCGTGGCCGGCCTGATTTCCAGCCATCTCAAAATTCCGGCCCTTGTCGAGGAATTCATTTGGCGCGAGATCGATATTCCACCGGAAGCTCAGTGGCGCCTAGGTCGGCCCGGCCTTCAACTTGGCATTGACACCCTTGCTGGCGAAACCATGCCGGACGTAGCGGGCAAATTCCGGATTTGCCTCGGGCCACTCAACCAGCAGCAGTTTCGGTCCGTGCTGCCCGGCCGCGAGGCTCACGGCATCCTTTGTCGTCTTGTTAATGTCATCTTGCGCGAGCCGCTGGCCTACGATCTCCAGTTAGAACTGGCGCCCGGGGAGATCCCCGAATGGATTCTTGGCGAAGGAGAATTGGGCTGGACGACATCGATCGGGCTGCCGGAGGGAGCCGGGAGCTCAGTTCTATTGTGATTGTATCGAGTTTCGCGTCTGCCCTGTTCTTGAGGCCGGAGGGCGCTCGATCTAGTCGAAGCACCCCATCGGCGGTTGAGCCAGATGATGATACTTCGCGAGTTCACGGCTCATTCAAATCCTCGGCCCGATTGCGTCCTCGCTTCCGGCAAGCAGAAGTTTGCGCCCTGAGTAGAAGCCGCGTGGCTACAGCGCCGGTCGAAGCAAAGATTCGCGTCGACGCTGACGTCTCTCGAACGATCTCACTACTGGACGCCTTCACTTGTGAGGCAAGTGCAGGCTATAGTGCTGGTCATAGCGTGGCCGCCCGTCCAGCGCTTGTGGACCACCGTGAAGACCAGCTGCCTTCAATTTCAGCCATCCTTTGACGGGACCTTGGGAAGGACGTAGCCAATGTCGCCATCGCGCTCTGCAAGCGCTCAGCCATCATCGGCCTTCGGCAATCTTGAGCGAGCTGCGCCTCCCAGTTTGAGCGCCGCTTCGAGCAACTTGGATCTGCCATCCCAGTTGTCATACCCCGCGGTCGACATACAGGCCACCGTGCCGGCGCAAGACTTCACACATGCAGAAGACTTCACACATATTGTCGGCTTGGCATGGGACCATAGTTGCCGATCGGCGCCCGATGCTCTGATCGGCTCACTGGCCAAAAAAGGCTGCCTGCCGGCGACACCGCTCCGGCCGCAGGCACATTTTTACATCCACGGTCGGCCTTGGACGCCGAAGCTCGGGCAAGGGACAACGGAGCCGACCCCAAACAATCCGCGAGGACTTAACGTTACGCTCGTTCCTGGACATGGACCTCAATCTCGCGAGCCCGCAGGGGCGCACATCGAAGGCGATCCGAAATATGTCCCAGAAGGAGAGCTATCTTCAAGGACCAGGGCTGCGACGTCTGCGATGCCGACGAAGGAGGCCAAAGGCTGTGGAATGTGGTCGTGTCTTAAATCGGGGGTTGGCAAAGTCCTCCGAGGGAGTCATCGCGAGAAATCGTCCGGTCGTCTGGATCAACGGGATGGACAGGCCTCGGGATCCGCCGTCCCAGCGCGGCCTCCGCTGGTGCTCCTCGGCACGGATTGGCTGGAGGACCAGCATATCGTGGCGGATTACAGAATCCGGGAGCGGGAGTTGCATAGGAACAATCCGGATTTGGCTGCCCGCACGCGGTTCGTGTGGCCCGCGCAAGCTCTTCTGCTGCGCTTGGCCGGAGACGAGGACACCTTGCGGGGGATCGTCAACGACGAGGATGGTAACGATACCGCCGACTTCCTGTTCCTGCCAATAAACAATGCCCATGCTGATTGCCGCGGCAATCATTGGTCGCTTCTGTTCGTTGATCGCAGCAACCGGGAAAGCCCGATTGCCTATCACTACGATTCCTACAAGAACCACAACGCGACCTCTGCAGCACAGCTCTCAGACCGGCTGCACGCCAGCCTGGAGCGCCCGCGCATGAAGCAGCAAAAGAACAGTTATGATTGCGGCGTCTTTATGCTGGATGCCACGCGGAAACTGGTTGACCGATTGGAGCAAACACAGCAGATCGATGCCGAACTGCTGAACCTTGGCAAACTCGTCGCCGATCGGAAGGCACTCGAGCACCGGCTCGGGAAGATACGCTTGTAACGCCGAACAGGATGACAGCTCGGGCCGATGGAGCTGACTGGAGCGGCTCTTTCCCGCACCAAAACCGGCCAGAATAGTCGCCAGCCGCTGATCGTGCAGCTTCACCAATCAGCGCACGGACGACTGGCCAGGTACGAGGACTGAACGACGTGGGTACGGCTCGCGTATGATCCCGCTCCGCGCTTGATCGCGTTTTGCCGGGCTGTGACGCATAATATCGCACCCACCAGCTGACCGGACGCTTCGAGACCGTGTGAGATGTTGACCCAGGGAGCGACATGTGCGCCCCGGCAAACCCAATTGCACGCGGTCGTGATGGGCGCGGATCGCCTCTCCGTCATACCTGGGCTCGGCCGAGGACAGCGCATTCCTACGCGACCGAGGCCGGCACCCGGCGACAGTTCTAGTCTAGCTCCGTCGCAAAGCGAATTTCGCAGTCGTTGAGGAGCGCCGGCGCTTAGTTGCTTGGTCCGATGCCGTTTCGTTGCGCTAGTTGAGGCCAGGTCCCGCGAATCTCCTTGCTCGGAACAGCGGAAGTCGCGATGCACGGACTGACGATCGCGCCGACAAAAATAAGCAAATATGGGGACGCGATCATAAAAACGCCTTTGCGCTAAGCGCTGTTGCACCGTCTTTTTAATTGCGGCGATAGCAAGTAACGTTCCGCCTCGAAACTGCGCCGATTTGGTCGGTGGAACGCGCTCAAGTCCTTTGACGAGAACTTCTCGAGCACATGACTGCTTGCCGAACGCTCCCTTGTGCTCAGCTGTACTGCCAACGAAATCTACGCCACCCACAATGCTTGGCTAGATCAAGCGCCGACGCGTGACGTATTGACACAATCCAGAGGTCGCCGAGCTGGTGATGAGTGAGCTCTGCAAGGATGGACGACGTTTGCGGGATGAAGCCGAGAACGTCATGAATTGGACCACGTCGACGCTTGTCCGGTTTCTGACAACAGCGCCGCCTTTGTTAAGTTGAGGACTCCTGCCGTCATCTGTCGAGCCTCAATTTAAAAACATACTCAGTAGCTTAAGCCTTTGGCATAACCGTTGCTATTGAGATGCAACAACCTGCGTGGGTGGCTGGTGGACGTTGATGCGTAAGACGAGCGATACTCTCCTTTACTTGGCCCCTGTGCCTCGTTGCGGAGAAAAAAGGCCAGCACGCCCTCTAATGCGCTTTGAGTCGCACGGAAAAAGCGTCTTCACTTTGCATCAGGCGTCTCCGCCAGCCGATCGGCTTCGCAAAGGTGCGGAACGGGCAGCAATGCGCCGCTGCAGGCACCTCTAATGCGACGCTTGGATACTGACGCTGCTGATGAGCAAGGCTGAAAGGTGTGAGATGCATCTCATACTCGGAATTCTCGGCGAGAAGGCCGAATCATTGGGCCAGAACGCAAGGAAGGCGTTTGGACCGGAAGGTGGATCCGTGGGACGCGGGCTCGGCTGCAGGTGGCACCTTCCAGATCCAACTAACATGCTGTCAGCACGCCACGCATCGATCGCATTCAATGGCATCGGCTTCACGATCACCGATACGAGCACCAATGGCGTTTATATCAACACTGTGGACGCGCCGCTGGGTCGCGGAAACACAGCGCCGTTAGCCGATGGCGATACACTTTACATGGCCAGCTACATCATCTCAGTCATGATCGAGAACGATCCTGCCGAGGAACGGCAACAGCTCGGGGTGGCCGGCTCGAATGCCGAGCGCCTCGGCGGCACAATGCAGGCGCTGCCCTCGTCTTCACCCGTGAAGGAGCGCCCTAATGTACCTCTTCCGGGCGTTCGACCATTGACCAGAGATGCCGATCTTCGACACGATCCGCTGATGGCGATCGGCGGGCGACAGTCCTCTTATTCGCAAGCACAAGTGGGACCCCAGGCCATCGCTTCACCACAGGCACCCCATCCGTCGTGCTTTCCTAAAGACGTTATATTCGGCAACGAGGCGGGCTCAGTTGATCCGAATTTGCTGACGGATCTTCCTCGGCGACTGTCGAGCGCAAGCACCACGGAGAAGCCGTCCTCGTATGCGCTGTTGGGCGAAAAAGAGCCCCCACTTGTCGCATCATCCCATCGGCCGATACGCTCGGATGGTGGTGGTGCGCCGTTGAGTGGCCGTCCTGCGCCAACTATTCCTGATGACCTCGACCTTACCGGTCTGCTGCCGGAAAAAATTTCGCGCGGAGTGTCGCCGCGGCCATCGAAGCCCCGCTTCGAGGCGCCGAACGAGACGATCCAGGTCGCGCATGACCCGCTCGGTCCCGCTCTGACCAATGATCTCTGGACGCTGCGAGGTCTCGGCAGATTGGCGTCACGACCCGGGGAATACGAGCTTGATCGCTTGGCAGGCCCGAAGGAGCCTGCCGCGCTGCGACCGGTTGGCGCTGCGGAGGTTGGCAGCGGGGTAACCATCGAAACTCCGCTTTTGCCCGTGGCCTCTCCGCCTGATGCAGACGAACTGCAGGCGTTCTGGAACGTCCTCGGGTTCAATTCGAGCCTTGTGCTGCCAACGCAGCGCCGCGAGTTCTTTGCCGAACTGGCTCGCGCGCTCGCCGAAATGGCGAACGGCCTTCATTCGATACTAGCGGCATGGACCATGGTCAAGAATGAGTGCCAGATCGAGACGACGCGGATACGCGCTGATAACGACAATGCATTCAAGTTCATGAAGAGCAATCATGACGCACTGCGCGAGGCGCTGGCGACCGATCACGGAGTCCTGCGGCTTTCCCGGTCGGTGCGCGAAGGCTTTGATGACATCAAGGCGCATGAGGTTGCGGCCATAGCGGCGATGCGCGGGGCGGTCGGCAATGTGCTAACGCGTATGAGTCCCCAGCGCATCGAGAGCGACGGCGCAAATAACGGGCGTTTCGGCCCCCGCGTCGACAAGACCAAGCTATGGGACCGATTTGTCGAACTGCACGCATCGATGGTCAATGACATTGATCGGACCGCGCGCGCCTATATCGCGGAAGAGTTTACCCGAAGCTACGAGTCGCAGCACTCGACGTGTAACGAGGATGAAGGGAAGCCGACTGATGGTGGTGCCGCGAAACAAATTTCATCGGTTGGCCGTCGTTAGCGGAGCGTTGCTCGTGGTCACCGCCACGGTCAGTTGTTCGATTGATAAGAGCATGAAGACGACGCCAATCAAATTCGTGATCCAAGCCGACAATCTCGTCAATCCAAATGCGCGCGGGACGCCGTCGCCGGTTGTCGTTCGTATCTATGAGCTGAAGTCGGCGACCAATTTCACCCAAGCGCAGTTCTTCGAACTGTTTGATAATGACGCCAAACGCCTCGGTCCCGACCTGGTGGCTAAGCGCGAGATCGCGCTGACGCCCGGCGCCAAAGAGGCTTTCGAGCGCAACACGCCGGTTGAGACACGCTACATCGGTGTGATCGCCGGTTTCCGCATGGGCGACGAAGCGCAATGGCGCTCGACTGCCGAAATCAAACCCGACCGCGACAACACGATTCTGGTGAAACTTACGGCGCAGGCGGTCAACATTGAGGAGGAGGCCAGCCATAACTGGTGGAAGATCCTTTGACGACGCCTGTCATGATGGTGGCGGCGCGCCGGGCAGACGCAACCTATAGGAAATCAACGAACAGGCGACCAATACGATGTCCGTTGCAAGCAAACCGATCTGGTCAGAAGGCATGTTGGTGCGGCCGCAGCACTTGCAGCAATACGACCGCTGGGTTGAGCAATTGGTCGAGAACCGCGTTGGCGGTCTGGTCGGTTACGGCTGGGGTATTCGAAAATGTGCCTTTGATCGTCACCTGCTGACGCTTGGACAACTCGCCGTTACCGAACTTGAGGCCATCATGCCCGACGGTACGGCGCTTCGTTTGCCGGAATATGCCCGGCGTCCCGGAGCACGAGTGCCTCCGCCGGGGGCGAAGAACCTGCTGGTCAAGATAGCCCTTGGCACCGATCGGAGCAGCGGTAGCGACCTCTCTTCGGGGGAAGCGCCTGCGCGCCGCCATGCTCAGGAGGTCCTGCAGGTCCGGAATGTGACGGCCCCGCAGAAGCCTGCCGTCGATATTAGTGTTGCTGCGCTGATGCCGCACCTCGTTTTTGAAGGCGAGGAGCAGTGCGATCTCATCACGCTGCCTATCGGTCGTATCCTGGACGTCGATCCGGCCGGCGCGATCACATTGTCCGACACCTACATCCCGCCGGCCATCGACATCCACGCGGTCCAGCCGCTAATCCTGCTGTTGAACGAGATCAGATCGCTGTTACGGACGCGCGCTGAGGCGCTTTCCGCGCGCGCCGATCCGGCGCGCTCGACAGCAGACGCAGCGGGACTGGTGGATCTTTTGACGTTATCCATCGTGAACGGCGCCGAAGCCGTTTTCGACCACTTCGCAACAACAGTTGGGCATCATCCTGAAACACTCTTCCGCGCACTGCTTGGCCTCGCAGGACAGCTGTCGAGCTTCGTCGATGATCGCCGCAAGCCACAAGATATGCATTCTTATCGACATGAGGATCTCGAGAGCGGCTTCGCGTCTTTAGCTGAGAGGTTGCGCAAGATCTTATCCGTCGTGATACAGAGCGCCGCTATATCGCTCCCGTTGCAGGATCGAGGGTATGGCATCATGACCGGCGTCATTACCGATCGCACATTGTTCCAGGACTCTCGCTTCGTTCTCCTCGCTGTGGCAAGCGTACCGACCGAGACGTTACGGAACCAGCTTCCAGCGCAGATGAAAGTAGGCTCGGTCGAGCAGATTCGCGATCTCGTCAACCTTCAGCTCCCGGGTATCCCCATCCGCGCCCTGGCCGTGGCGCCTCGCGAGGTGCCCTACATCCAGAATGCCGTCTATTTCGAGTTAGACCAGTCGGTGGAGCTGTGGCGCATCCTGCCGCGCGCGGCCGCCTTTGCTTTCCACGTCAGCGGTGACTACTCGAATCTGCATCTCGAATTCTGGGCCATCCGCGGGAAACGTGCGTGACAGGACCGAAAGACACGGATGAGCCGACAGTCCTTGGACGCAGACCTGCCGGTCCGACCCGTAACGATCACCGCGGGCAATCTTCCGCCGACGTTCCACCGAAGGTCGCCGCCCCGACGCTCGCTTACGCGCCGGCTCCAGCATCGAAACCAGGCGAACTGCGGGCAACCCACCATACCGAAATCGTAGCGCACGGTCTCTTCGAGCCAAGGGCAGCGGAAGACACCTTGGTCGCGGCCGCTGCACCGCTCCTTTTGCTCGTCTCACAGCTTCGCTCCGTCAACGATGCCGATATAGGCGCGCTGCGGCGCGGGATTGTCGAGCATATCCGTGGCTTCGAGGAACGTGCCGCTAAAGCTCAAGCCGGCGGCGGCGATGTGAGAGCCGCCCGTTACGTGATGTGCGCGCTGATCGACGAGGCCGTGATGACCACGCGCTGGGGCGGTGAAAGCAACTGGAGTGACAATAGCCTGCTCAACCAGTTTTATAACGAGACTTGGGGCGGCGAGAAGGTCTTTCAGATGCTCGATCACGTCCAGGCGGAGCCAGCCAAATATCTCGCGTTGCTTAAGCTCATTAATATCTGCTTGTTGATGGGCTTCGAAGGCAAATATCGCGTGGTGGAAGGCGGCCGGGAACGGCTTGAAGACTTGCGCTCCGAGGTTCAGCGCCTTTTGCGGGAACACACGACCGCAGCGCCCACCGAACTATCGAGCCAATGGCGCGGCCTCAGCGTGCGCATGGGCGTGCGTAGTTACCTGCCGTTGTGGATCGTCTTCGCCGCCGCCGCTATTGTGGTGCTCATCGGCTATGGCTTGTTTCGGTGGCGTCTCTCGGGCGAACTTGCACCCGTCGAACACTTGCTCGACCTGATCGGCCGCTCCGCGCCGCACTAAAAGGAGGAGGTGCAGATGTTCGGCGCCCAATTCGCGGCAGTCTTCTCGGCTCGAGGCTTCATCACGCTGATCGGCTTGCTGGCGCTCGGCATGCTCGTCTGGTTCGGGGGGCCTTATCTCGAGCTGTTCGGTCGATATCCGTTCTATTCGGTCACCGCTCGCGCCGCCACAATCGCCGGTTTCTTCGGGGCGGTGGTTGTCGTGATCTTTGTCCGATACTGGCTGGCGCGCCGCGCCAATCGCCGCGTCATCAAGTCACTGATGGAGAGCGAAGGCCTCATGGTGGCCTCCAACGATCGCCGCCTTGAGGAGATCGAACTGATCCGCAGCCGCTTCGAGGACGCGCTGAAGGTCCTGCGCGATACGGTGTTCGCCGGAAAGCGCGGACCAAGCTATCTGTTCGAGCTGCCCTGGTACATCATCATTGGTCCGCCGGGCGCCGGCAAGACAACGATCCTGCGCAATTCGGGCCTCGAATTTCCGCTGGCCGAACGGCTCGGCGTCGACCCGGTCGCGGGCGTCGGCGGCACGAGAAACTGCGACTGGTGGTTCACCGACGAAGCAGTCCTTATCGACACGGCAAGCCGTTATACGACGCAGGATAAGGATGCCGAGGTCGATCGCGCGGCTTGGAACGGCTTTCTCGATCTTCTCGCGACGCATCGGCGCCAGCGGCCGATCAATGGCGTCTTGGTCGCCATCAGCCTGACCGATCTCTTGCTGTGCGAGGAAGACCGGCGGCGGCGGCTCGTCGGTTCAGTTCGTTCGCGGATACAGGAGCTACTGAAGAAGTTTAGCATGCGCATTCCAGTCTATGTTCTGGTAACGAAATGCGATCTGGTACCTGGCTTCACCGAATACTTTGACGATCTCGACCATGAAGGCCGGGCACAGGTGTGGGGGAAAACCTTTGCCCTCGAGGGGCCGGGCGATCACATTAGTGACGTCGTAACGCTTGAGATCCAGGAGCTTGCTGAGCGGCTCGAGACCGAATTGGCCTTTCGCATGCAGGAGGAACGCAATCTTAGCCGCCGCGCAATCATGTATGCATTTCCTAAAGAATTCTGGAGCATCCGGACAGCAATCACCGGCTTCGTCAGCGAGGTGTTCCGGACGAGCCGATTCGAAGTGCCGCCGATGCTGCGCGGCGTCTACTTTACCAGCGGTACGCAGGAAGGGACGCCAATCGACGGGGTGAGCGGCGCAATCAGGTGGAATTTCGGTCTGCACTCCGCGCAGCGCTTGTCGTCAATCGGATCGGTGAAGACGTTCTTCATCAAGCGGTTGCTAACCGACGTGATCTTCGCTGAGCAGGGACTGGTCGGCCGCAATGCCAGAATCGAGCGTAAGCTCGCGCTGGTGCACGGCTGCGGCTATATCGCGGCCGTTACGCTGGCGGTGGCTGCATTGACCCAGTGCTACGGTGCCTTCACCCGAAGCGAAGTGCGCATTGCGGAAACCCGAATGGCCGCGCAGACGATGCAGGCCCACCTCCAGGAAATCCGCGCCCCCCTGGACCTGAAGAACCTCTTGCCGATCCTGAATGCCGCGCGCCGGCTGCCTCAGGCTGCCGGCGAGGGTAGTTGGTATGCTTGGCTTGAAGGCCTTGGCTCCCCGTCGCTCGCGCCGGCTGCGCAAGCGGCCTATGATCACATTCTGGTCGACCGTCTGCTGCCGATTTTCGCCGGCAGGCTTGCAGTCCGCATCGAAGCATTATTGCGTACGGGCGACGACACTTTCCCGGACCAGGCCAAGGACGTGTTCCGCACATATTTGATGCTGAGCAATCCAAGGCATTTCGACCGCGGCAAAGTCGAGCAGGCTGCGCGCACTGAAGTGGCACTCGCGTTCGCGCTCGATACGACATCAGCGGGCGAACTGAGGGAGCATTTTTCACGCTTGATTGAGTTGTTGCCGAAGCCGATCACGAATGACCAGAGATTCGTCGTTGAGGTTGGTTCGCGCCTGACGGAGCGTCCTCTCGTCGATCAGGTCTATGCCCGTCTGTTGCGCGAAGCAGCGCAGGAGACGCGGCTCCGCGCGATCGATCTGGTCAGTCTGCTGGGTTCCGGCGAGCTTGAGATGCGTGCTTCGCAGATTGTCGGTCCCGCCACTGTCCGGCAGGAGCCTGCCTATTTGAGCAATCGTGCGATAATCCCTGGCATCTTCACGCGCGACGGGTTCCTCGATTTCCTGCTGCACCGCCTGCCGCTCATCGTCCGAGAAGAGCAAAGCGACGACTGGGTCCTTGCCGGTAGCCCGTTTGACCCAACCGACGCACAGCAGGTCGTGCTCAAGGTCATTGACCGGTATGTTACTGATTATATCCGCATTTGGACAAACGTCCTAAGCAGCATTCGCGTCGTCAAGTTCGGCGACATGGAGCGCGGCTCAGCGGTCCTGCGCGGACTTGCCGGCTCGCAAAGCACGCTGCTGCAGATCATTTCCCTGGTCCGTGACAACACTTACCTGCCACCCCCCGGGCAGCAGACCTCAGGCGAGACCGGCGGTACCGCGGCCACCGCGTTCTCGGCGGCATTCGGCGATACGCCTTGGCCAGGAACGCGGATCACCGAAGCATTCCGACCTCTGTCTCAACTGGCCACAGCCGGATCCTCGGGACAGCCGGCCAGCATGGATCACATTCGCGATCTTTTCGGCGGCCTCTATGCGACAATGGTCAACATCGCGACAGCGCCGGATCCCGGCCGAGCCGCATTTCAGCTCGTCCAGCGGCATGTCAAAGACCCAAGCAACGATGCTTTCGGCGCCTTGCGCGCCGATTCGGCGCTGCGGCCGGACCTGGTCCGCACCACCATGAACGACATCACGTTCTCGACATGGAGCATCTTGCTCGACCAGGCGCACGACTACGTAAATGCTGTTTGGAAGCGCGAAGTGGTCCCGGTCTGCGAGGCTGTGATCTTCCAGCGCTATCCGGTATATGCGACGGCGACGGAGGATATAACACTGAAGGATTTCAGCGATTTCTTCCGACCCGGCGGCGTTCTCGATGACTTTTTTCGAAAATACCTGTCGCCGCTGGTGGTCGAAGGACGGAACGGGCTTGCGCTCGCGACCATCGATGGGGCGACGGCGCCGATCCTGGCCGATGCTCTAGCCCAATTTCAGCGCGCGAGGGAGATGAGGAAGGCGTTTTTCAGCGGCGCAGGCTCCGCGCCCGCGATGAAGTTCAGCGTCAAGCCTGTCTATCTCGCCTCCAAACTGCTGCACGCGACGTTCGTCATGGATGGCAAGGAAATCGTCTATCGTCATGAGGCGCCACGTGCCTACGAGCTCGAATGGCCGACTCGATCCGATGCAAGCACGGCCTCCGTCACACTCGCCGCCGTGGATGGAACCGAGGAGAAGATTGAGAGATCGGGCCCTTGGGCGCTGTTCCGACTCGTGGATGCCTCGCGGCTGTCCTCGCGCGGCGCCTCCGATCGGTTCACCATCACGATCGGCAGACCTGACCGGCCCAAGGTGACCTACGAGCTGCGCGCGGAAAGCGTAAGCAATCCGTTCAGCTTGAGTGTCCTTCGTTCGTTCCGATGCCCGAATAACCTATGATAGCGTGCGCCGTGAGACCTCTTTCTAGTTCTGTCGGGAAGAATGCGTCGGTGGCCGAGCTGGTCGACGCTCTGATCGCCCCAGTCCCGTATTGCCGTCTCGTGCAGGAGACAACCGACGATACCAATACGATTGTCGACCGCGTGGATGGGGCTGCACTGTGAGTCCGGTACCCTTGGGATGCGTGCTCGGCGGTCGTTTCGACCTGGTAGAGGTGATTAGCGAGGGTGGCACCAGTACCGTCTATCGTGCGATCGATCGGATCGGCCTATGGGCGCGTGAGCAAAATCCTGAAGTAGCGGTGAAGGTCATCCAACCACATTCGAAGATGCGTCAGAAATTAGTCCAGCTGCTGCATCGTGAGGCGCGCCTTGCACGCAACTTCCTGCACCGAAATTTGGTGCAGGTCTACGATTCCGATTACGACGGCAAGTACCACTACCTGGTCATGGAGCTCTTAAAGGGCCGTTCCCTGGCGCAGATCCTGGCCAATCGTCAGCGACTGCCGCTGTCACCCTCTGTATCCTTTCAGATCGTTCGCGCGGCCGGGCAGGGGCTCGCCCACATGCATTGTCTAGGTATCGTCCACGGCGACCTCAAGCCAAGCAACATCTTCATAACCTCGACGGGCGAAATCAAAATACTGGATTTTGGGACAGCTTTCATGCTCGACGTTTCGCCGCAACACGACGGAGCCACGGCCATGCTTGATCAGATCGGCCTCCTGACACCGGCTTATGCTTCGCCAGAGATGCTGATGGGTGAGCCTCGAGCGGAAAGCGACGATGTCTATTCGCTCGCTGTGGTAGCCTATTTGGCCCTGACCGGCGCGCACCCATATGCGCAGCAGCCAGCCAATGAGGCACTCAAGGCGAGGCTCACACCAGCACCGCCGCTGACCATTTCACCAGCGCAATGGCGGGTGCTCGCTTCAGGCCTTGCCCTCAACCGCCGCGACCGTATCGAGACCGTCGGCGAGTTCGTCCAGCGTCTCGGCCGCCCACCTTGGTTCTACCGGCTGTTCGGCCAGCGCGCACTGCCGTCGTAGAAACGAGTAGGCGCACCTAAAGCGACATTTCTCGATAGACAGCAGACTAAGGTCGAATGCGCGCTCATGGACAGCAGACAGGATCTCTCTCTTTGAGTGTTCGTCGAACCACTCACGAGCGAGACTTCTCCACTCCACTCATCATTGTTTTCACCGCAGCTCGGGTCCCTCTCAAAGAAGTCGTTCACAATGCCTTGCAGATCTCTCAAATCTAATTTCCGGTCCCCCTTCGGCCTGTAGGGTTCACGGCGTATGTAAGTATGGCATCGGGATCTCCTGGGTCGGCAGAAGCCCGAACTCTTCCAGGACGCCGATCAGCTCGGGGCCGGCCACTCCGTTGCCGTGGCGGGCCAATGCGGACTCTCTCTTCGATATCGTGCAAATCAGGTCGCTCGTAACGTATCGCTGAATCGCTTACCGCGGGTACTGTTTCTCCTATCCACCTCATAGCGCCGCGCCCTGATAGGGGCCGGGCCCCTGGTTGGAGCCACCGCTGTTGCCACTGCTGCTGCCGCCCTTGCAATCCGGTGGTAACGACGATGGCCCACCTCCATCGAAACCCGTTAAACGGCGTAAATTCAGCGGTGGCCGAAGTGGCGGCGGTAATCGGATTCAAGAATGCGTCGATCGCAGATGAATGCCGAGGGCTCACCGGGGTGAAAGCTTGTCCGCATCTGGCAGCCGACAGGCGGTGTCATGTTCAGAACACCTGCCGTCGTTTGCCCAACCTGAACGTTTTCAAAACCTAATTTAATGGCTTAGATGAGGAGGACGCCATTGGCACGACCATTGCTATTGGGATGCAGCGACCCTGGTTGGCTGGGTGCATTGGAAGTCCTTCCCTTGAAGCTGCGAGCCTCGTTTTGAGAGAGAATCCCAACACATCGTCCACCGTACCTGAGAGCGCACGAAGAGATCTTCCTTTTCGACCCGTGCTGGCGAGCAAGGCTGAAGGATGCACCTCATGCTCGGTGTCCTCGGAGAGAACGATGGACACCTGGGCTGCAATGCAAGACAGGCGTTCGCTGCCAACAGGCGGCTACTTGAGACGCGGATCTAGTTGCCAGTCGCAACTTCCAGACAGAAACAATCCGCCACGCGCTGATCGCATTGTTCTGTGTCGGCTTCACGATCCTCGACGCGAGCACCAATGGCCCCTACATCAACGTTATGACGCACCGTTGGGACGCGGCATCCCGGCGCCGTTAGCAGATCACGATGCAACGTGGCACTGGAAATCTCGCATCGGCGCCGCCACCCACTGTTTCGCCAGCACAATGTCTCGTGCTCGCTTCAAGGCTTACCCTCAATCGGGCGACCGCGTCGAGACTATCGGTGCGTGCGTCCAGCGCCTCGGTCGCCCGTACAGGCTTTACCGTTTCTGCGGAAGGCCCATGCCGCTGTCGTAAAACGAGTAAGGGAATGAGATATCATTTGAGCATTGAATGCTTCGGTATCGCACGGCTCGCGGTCGACCTCTCTCTCCGCCACACTGGTGGCAAACGTGTTCGCACTGCCAAACTGTGACTTGGTGTAGCGATGGCCGACGACTCCAATCTCAGTATTAGCCTGGACATTCACAGCAAGCCCGATATTGAGCTCGACGTGCAAGGGTTCGAGGGCACAGAGTGCATTTCCATGCCGTTCAGTTATGTGATTTACGCGACCACGTCGAGCGATGTCGATACCAGCTATTTGATTGGTGAATGCGCCAAGCTGACTGTCAAAACCAGATGCGGGCGATGGATTGCCTCGGGCCTCTGTGCCCAGGTCGAGGAACTGGACCCGACGGTAACTGAACTACGGGTGCTCCAGTTCGTTCTGCGCCCGCGCTTTGCCGTCGCAGACCTCTCCGTCGCAAGCCGCATTTATGGCCCTGGTCAACCGATGGGCGTCGATGACATCGTCAAGGAGCAGCTGAGCAAGGCGTGCATCAGCATCCCCACCGAATACAATCTTGATCGCTACCCCAAGAAAAATTACGTCGTGCAGTACAATGAAAGTGATTTGACCTTCATTTCGCGCCTTTGCGAACGGAACGGAATTTTCTATTTCTTCAAGCAGGAAGATGGCGGTGAGATCGTCGTCTTTGGCGACAAGAATCTGGCCTTTCCCAAGGTCGAGTTCGGCGCCAACTCGGTGATTCTTTACGCGCACCAGCGCGACCGCCATCTGCCTCGGGGTGTTCACGAAAGCGCCGTTCTGTCATTCCGGCAGCGCCGGGTTCTCTCCACAGGGACCATTGCCTTCCGAGATTACGACGAAACCGTGGCTTCCGTCGTGTCCGCCGATCAACCTGTTGGACAAGGTAGCGGCTTTCTGGGCAGGGCCTCGCGATTCGGCGGCCATTTTACTAGCGAAGCAGAAGCGAACACGCTGGCCCGAATCCGTGCCGAGCAAGTCTGCGCCGGCCAGACAATGTACATCGCGCACAGTGACGCGCCACAGGTACGCGCTGGCGTCATTTATAAGTTGCAGGGTCATCCCCGTTTTGACGGTGAATATCTCGTCGTCGCCGCGGATCACTCGGCCTATCGCCCCGCGTCGACCGGGTTCCAAGCGTTTGGCCAGCACGGGCGAGCCTACCAAAACATGGTCCACTGCATCCGGTCGGACGTGCCTTACCGTCCGGTCGCTATGACGCCTGTGCCTTCGGGCCTCGGCCTCCATACGGCCACGGTCGACGGAGAAGCGTGGAACGGGCGGGCCGAGATCGACGACCAGGGGCGCTATAAGCTGCAGTTTGCGTTCGTCGACGACCAGGCGAAGGGCCGTGGTAGCCACTACGTGCGCAAGCTCGAGCCTTATGTAGGTCCGAATCAGACCGGCATGCATTGTCCATTAGTTCCAGGAACGGAAGTTGCGGTCGCCTACTTCAACGACGACATTGACCGTCCGGTGATAGTCGGAGGGGTTCACAATCCTGCGATGAAGGGGGGAGTGACCTCGCAGGCGCACTTGTTCAATCGTATCAAAGCGCAGTCTGGGGCCTTGTTCGAGATTTACGACGGGCCTGCGTGACTATCTCACCCTATAACGCCTCATGACTGTCTGGAGGCCCGCAACTCACGAGATCGACCCGCTGTTGGAAGCGGTTGCTAACACGGCGCGGGCGAGCATCCTGCCGGCAGCGTCGATCAACATACCGCCGCCGTCGGCGGATGGCGTTCGTTCGCAACGGCTTCGTGACGGACGAGAATTGCGCCTCAAATTATCCTCGCAATACCTGGAGCAAGGACAGCGAGGGTCTTGCACGGTGCTCGTCTACACGCTGCAGGGCAACGCCGTTGTTGATAACTGCATGGGTTACAGTGTGACGGCCCAAGCGGTGCTCGACGTTGCCACGCGTGCCTTTCTCAATGTCGAGTGTCGGTTGGTGCCAGTCGGCCCTGCTGTGCCGTGACAGATCACTACCCGACGGGGGGCGAAATCATCGCTTGATTCTGTCGGTGCGCGGAAATCTACGCACTGTCGTTGACCGTCAGATCCGGAAGGCCGGCACTAGCAGGCAGCGGATGCATACGGCTTTTGGCACGAATGTTGCGATACAGATCGTGCTGGTTGCGCCAGCGTATCACAAGGACCGAGAAACGAAAATGTCACTTGAATCCTATATGACGATCAAGGGGAAGAAGCAGGGCGACATCTCCAAAGATGCCTCCAAGCCGGACAGCATCGGGCAAGTCGCCAAGGGCGACTCTGGTAAGCAAGCGAAGATCACGGTCGTCGCATTCACCAGCGGTATTGCCGTTCCGTGCGACGTGACGAGCGGTATCGCCACCGGCGCTCGCAACCACAAGCCAGTGCTCTTCACCAAGTTCTTCGATCGCGCCTCGCCACTGCTGTGGCAGGCGCTGGCCACCAACGAAGTGCTCGAAGAGGTACTCTGCGAGTTCTACCGCACCGATCCCGGAGGCATGCCGCAGCCGCAGAACTTCTTCAAAATCACATGGAAGAATGCGACCTTAATTGAAGGCAAAGCCTATGTGCCGCTGACGATTAACCCTCAGAACAGCTTCTATCAGAACATGGAAGACTGGTCGTTCACCTACAAGGAAGTAAAGTGGGAGCACGTTCCCGGCAGCACCAGCGGCGAGGATAAATGGTGAAGCGGCCACGGCCTTTATGATACCGCCGTTCTGCGATTCCAACCCGTCACCTTTGATCTTGGAAAGACAAGCTGAGGACGCTGACTTGGTCCCAGACATTGTCGGGGTATATCGGCGCACATTGACGCTGGCGTCGCAGGACTGGCGGCGGCCATGCCGGGCGTGCTGAGCGGCCGCTGGAACCTCGAAAAGTCAACGCTCTTCAAACAGGCGTCTCTCGACAGATTGGCGGTCAAGCTCCGTCAGCTGGGCCTCCGGTGGCGATCGATGCGACCGCATAGCTGACAGGTTCTGAAGGGTTGCTGGATGAGAGCGGACGTAGCAACCGGGCTTTCTGATCTCGCTGCCAAGATGAAAGCACGGGTGGAAAAATGGGCGCCCGCCTTTGAGCGCTCGGTCATCCAGCGCCTCGGTTACTTGCTTGATTTCGTCAAACACAGCCAGCCGGCCGAAGGATTCCACGCTCATCCGTAAAACGAAAAAACTGCTGCCCTGGGTCGAGTTCGATCCATCCAGACGTGCAGGCTAGACCCAAAACGCACCCGAACGTGACACGCGCTGGAACGTTCTGTCCGCCGCCGCCGGAGACGATCAATTTGGCCTGCCATGAACATCGTCGCGTGGAGCCAACACGCGCCAAGGCCGGCAGATCGAGACTACATCGCGAGCGCTCGTCGAAACCTTCAACGATGGCCATTTGAAGAAAGAGATAAGGTTCGGTTGAGGGGCGCCGTGTTGCGGGCTGCGGATGGGGCACGCCCCATACGATATCGGAGCGATACGGCCTCGGCTCACCTTCACAGAGAAGGCTGAGGATAAAATGGGTCGTAACCTATTTGCATGAAGGTCGAGAATCGCCACGCACGAACGCGCCGCTTATGACAGCGACAAAAACGTTCGTTCGAGGTCAAAAATCCTTCGTTCAACGGCAAGGCGGAGTAATGGCACTCGATAGTTTCGCGGCCTCGACAAGGTTTTCGGGAGCTGCAACCGCGGCTTCAAACGACCTTGCGACCTCGGGTGCCTGGCGAGGCGTGCTAGCACGTCGGCTCCGAACCATGTCTCCAACTCGGGACGAGCAGCCACGGCCTGTGCGCCGGCTTCGGATGGATCGCCCGAGAAGACCAAGATGCCGCGCGCATCTGGAAATTGCAGGCAATAGTGGTCGATGTCGTCTACGGCGTGGCTCGGTGCGGGCAGCAACATACCAGCGCACAAAATATGGCCTCCGACGCGCACCTCATGAAGGTCTTCGTGATCCGGTCCACTGAGCCGCCGCGGTATAACACGCAAACCAAAACCTTCCGGAACTGCTCGTGGGTGCGCGCCGCTCAATCAATCATTGGTGCGCGCAGCAATGCCTCCAGTCGTCGCCGTCCTTCATCGATCACTCCAGCCCAGTCACCGTGCCGTTCCTGCACGACGACTTCGAATGAGGGGTACCACAATGGCTTTCCGCCGGCCTGGGCCCAATACCAAGGATAACCGCGCGGCACGAAGACCACGCCGGGGACGCCGAGCGCCCCGGCGACATGGATGGCGAAGCTGTCGGGCCCGACCACTGCATCGAGATTGGCGACTGCCGCGATCAATTCCGCAGGGCACTCGATATGCGCACCAGCATCTATCGGACGGTTCCATCGCTTCATGTCATGCCGTTGCACGTCGGTCATCAAACTGACGGGCGTAACGGAGCGAGGAACCGCAGCTGCGATCTGCTCCATCGATAGCCCGAGAGCGCCGCCCTCCCATACGATTCCCACCAAAGGCCTTGCGAACGTGGCCAGGGCATCCCGCCATCCGGCGAAGAGCTTGGCCTCGGATCGCAGATAGGGAATGCCATCGGCAACGTTCCCGGCGTTGGTCGGCAGAATGCCCAATAACGCTTGCAGGGGCGTGGCTGAGAGCTGAGGCCTCGGCTCGTCAGGAATGATCTGCTCGGCCAGGCCGGTAAGAAGAGCCTGGTAACGTGGCTCTGCGACGACGTGCACATTTTGCTGGCTGGACAGCCGACGCAAATGACGAACGAGCACTATGAATTCGAGGGCGTCCGTCGTCGGCGGCACGACTATGCGCCTAACCTGCGCCAAGTCGACGGGCTTGGGCGTCGGGAAGCGGCCAAGCGTCAATTCAAGGGTGGCCTCCAGAGACTTCGCCGATTCGTCGTTAGGTCGCGTGCGCGCGAGGTGGCTGGCAAGCTTGAGAGCTTCATCAAAGCGGCCGACGAATTGCAGAATACTTGCCAAAGCAAGCGCCGCGGAGGGGAGCGTTTTGCGCGCGCGAACGAACTGTGTGAGCTCCGCAATTGCCCGATCCTCCTCGCCGGCGGCAATCATGACGCGGGCCAGGATTTCGCGGGCGCCAAGGTGCATCGGCGCATAGGCGAGCAACCTCCGGCAGGTGGTCTCCGCTTCCGCCCAAAGCCCCTTCGCCGCTCGGCAATAAGCCAGATGCGAGAGCCCGGCTATGTCGAGCGGCGCGCGCAGATGCGCGCGTTCCGCAACGTTGAGCGCTTCGTCGAAGTCGCCGCGATCAAGCAAGAGCACCGACAAATTGCGCAGCGTATCGGGATCGTTCGGGGCAACCTCCAGGGCACGAAGCAGGGCGGTCTCGGCCGACGAGTAATGGCGTAAGGCGAGATCAATGGTGCCGAGTTGAAGGAGGGCGCGCGGGTTGCCTGGCTCGTCTTGGACAACCGCCTCTGTAATCGCGCGGGCTTCCGCAACATCGCCGCGACTTTCCAGGGCGTGAGCCAGCGCGAGCTTGATCTCCTGGTTGCGCGGGGCGAGCCCCGCTGCGCGCTTGAGGCAAGTAACCGCCTCATCAAGGCGGCCGAGCATTTCATGGGCGATACCGAGGTTAGTAGCAAGGCCCGCGTGATCGGGATAACCGCTTGCAGCCTCCGCCAGCTGCTCGAACGCTAATTCAGTGCGATGTCGCGCAAGCGCCAGTGTAGCCTTTGCATTGAGCGTATCGGGATCGTTTGTGGCGACCACCTCCTCCAGCAGCGCCTCCGCTTCCTCGAGACGGCCGCTCGCAATAAATTCCTGCGCCGTTCTAAGCCGGTCTTGCCGGGTCGGAGCCGGCATGCCAGTGGTCAGCATGCGCGCTATGCAACCGTCACGCGTTTGCCGTCGAGGCGGAGATCTTCGCTCACCGCGATGACTTTGCTGTGAGCCATCTCGGAGGCGATGCCGGTGACCCTAACGGCTTGGGTTTGGGCCTGCAACGAGTCGATGCGTTCGATAACCGCGATGCGCTCGACTGCCTTTACCGTAAGCGAATCGGCGCTCGCTTCCTGGATGCGCGCCAAGCAGCGGAAATGGTCCGCGATCAAAGTGTAGAGCTTGCCGATCCAGGTGCTTTTGTCCGCGAGCACGGCCAACAGCTTAGCCTGCAGATCGATGCTATCGGCACGCAAGGAAATGCGCCGGCGCGCGGCGATAGTGATAGTCTCGCCCTCGATCGACATGTTGCGATCCCCCGGTAGGCCGATCATGCCCCAACTGGAGCCCGTTCGCTCGAGCACGGTCACGACGAAGGTTTGCTCCGCCTCGCTGAAGAGCAGCACCGCGTCCTGTGGAATAGGCCGGACCAGGCAGCCAACGGCCACCGTCGCCGTGTGACGAGCGCCGGCGACTTCGACCACCACCGTCGCGCCATCGTCGCTGACTGACACAACACGGGCGGTGTGATGTCCAGGTCCAAGCAAGCGCTCGGTCATCGCCAAGATTTCGTTTGCGGCACGGAACGTCATAGTCATCTTTCCCTCCGGCCAGCTATACGAAGATTACTGACTTCTTTTGTATGACTTCCTCATTGCCGGTGCTGGACATGATGTCCGCTACTCGGCTCACAAGCTCGTGCCTTTCGGTGTTCACCTTTCCGCTTCTCAATTCTTCTTGTGATACGGACACGCTGGTCTTGCAGAGCGTGCTGTCGCGGCCGACCGACTTCAAGTCGTCAACGGGCGCGAGCTTGAAATCGCTTCTCCTGAGAATCTTGGTGTCACTATCAGCCGATTTGTAGTTGCGTCCTAAGACAGACTTCGCCGAATTGCCGTTCACTTGCTTGATGCCGTTTCCTTTGACGATATCGAGCTTGTTGCCGATCGTTACAGAGTGCATATCACTGAAATTGACTGAACATTCGCGGGACACCCTGAACGTCAAGGATTCTCCGAAGTGCATGCACAGGTTACGGGCCATAGTCAGCGTGGTGGCTGCGCCTCTCATGCAGGTGTATTTAGTCCCTTGGAAGAACTCGGTGGTGTTACCCATCGTCTGCCTTTCCGAGTCGCCGCCGTTGGTTTCCGACTTGGAGCCTTTATTGATTATCTTGAAGCGGTTCGAAGCCGTCAGGGTGATATCGGCGAACGTCCCGTTAGCGCCAGCAGTGAGTGATAGGCCATTTTCGGCGGAGATATCACAAGTGCCTTTCGGGACCATATGTTGGGAGTTGCCGTTCGTCACTTCCGTCGTCTGACCGCGACCGATTTTCATCAGCGCAACACCTTCGACATTTGCCTGGAAGTCCTTATTGGTGAAGGCAAGTATGCCGGCATTGTCGGTTTCACGCTTACTGGTGACAGCAGGGTCTTCGTTAATGACCGCGGTGAGTCCGGTGACAATGTTTGCCTCTTCGCTCGAATAAGAGCCGAGGCGCAAATAGGTTGACTTCGTCAGCGGAGAGACCAGTGTTTCTGGAACGACTAGTCGCGTGTAGGCATCTGGCACAGTGGGCTCCTCAATCGTATCAGTCTATCGGCATCTTAGCGCAGCGCCATCAAGCGGGTTTGCGAGGGCGATATCGAAACTCCGAGCACATTCGGGCTGGCACCGTTCTGCTTGGTCGGCATCCCCATCTTGGTTGCCGGTGACCCGCCGATCGATAAATTGTCCGATCCGGCCTTGGCGCGGCCGGGACCCATGACAAGGCCAGACACGACGCCGAGGGCAACACCCGCGTTGTCACCCATCGATATCGCGCGCTCGGTCGTCATGTTGTGTGCAGGCATACACATGATAAAACAGCGAGACTGTGTGGGAATGGCCGTCATGTTCATGGTGGTGTTTGGGTAGGGAACGGGCACGAGGGCCGGACCGGTTGGCGTGTTGCAAACGTCGGGAAAGCCGTGATCCGCCGCCGGCATTGGGCCATTTGCATTGATGAAGGGCATCGTCTAGCTCGCTCCGTTGAAGGGGATGACGCGGCTTGCATCATAGAGTTCGGCGACAGCGCGTTCAGGCACGGTTTGCAAGGCGCGACCATCCTGTGCCACGAACAGGCTGCCTTCGGTCGACGCGCAATGAAAGTCAGTGCGCAGAAAGCGCGAGCCGGAAAAGTCGCTGCCATTGACCTTGGCATGGTGCATTAGTGCATAGGACATGTCGGCCCCGGCAAACGAGGCGGACTTGGCAGATGCACGCGTGAAAACGGCCATCCCCATTGTTGTGCCCGAGAGATCGCAGCCGTCGAGGCGCGCGTCTGCGAAGACGCATTGACTCAAATTGGCATTGCGCAGTGTTGCCGATCTCAGGTCAGCCCCGACAAATAGTGTGTTCGGTGCGACCGCGCTCGAGAGGTCGGCGCCGATGAGACTCGCGCCCGCCAGAATCGAGCTAGAGAGATCGACGCCGGACAGGTTTGTGCGATCCAGCTTGGCACCGCTCAGGTTCGCTCGGGCAAGCATCAGGCCCCTGAGGTCCCGGTCCGACAGATCGCATTCGGAGAAAAGGATCGTGTCGCAACGCATTCCCGCGAACCGCGCACTGCGCAGATCGGCCTGTGTAATGGCGGCATTCGTAAGCGTGGCGCCGTCGAACACGATATTGGAAAGCTCGCAATCCATAATGGCGCTTTGAGATATGGTGGCGCCGCGCAGGATGGTGTTGGTCAAGATGCAGCGCATCGCTGTCGTTTGGGTGAAGCGCGCCTCGCTGAAGTCGCTATGGCCGAAATCCGATGACGTGAAAGTCGACTGGGCGAAGCGTGCTCGTCGCGAGTCGGAGGCGTCAGCGCGGCAACTGACGAAGGTGCATTTTTCAAGGCAAGCGTCTGCGAAGGAAGCGCCGCTGAAGTCGCAGTCCTGAAACATCATGCCACTCAAGGAGCCGCGCGCGAAGCTGCTGTTGCGAAAGGAAGAGCTCAGCACAACGCCATCGTTTAGGCTCAGTCCAGATAACTTCCCGCCATCGAGGTTGGCTTCACGTACCGGGAAACTATGGGCGATCGACTGCAGTAGCAGATCAATTGACATGGCGCGTGACCATCAGGACGGTGCGGTCAATGTTGGCGTTACTCAAATCGGCGGCGACCAAGGAAGCATCCATCAGGTCAGCACCATAGAGATTTGCATGGCGCAGACTGGCGCCGTTCAGGTCGGTGTGATTGAGATGGGCCTCCAGCAGATTGGCGGCATAAAAATCGGTCCCGCGCAGATCGTTGCCAGTGATTACCGCACCTTTCAGCGATGTCATTCGAAAGGTCGCGTGCGAAAGATCCGACTTGCCGAAATAGACGCCGTTGAGCCGAGCCATGGAGAAATCGGCGCCCCGGAGATCGGCAGCCTGAAAGGAGAGCGCCTCGGCGCTGCTGCGGCCGAAGCGGGCGTCGCGCAGATCAATGTCGCCGATGAAGCTGACTTGGTCGAATTGCGAGCTGCTGAAGTCGAGTTGCGGCGCTGCGACCCTAAGAAAGGAGGTTTGTTCCAGTCGCGCGCCGGCAAAGTCCGCACCGGACAGCGATAGATCCATGAACTGCCCCCGCTGGAGGCTGGCGTTCTCCCAAACACTATTATCGAGGGTGGCTTGGATAAAGCAGCATTGATGCAGCTGTGCAGAGCGGAAGGTTGCCCCGATCATCGGCACCTGCAAAATCTGCAGCTCGATGAGACGCGCCTGGTCGAAGGATGCGCCCGCCATGCGCGCGCCGAGAAGATTGTTGCGCACAAGCAGGCTGCCGGCGAAGCGCGTTCCGCGGCAGTCGGCTGCACCAAAGTTGGCTTCGGTGAGGTCGGTCGCGCTTAGATCCGCGTTGACGAGCTCCGCGCCGGACAGTGCGGCTTTCCTTAGTTTAGCGCCAGCGAAATTGGTCCCGTTCAGCTTCGCGCGTTCAAGAAAGGCGCCGGAGAAGTCCGCGTTCGCGAATGGCCGCCCGGAGAGGTCGGCGCCGGCCAGATCGTGACCGGCAACCGTGCCGCCGCGCCGGAATTCCTCTTCCACCACATCCCCCAATGCGCGCGCGACAGCGGGCGCCAGCATCGTTTCAGGCCTGAGCGGCTTGGGTGATGCGAGCCTCGCCGCGGCTATGCCGGCTGCCAACTGGCCTTCCGCTTTGTCGATCTCGGTCTGCAGGACCGTGAATGCGTCCTGAGATTCCTTTTTGGCCGTGGCCATCACCGCTTCGGGCCCACCTGCGATTACAGGATGATGGGGGGCGCTCAAGGCTTCGAACGGCGGGCAGTCGTCGGTGGTAAGCGAGGGGAGGGTCCTTCTGAGCGTCGCCTCAGCTTCGGCGAGGACCGTGCGCGCGCGTTCTGTGACGTCAGGCGGTGTGACGGGGCTGTCGATCTGCGCCAGTATCTCGTCAATGGTCAGGCTCGGCGCCTCTGGCGCGACGCACTGCGCTGCTTCCGGCAGTACAGGCATCGGAATGTCCGGAAGTGAAAAGGCGTCGTCCGATATGGCGTTACGTATCGGCTCCAGCGGTCGTCCAGCCGGCAGGTCAAAAAAACGAGCATGTGCAAGTTCGAATTGCATTTGCTCGTCCAGCGGTTGCGTTGCCTTGCCAAGGAGTTCGGCCCGCCAGTTTTTCGCCTGCGCGAGCTTGTCTTCGAAATGGCCCAGGAGAGGCGAACCAGCATCCGGCAACAGCTCAGAGAATGGCGGAGCTTGCTCAAACATTGCGTCGATCGATTGCGCGGCGTCCATGCTGTCGATCGCGGCAAGCACGGCGTCGATATCGCTTGATTCTGCGTTTCTGCTGGCAATCTTCTCATAGGCTGCGCGCAAGGGCCCATATTGAGCAGAGAGCCTTTCGACCTCGGACTCAGCCTTGGCCTGTACTGTCTCTAAAGCATCGAGTATCTCGGCCAAATCGATCTCGCCACTCTCGAGCTCCTCCGGCAACAGTTCCGGAATGGTCGACGGTTCAATCGGCGGTATCTCGATCGTGGGACGCTGCAAAGGCGGAAGGTCAATGCGCGCAAGTTCTTGATCGATCGTCCAGCGCATGGAGGCGAGCTGCCGCCCTGCGCGCTCGTCGGCCAATTCGCGCCGCCGCGCTGCGCGGTGTTCGCGTTCATCGGCCGAAAGTTCTGGGGCGAGTTGATGTTCGGAAAAGGCATAGCGTGCGGCCGTCGCTCGGTCGAGTCGCAGCTGCCGGACGTTAAGGTAATGATCCAATGGACGCGCGAGCTCGCTCTGTCGCTCGTAGGCGACCATAATGTCGCCGACGTCGCTGCCATCTAATTCCTGCACGGCGATCGCGGTACGATAGATCATAACGCCGCGGCGGGCGCCGGCAAATAGCCACAGCGTATCGATTCGCGTCGGCAGTTCTGTGACCCCACGCGACAGATCACGCCAGCCGATAAAGCAGCGCACGCGTAAGGCCGGCAGGCAGCCTTCGATCAATGGATGTTCCGCGGAGAAGTTCTGTAGCGCGTAGGGTTCTCCGCCAGAGATAAAGCCTGCCATGCGCTGGTCCAGCGGCGCAAACATGAAAAGCCGCGGATCGGCGTCGCTCGCCAAAGCGGGGGCGAACGATTGCTGCCACGCAGCGTCATAGGTTCCCGCGTATTGCAGGCGCTTTCTGTCATCCAGCGCCATTGGTCCGAAACTTGCGGGCGGTGCGCTTGCGTCGATGAACTGAATCGCATGCTCAGGACTCTCCACATTGGGTAGGGCCACCAGCTCGCCAGCCATGCTGCGGCGAAGAGCCTCGTGGCCGGCGCCGACTGGGTTCGCTGCGTAGCCGGGGCCGCCGAACGCGCGTTGCCGCGTTAGCGGCATTTGCCGGAAAGGTTGAACGGCTGTCGGTCGCCAGCCGGCGGCTGTCATCTGCCAATAGCGATCGCCCGTCACCAAAAGGTGCTTCTGCATCGGTCCGATCGTCCAGCCCAACATCAAGCGCTCTGTCGGCCGCCCCTGAGGCGCCGCGGCATGTCCACCGACGAGCACTTCCGCTTCCGGCTTAGGCATTCCTATGTCGAGAGGGGTCCCGGACGGAAGCTCTTTTGCGGCCATGACCCAAAGGTCTTGCTCGCCTTCCAGACGGTCCGCGCCCGGGTGGGCGAGGTCGAACATCGCGAAGGCGGAAATGATGAGGCTTGCCCCGGGAGGACGACGCTCGCACTTGGACAGCAGACTCAGTGTGCGTGGCTTTATGAGGATGGGCATCTGACCCGTTGAGGCAGTTTTCGCGTCTTAGTCGTATTACTCGGGCGTGGCGGACTTGCGGTCCGCCTGCGCGGACGCGCTCTTGTGTCAATACCAGATTAGGTGGGCATGAAGATCAGCCACACTGCTGTACATAGCCGATCCGCGCTGGTGGTCGCCGACCACGCGTCCAAAACCGCGATGTGATTGACCTGCCAAAGTTCGCAAAGTAGCTAAGCCTTATTGCACAGCCACCAGTAGCGTGGTTGCGGTCGCAAGGGCGAGATGTGATGCTTGGCCTGACGTACCACAATTACCGCAGGCAGAACGGCTCCATAGACGATATCCGCAAACCCGTCGAGGCTCGCTCCCATCTCTGCGACATCTGGATCGCGACCCTTCGTACGACCTGCCACAAACCCGTCGAGGTGGTCGACCACAGATAGCTCGAGGAGCTCGGAGAGAACAAGGAATAGGCTGGTGGAGGAAAAGAGAAGGCCTGTGATTGTTGTGGCGTTCGCTGGATCCCAAAGGTATTTTAGCATTGGACTCTCACCTAGTCTGCAAATTGCGTCTCGACACGTTGACGTTCATTAGTGCGTCTGGGCGCGTAGACGTTCATTCGGTCCCTGAAAATGCGCTCCGCAATTTGCAGATCCTCAGCACTATCAATTTCGTACCATCTGAGGCCATCGCATCGCGCCGCTGCGAGCTGTAGACCTCGTTTTTGTATCAGATAACCGAAAAGTTCTTCGGTGTAGGTCTGCCTAGCTCCGGCGGCGATGATATCGTCCAGCGCCGGAACGATCGTTGCCTTGAGTGTCGGCGCCGAAAGACGTAGTAGGTTCATCGTCTTGAATAGCTTTGGGCCATCCGCAACAAGATTTGACGCGGTTTGCTTCAATCGAAAGCCTGAGATGAGGCCGTTCTGCGACAACAGAACGGCTGACCCTTCCATTGAAACGTCGAAGGGGACGACTGCAGCCACGTCGGTCCCCGGGCAACTTATCAAGTAGCGCAACACATCCTCTTCGAAAAAGACGTCGCCCTCGAGAAGAAAGCAGTCTCCGGAGAGAAGAGCGTCGCGCGCCAGCCACAAAGAATAGGCGCTTCCGGTGCGGTCAAAAACAGTCGACTCGACATATTTGATTCTGAGCGCGCCAAAGCGGCTGCCGCAGGCATACTGAATGGCGTCTTTGCGGTAACCCACGACGATCGTCACCCCTTCCACGCCGACAATTTCCAGGTTGCGCAGAGCGTTGTGAAGAATCGAAGTGCCATTGACCTCGATGAGCGGCTTCGGCCTCAGATCTGTCAGAGGACGCAGGCGAGAGCCGCAGCCAGCGGCGAGAATGACGGCGTTCTTGGGAGCATCGGTCACCATTTAGTTCCTTTTCGTCGCTCCGCTAAGGTGAAACACCGACGAGTGTCTTCGGCCGCAACGTATGCTTGCTGAAGCGAAATCAAGCCTGCCGGAGCCTTGAAAATCAACTCCAAGGGTGAAGGCAGACAAATGGTCCTCGTCGGTCCTTTTCCAAAGAGGAGGGAGGCCATGGATCCGGTACCTCGAGCTGCTGCCCAGATGGAAAAATGCGAATTTCGGCCGAGTGAGGCGTGCTACGCCATCTAAGGACATCTCGGTGCAACGAAAGCCATTTGAGATTGAAGTCGCACCTGGCCAGCTAGCAGGAAGTCCAGGACGGTGAGTCTTCGGCAACGAATATGCTCCTGTGTCGACGAAACCCTATTTGCGCAATTCAGCCTCGGGCCGCAGATATAACGCTTCCGCACGGGCGAGTTCGTCGTACTTCAAAAGTTCGAAGACTTCGTCGAGAGTAGCGATATTCGGCTCAACGCTCGCGGTGCTTTCCTCAGCGATGATGCGACGGCAGACTTGCCGCATTGCCGCTATTGCCGCTCGCATGGAGTGGTTGGCCCAGATCATCGTGGCGATGCGGGCTTTACGGTATACAGAGATCGGCGTTCGGTAGTATTTCGTCGGAACGATCACGACGGGCAATCTGTTCTGCCAAGCGCGCGCGAACGAAAGGATTTCGTCCGCAGTGCTCCTTCGCGAATGAATGAGGATCGCGTCGGCTCCCGCGTCGGCGTAGGCGTGAGCGCGCAAAAGTGCTTCGTCCATCTCATACCCAGCGATCAACGCCTCGATCCTTGCCACCAGAACCAAGTCGTCTGCGACCGTATCCTTCACTGCCCGGAGGCGGCCCGAGAATTCGTCAATATCGGCGAGGGGGTGCCGATCCCCAACAAACGAGTTCATCTTCGGAAAACAGCTGTCCTCCAGTGCGACGCCGGCAGCGCCGCGCTGGAGGAGCTTGCGCGCCAGCAGGCGAGCATTGTTGAAATTCCCGAAGCCTCCGTCGCCGTCAACCAGGACAGGAAGTTGGCTCGAATCAACGATCCGCTCAACGGCGTCGACAAGCTGGCTCCACGATGCTTCGTTCGCGTCGCGGTAACCTAGAGAACAGGCAATCGACAGACCGGACGCCCAGAGCCCCTTGAATCCTGAGCACTGGGCGATTGTGGCGGATAGGCCGTCATGCGCCTCCATCAGAAACGAGAGCTCGCCATTCGAGCAGACCTGGGCACGAAGCATTTCGACAGGCGACGGCCGAGTGCATTGATGACCTGAGTTGGGCCGAGCGGATTGTGGTTTCATACAGAAGTCCTGGAGGCCGGCCTTCGATTGGCGCAAACCGCACTGCTCATACCTTTTTGCTGTGATGCCGATCAATGACCAGCGTTGGTAGGTGATTGGGACGTAAAAGCTTGCATGATCGCCTTAGGATGGACGCCGAACGCCGGGCTGTTGTGATGGGTGGATCCGAGCCGACCCGCTTGAAAGGAAAGCTTTGGTGCAAATGAAGGATCTCGGCTCGCAAGCCGGGTGTTACGGCCCCTTCACAGAGCATTCACTCCTTGCGGGAGGACGCTTGGCGAAAAGGTGATATCCAGCTCACACAGATGTTGAGAAAATATCGACTGCTACGGTTGCCGTAGCCACTGCTGTTGCTTTTTCGACATATGTCGCAATCCCGTCGATAGGCCTGCACTTGGGTGGCAGTCTCCGCTGAAGTGAACCGGAAATCTCCCAAGATCTTGTCCTGCCGCGAGAGTTTGCGATGCACTGATTGGTATGGCGTTTGCTGATCTCATTCCACGTCCTCTCTGCTCCAGGAGAAACTCATGGCGGATGTGCAAGAGATTGTTTTGTCGGCGCGCGAAAGACAGTGCTTACGATGGGTCGAGGAGGGGAAGTCATCCTGGGCCATCGGAGTCATCCTGAAAGTGAGCGAGAACACCGTCAACTTTCATGTCAAAAATGCAATGCGAAAGCTGGAAACGACCACCCGTATCCAATGCGTCGTCAAGGCGCGGCGTCTGCGTCTTATTGAGTAACGGCCGCCATTCCGTTGCCGCTGATGCAGATCTAGCGAAATATAAGGGGCGACTATGGGGTGCTCCGGCGGAATGCGAAGCGAATTACGCGACCGCAGCTGTATAGCCATAATACAGGCGCTGTCGTGCTTTTATTTGGTCGCCGATCCTCAATGCGGGCGCCGCGAACCACTAGGCAAGGTGAGATCATCGACGCATAACGCTCTTGAAAGCTTGACGGCCGGTCGGAGCCCAGTGTCAACGTTGTGATCAATTGCGAGAATTGGTCGGTGACATCAATGGAACGATGGAACGCATCGCTGCGGATGAGATGGCGTTCGTTGGAGACCTGGCTTGCCTTTCAAATGCCACCGGAGTGCAAGCCTTGGGCATAAAGATGCCATTTGGGCGGCTGAGATTGATCGTCTGTGCGCTCCGACATCGTTCTTGCATCCCCCCGGGCCCTGTGATCCGACCAGCAAGTTCTGCTGGATGTCCAGCGTGGTCCGACAGCTGAGGCGGATGGGAATCGCAGTACAATCGTGTTCCACTGAATATCAGGCTGCGGTCGGCGTTCGACTCCTCAGGTGCTGTCAATGGGATGACGGTCCTGCTGCCGACCGCTTTAGCCGTACAAAAGGATACGCCGTTGCGGCCCAATTGGCGGGCGAGCTGGCGGTGAGGAAGACATGTGGCGAGGAGGGTGAACCTGCTCGGCTTTGCGGAATACCGCGATGAGGGAGAAAAGATGCTTGCCGCTCCGGGCGATGTGGTGGTCATCCAGCGAGGCGCGCTGCGCTCGTTGATGCGCTGTCCGGACGGATGCGGTGAAACGCTCGTTGTGAATCTCGATCCATTTGTAGGAAGTCTTGGAGACTGGATATGCGGACCAACAAGCCAACGCTCTATCCGTCGTTTTGGCGAGACGGAGGATGCGGTAGTCATTTTATAATCTGGCGCGGCCAGCTCCTGTGGTGTGACCGCTTTGAAGAAGGTAAGTCGAGCCGAACTTCGACCTCGTCGCGCTCGGGCGGCGCGTTCTGAAGTCGCTGCGAAGGCGCGAACTGCGTAGCGCCGAGGAGATCGCTGCTGAAATCGACGAGATTGCATGGGAAGTCTGAAGGGCAGGACAGATGCTCGTGCGACGCAAATTGGCTATTTGTGGATCTGGTACACAGAAGGATTGGTTCGCTCTGGCGTAGGCTAGTACCCACTTTTCTTAGAACGTGAGTCGTGATTCAAGGTGTCGGGATGATACCCGAAGCAAGAGAAGTCCGCCTTTCGAAGAAAGATCGCAAGGTGCTCGAGGCGTGTTGTCGCTCACCGGTGACGTTGCAGCGCGATTTGAAGCGGGCGCGGATAGTTCTTTTGGCGGCGGACGGGCGTAGCACCCGGTCGATTGCCAAGGAAGTTGGGGTCCAACCGCGGATTGTCAGCCTTTGGCGGCATCGCTATGCCGACCAAGGCCTTGAAGGGCTGCAAGACAAGCCGCGGCCTGGCAAGCAGCCGCTCTATACGAAGACGACCGACAAGCGGATTCTGAAGCTGCTGGATAAGCCGCCCCCGCAAGGGTTTGCGCGCTGGACCGGCCCTCTGCTGGCCAACCCCCCCCCCCCCCCCCCCCCCCCCCCCCCCCCCCCCCCCCCCCCCCCCCCCCCCCCCCCCCCCCCCCCCCCCCCCCCCCCCCCCCCCCCCCCCCCCCCCCCCCCCCCCCCCCCCCCCCCCCCCCCCCCCCCCCCCCCCCCCCCCCCCCCCCCCCCCCCCCCCCCCCCCCCCCCCCCCCCCCCCCCCCCCCCCCCCCCCCCCCCCCCCCCCCCCCCCCCCCCCCCCCCCCCCCCCCCGCGGTTCCTGCGCAGCCACAAGATTGACCTCGCGGCTCGCAAGTCCTGGTGTGAGAGCAACGACCCGAACTTTACGGCCAAAGGTGCCGATGTTGTTGGCCTTTACGTCGCCCCACCTGCGAAGGCCGTTGTGCTATGCGTGGACGAGAAGCCCTCGATCCAGGCCTTGGAGCGAGCGCAGGGTTATCTGAAGCTGCCCAATGGCCGCGCC
>NZ_LBKA01000034.1:0-86373 GCF_028128955.1 Bradyrhizobium sp. CCBAU 11386
ATACATCTGCAAATGCTGGACATCCCAGCCAGAACGATTCAAGCTCAATCCGCTCCAGCAAATGCCGGGACTAAACACCTAGAACACCAGCACGTTTATCGCTCGCGCTATAGCCTCCCGCTCGAAAGTGATCGGTCCCGCGTGGGCTATATTCCTGGTTTTTACTTCGGCTTGCGCATGGTCGAGCCAGAGGTCCATCCCTCCGAAATATCATCGGCTGCGGCGCTCTGTTGGCCAGAATGGCTTCGTTCTCGACCTCCTGATCCAGCCCAGAACGGGGCTGGCGCGCAGCGTAGCGGCTTCTGACCTGTCATGGCTCTAGCGCGACCTGCAAGCCCTCGGTGCCTTCAACATGAACGTAACGGGGGCCGATCGGCCGCCCCCTGCCGCTGGCGACCGTGACAATGTTTTCCAGAGGAGTGGCGCGCGCATCGGCCTCAGGGCGAGACAAGATCAGATCGGCGTGAAACAGCCCTTCTGATTCAAGGCCGGTCGCATCAACGCCAAGAGCCGCCAAGCTGGCCAAACAACCTTCAAACTCTTCAGCATCGCGAAAGCGGCGCTGGATAAATGTCGCGCCGTAAAGACGTTCCGTCACAAGGCCACGGTTCGCGAAGGTCGAGGCCAAAGACTCAAATGGAAACATTCGTAGCACGAAGGAGATGATCCATGGACATCTCTCGGTCGCATCGAGAATTTTTCTGAACGTCTTCTCGGTAATATAGCCGATGCAACCCGTCGACATGATAACATCCGCAGAGCGGAGAATTTGCGCGCTGTCTGTCGATAGCGCGTCTTTTTCAAGGTCAGCGACAATGCCCTGGTCCAGGAGGCCAACGTTTGTTGCATAGCTAATCGCCGGCGCCGACACGTCCAAGCCGATAAACCGCGCCAACCCGACATCGGGCCAAGCCGCATAAAAATTGCGATCGAGGCGCACCAGTGTCTCAGAACTGATTGCCCTCATTTCGCGCCGAGCGTAGCGGTGACGCAGGCCCCCGAAGGTCAGTGGAAAGCGATGCACTGCTGCGTTGATGCCGTATGAACATCCAATATCAAGAACGACAGGCTTAAGACCGGTTGCGGAAGCTTTCGCTGCCAGAATTTGTCGCACGACCGGCTCAGCCACGTCCGGGATCATATAATCCAAGTCGCCCAGGACAGAGAAGTATGCCCTTGGATCATCCAAAGCATAAATGTCATCAAAGATCGCTTTAGACCGATTGATACACGAAAACTCTGTTCGCACCCAAATGTCTCCCATCTCATTTTGCAACCCGGTCGCCGGCTGCTACTTCCAAGTACTTGACGACCTATCCCAGAAGTTTGGCGAGGTGCAACCCCATCGCGTCTTTTTTTGGCTCGCATCGTGAGACAGAGGGCGGGCCTCCTTATTGCAGCGTACGAGAAGACAAATTGGCGCCAAAAGCGATCCTCAGAGTCGCGGCACTTTTGTGGGAGCTCGAAGACCTATTGAACTTCGAACGGCAGCGACTGCGATAATTACGGGCTAAGCGCGCAGGCTTTCGTAGCCCCATCAACGTGATACGCTTGCGCACGCGCCGGAAAAATCGTTCTGCAGGGTTAGAAAGAATCAAGATCAGCCGCGCCGCGTCTTCGCAATCTAGGTGCTTGACATTCAGAACCGCGAACAAGAACGGCAAGCGCGAGGTCGATTTCGTCACATCTGCTGCATCTTGCCATGGACAGTTGGCTTGGGAGATCTGTCCTTCGATTGCCTGCTGGACCGCATCGCGGCGGTTGAACGTGGCGACTTTTATGATGCAACAGAATTTCGCCGAGCCGGAATTTAATATTCGCTCACCAAGGGCTTGCCCCCGGACGGTCTTTTCGCTGACAGATGCCCAGCCGATCCACCTTTCGTGTCGTGCCAGCACAGTCCTTTGCACATCGACATTCCACGAGGCAAATCAACTCAACATCAGTGATCGCAGAATTTATCAGAGACGCGATCTTCGTCAGCTTCTCGCAAGCTGCCCCTGCTATCAGAGAGCAGGTCATCTCGCGGCGACGCCGCTATGTGAGTGTTACGACATGGACGCAGGCGCCGCCGATATCGCAGCGACAAGGCCAGAGGCTGGCGCAGACCCCGACACCGCGGCGAACGGCGGCAACCGCTCGCCTGCGGCATTGTTGCAGCAAGCTTTCGAGAAGGCGCTCGTTTCCGTCGCCACGCAAGTCATAAGCGACTCCCAGTCGGATATGGATGATGCCATGAGCGAGCTGGATGAGGGGTGAGGCGGGATGGGGATACATCGGGCCCGCTGTTTAAAACGAGCCCGATTGGACGAAGCAAGTGGGACTTGGTACCTGCAGCAAGCCAGACGCGCCTTCAGCGATGCTCCAAATGGCTTGCCGAGCGGGTCCACAAATCGGTGTGCACCCGGCTCTCTCGGCAAACGCTGCTGCGACTTTTGGTCTTCCGCAGCGGCAGACCTGCACAGCAAGGCCGAAGCTCCACCGGCAAGCTCCTTGCTATCCCGCCCAAGAATGACGATACGAGCGCTCTCAGCAAGGGGTAATGAACGATAGCACGCAAGCCGTGCAACATTTCCCTCATTCGAGGATCGATTGCGCTCGCCAGGCTGTCCTTGTTCAGATCCGCGGCTGACCGCGAACCTGTCTGCTAGAGAGATCTCAAGGACTTTTCCTGAGGGCCAGCATCGTTGGCGCTCAGAGCGTGAGGGCTCTCCTGCGTATGCAACTCGTGCGCCTTCGCCACAGCATTGGAAGATGTTGCCAGTACTTTGTCCTGCCGTCACGGGCTGCTGTTGGCCCGGTTGGGGCCAAAGCTTTGACTGCGCGATCGTCGGACGCGAGCAGCGATTCTGGATTCATAGGCGGCAGCACCTGCTATTCTCATCGTCGCTTGCCGAACATGAGAAGCGGGCGCTAGCGCCGCCCGCTTCACAATTTGTCCAATTGATGGACTCGGCCTCACGCAACCCGCCGCAACATCATTTCCCGCATCATGGTCTTGAAATCCGGCGGCGCGTCCGGGTTCTCATTGTGGTCGATGACCGACTGCGTCACCCTGCGTCCGGAGTTGTCAACCCATCCCTGATTTTGCTCGTGGATTGTCTGAGCTCCATCAGATGTCAGCTGATCAAGGGTTCGGCCGGCATTGGATTGGGTCACCTTCAGATTGTTCTTTCCATCCTTATCATCACCGAGTCCCTCGACAACCATCGCATTGTCGCCGTTGGTGATGGTCAGCTTTGAGGAAATGGTTTTGCCTTTACCAAAATCGACCGTGTCTACGGTAATCTTTGTGCCGTCATCGAGCTCGAAGCTCATGCCTTTCTTGAAGTCGAAGTCATCCTTGCCGTCGCCATTCGCATCGACGTGAGGATCGCCGTGGATCTTCGTGACATGGCCGGTCTGATTGTTGCGAACGGTCCAGGTGCCGTCTTTCTCATCGGCCGTGATCGTATACTTATCACCAAGGTTAATCGTCGCCTTGCCGTCCTTCACCTCATGCGACCAAACTGGCGCCGGCTGAGGCGACTGCCCAGGAGTCGGAGCGACCGCAACCGGCACCATCGCGAGGGGCGGCGGCGGAGGCGGAACGAAGAAGACGGGGCTCGCACAGCCTGACGGCGGACTTGCATACTGGTAGTTGCCCGGTCCGCGCCCCCGTTCACCCGCATTGATACTCGCCTGATTTACCGCGCGTCCGGCGCCATCGACCCAACCCTGGCCGCTCTCATAGATTGTCTGAGCACCATCGGCTGTCAACTCATCAAGGGTCATTCCAGCATTGGACTGCGTCACCCTCAGGTTGTTTTTGCCATCCTTAGCGTCGCCGAGCCCCTCCACAACCATCGCGTTGTGGCCGTTTGTAATGGTAAGCTTTGAGGAGATGGCCTCACCATTGCCGTAGTCGACGTTATTGACCGTAATTTTCGTGCCATCGTCGAGCTGGAACGTCATATCTTTCTTAAAATCGAAGTCGTCCTTGCCGTCTCCGTCGGCGTCGACGTGGGGGTCGCCATGGATCTTCGTGACATGGCCGGTCTGGTTGTTGCGAACTGTCCAGGTGCCATCCTTCTCGTCCGCCGTAATCGCATACTTGTCGCCGAGATTGATCGTGGCCTTGCCATCCTTGACCTCATGCGTCCACACCGGATCCACAGGAGGCTCAGAGCTCTGATTCGGCTGACCCACCAGCATGGTGGGAGGGGGCGGCGCCATCATGTACGCCTGGGTAGTAACGACGGCTGGAGCCACGGCGACGGGAACAACACTTGTAACGACCGAACCGACCAGGGCTGGCGAAGCTACCGGTAGGTACTGATAGCTCACCGGGGCATACTGCCCCAACAAGGCGTTGAAAGCAGGAGCGACAACCGCGCCTTCCGGCACCACTCCGTTCATCGTCGAATCGAGCGCGCCGACCACGGGAAGACCGGCCACGGGAAGATACGGCATTTAGTTCACTCCTGTTGCATTGAAGAAAGCTGTAAACCTTCAAGCCTTACGCGCTAGTCAACCGAACACGCCCTTCAGACCTGCATGAGCACACCATTAGCCCACCCAAGCGCATATATGCCTGTCGTCACTAGCACCTGCGTCCCTGAAGAGGCCACTCCGTCCTCATACTCCGCAGTTATGGCACGAGCATATCGCACGCGCATTCAACGTCAGAAACGCTACCCGCAATACCTGTCGAAAAGCTGACGATAATAAACTATCGACGTCGCACTTGCTGCGATGACACCGATCGGGGTACAGCAATCCATAGACTTCAGATGCGATCTGTATGCGTGCGGGCCACTAGACGGTCAGCTTCCACAGCATCAGGGGCTCGCCAAACCTGCGCCCCTTCGGCATCCGCCAACGGCCAAAGCTGGGGACTGGATGACTCAACCAGTCACTCCAACTCGATCGCCTTATCCGGCCGGTCGCGTCGCTCCACGCAACCGAAACGCCGCCGCTCGTTCCGCAAGAACGAACAATTCGCATGAACGCAGGCAAGCACGGTAACGCTATTTTTTCCGACGCGCCGAGCCATACGCGCGGCTAGACAAGCCTGAGCGAACCGATAAGTCGAGCAAGCGCTGGGCCGCCGCAACAGTCCCTTCGGACGTGTGACTCGTCAGCTTCTGGAAAGGTAGCGCCCCTAGCATGAGCACGCTGAACTCTAGGCGAGGAGTCGTCTATTGAGCGTAACAAGACAGCATAGGAGAAACTGATGATCGGAGAAATGATCGGAAGCGCTGCGGGCGGATGGCTTGGCGGCCCCGCCGGAGCGGCGATTGGTTCTGCCTTGGGCGGGACAGTCGACAAGGTCTTTGATAAGGTTGTCCTTAACCTGGAGCCCGAGAAGAGTGGCCCCGCTAAGGCCGCCGAGACCAAAGACGCCGGCGAGGAAAGCAGCGTACACACCAGGCCGACTCTCGGCAAGAACCCGGAGCTGAACCTTAGCCTTAGCACGCTCGGGGGCGAGCCCATGTTTCTTTCCATTCCTGCCATCGTTTCGCCCGCCCGCGCGACGTAACAGAGCACAAACTAGCAACATACGACGAAGAAAGGTGAATCGACATGGCAGTTAATAGTGTTGGCGGTAACGGTGGCGCGACTGGCGCCCAGGCGACCGGGGATGCTGGCTTCCAGAATCAGATGGCTGAGTTCGAGCGTGTTAGCCATAAGGTTCAGGAGCAGGCCGTGGCAATGCGCAGAATCACGACCGAGCTCTCGTCCGAGAAGAAGATCGCCGACGAGCGCGTTCAGTAATTCTGCAAGACGGGTGGCTCATCGCGTCGCTTATCATGGCCGCGTTGTGAATGACGAACTCTGAATCAGCCGTACGGCACTGCCGTACGGCTTCTCTCGTTATTCAGGAGATTATCCGTGACCGAATCGATTTCCCTCGACTTCGAGGTGCTATCGGGACTCTATACCGGGCTTAAGGGCAAGGCGGCGGCCGGGCACAGTATTGTCGGCAGCGGCCTCGATGCCGATATGATCTTCGTTGAACAAGGGCTCGAACCGCATCACCTTCGCATCATCCCACAGCGGGATTCGATCGAAGTGGAGGCGCTTGGTGCTGGTATCAGCGTAGACGGCCACGAAAGTATCACCTCAGGGGAGCGCGTCAGTGTACCTCTTCCTGCGATCGTTCATGCTGGCGCGATGTCAATCCGCTGGTCGGCGCAGGATCTCCCGCAAGCTAGTCCCAGCAATCGCTCACGTGGCTTGATCGTGGCACTCAGTCTCCTCTTGCTCAGCTCTGTCGCGATTGGCACCGTCTCAACTATCTTCGGTCCTACCGACAGCGCGGGGGTGCTGAGTACTGATTCATTGCCGGCAGCCGAGGTTGCCGCCAAACCAACCATCAATCATTATGAAGCGAGCGACGCTGATGCAATCGCCGAATTGCTACGGCAGGAGGTCGAGCGAGCGGGCCTTCTTGATGTCAAGATCGGGGCTGGCTCCGGCGTTGTCACTGCGGAAGGCACTGTTACGCCTAGCCTCATCACAAAATGGAAACAAATCCAGCAATGGTTCGATCATCAAACCAACGGCACTCCTACCCTTGTGAATGCAGTCACGGTCAAGGAGGAGAAGACGCCGTCTTCGATCGCTGTCCAAGCCGTTTGGCGTGGAACCGAGCCTTATCTGCTTATCGGCGGCCAAAAGTATTTCGTGGGTGCGCTATTAAGCAATGGATGGACCGTCGACCGAATTGAGGATGGGCGAGTGCTGCTCAGCCGCAACGGCCGATTTGCTGCTTTGCCATATTAGAGTGTCTACCCTGCAAGAAAGAAGGAGAAGTCGATGGCTAGGCTGCCCCAGCACGCTGTAGGGCCCGGCACCCCATTGCAGGGATTGGACGCGGGCCAGAACGCACCGGCTATCGGCTCGTCCTCCTCGCAAGCCGATATGGAAGTCGGAGTTGCTCATGCAGATGGGGGCACGAAACGGGCGTCGTGGCGAGACGCGCCCGCGCAGAATCTGCCAATTGAAGGCGCGAGCGAAGCCGCTCTCGAGGTCAACTCCATCAACGCCGTCTCGGGCGTCGCTCTGTTCGAGATGGGTGCCGGCGCAAATGAGATCGACCCACGCGTAGTACTGGCTTCGCTTTATGGGTCCAATCTCTCACACGGCCTACTCTCCTTCGTCATTCCACGTCTACGTCATCCGGACGTGCTGCGCGCGGACAAGCATGGTGTTCTTCTGGAGCGCCTAACCCAGACATTGGAGGCTACGCCAGACGACAAGACGGCTTGTGAGTGTCTGGCAATCCTGCAGCAGGAGCTGCGCCGGCTGCTTCTGCTCCGGCAGAATCAAAACAGCATAATCAAGGGCTAAGCGATGGCCGAGCCTAATGTATTGCAGCATGTCCCCGCCACGTTGGCACCGGAAGCTTCCAAATCGGGCGATATCTTGTCGATCTCCGGGCCGGAGCGCGACCTGCTCTGCGCCCTCTCCTATGTCCACCTCGCGTGCGGGCAGAGTGCACAGAGTCTGGCTCTGCTGAGAATCGCAGCTCGCGAGCATTCCCACGACGTCGATCTGCTCCGCATCCTGGCCTACACTCTTATCGCAGAGGGCCTTGGCGATGAAGCGCTTGATGTGCTGGATCGGCTGGACGCGCTCGATGTGCACCCCTCTTCACGCGTGCCTATGACGCTCTTGCGTAGTCACGCATTGCGACACGCCGGCCGCATGACCGAGGCTCGTGATGTTTTCCAGCGCTATGTGTCACTGCGCGCGAGCACAGCCTTCATTAAACAGCAATAGGGATCTTTCATGGCCAACGTCTTGCGTAACTTCGTCGTGCGCGCGCCGGCCCACCCGGATTTCATGGTCGCCTTGATGCTGCTTCTGGCGATCGGCATGATGATCATGCCGATCCCAATCATTGTGATCGACATGCTGATCGGCTTCAATCTCGGCTTTGCTATATTGCTGCTGATGGTTGCCCTCTATCTCAGCACGCCGCTCGATTTTTCGTCCTTGCCGGGCGTCATCCTGATCTCGACGGTATTTCGTCTGGCGCTGACTATTGCAACAACGCGACTGATTCTTGCTGAGGGCGATGCCGGCAGCATCATCCACACCTTCGGCGATTTTGTCATATCGGGGAATATCGCTGTCGGAATTGTCATATTCCTGATCGTGACCATGGTTCAATTCATGGTTCTTGCCAAGGGCGCCGAGCGTGTCGCAGAGGTGTCGGCCCGCTTCACACTCGACGCGCTGCCGGGCAAGCAGATGGCGATCGACGCCGAATTGCGCAACAGCCATATCGATCAACACGAAGCACGTCGCCGGCGCGCCGCGCTGGAACAAGAGAGCCAACTTCATGGCGCCATGGATGGCGCCATGAAGTTCGTGAAGGGCGACGCGATCGCCGGACTGATCGTCATTTGCATCAATATGCTCGGCGGAATCAGCATCGGTCTGCTTTCCAAGGGTATGTCGCTCGATGAAGCGCTGCATCAATACACCCTCCTCACGATTGGTGATGCACTTATTTCACAGATTCCGGCGTTGCTGCTGTCAATTACGGCCGCAACCATCGTCACGCGTGTGAACGGGCCTTCCAAGCTCAAACTCGGCGCCGATATCGTTCACCAACTCACCGCGAGCACGCAAGCGCTTAGATTAGCCGCCTGCGTTATGGTATTCATGGGGCTCGTTCCAGGCTTCCCTTTGCCGCCGTTCGTCACCCTGGCTGTTCTTTTTGCTGCGGCAAGCTATATCAAGGTCGGCGCGAAAGCTGACAAGGCTGCCGTTAAGACAGGCGCTGACGGCGTCGCTTCGGCGCCGGCCCCTGCGCCGCCTCAGAAGCAAGCCGTGCATGCGGAAGCACTTCCGATTGCTTTATTTCTTGCACCGAACCTGACGCATTCGATTGACAAAGACGAGCTGGAACAGTGCATTGCGCGTGTTTCAACACTGGTATCGGCGGATCTTGGCATCACCGTTCCGCGCATACCGGCCCAGATTGGGCAGAACTTGTCCACGTCGCAATTCAGGGTGGATGTCGACAGTGTGCCAGTTGAACGCGATGTGATCGATCCGACCCAACTGGTGCTCAATGACGATTTGGCAAACATCGAATTGAGCGGCCTCCCCTTTCGGCAAGACCCGGAGACAAATCGGGTCTGGATCGAAGAACGGCATGCAGCCGCTCTCAAAGCAGCCGGCATCGGATATCACCGACCGAGCGAGATTCTTGCCTTACGTCTCCATTCGACATTGACACGCTATGCACAGCGCCTGGTCGGCATCCAGGAGACCCGCCAATTGCTCGCCCGGATGGAACAGGAATACCCCGACTTGGTGAAGGAGGTGCTGCGTACGGCCACCGTCCCTCGGATCGCCGAGGTCCTGCGCCGGCTGCTCGATGAGGGCATCCCCATCCGCAACACCCGCTTGCTCCTGGAGGCGCTGGCAGAGTGGAGCGAACGCGAGCAAAACGCCGTCCTGCTCACTGAATATGTTCGTGCTACTCTGAAGCGGCAGATCTGCTTTCGCTATGCTAATGCTCATCGTGTTGTGGCCGCCTTTATCATTGAGCGCGAGAGCGAGGAAATTGTGCGCGGCGCGGTGCGCGAAACTGCTGTCGGCCCATACCTCGTTTTGGATGAATGGCAGAGCGAGAAGCTGCTTGCACAGTTCCGTCACATCCATTCGACCATCGCACAAAGTAAGAGTCAGCCTGTCATTCTTGGATCGATGGACATCCGGCGTTTCGTGCGTGGCTTTCTCACGCGCAACGGGATCGACCTGCCCGTCCTATCCTATCAAGATCTCGCCGCGGATTTCACGGTTCAACCGATTGGATCCATTAAGCTTCCAGCTTCCAAGGACAGGGTCCCTTCCCCGGAACGTGGCGGGCTCCTTCCCGCTGCGGGTTAACAGTTTACAGCAGCTCGTCATGAGAAAGCCTATGAATTCAAATGAGATCAGGGGCCGGAGGCGCTTGTGCTCCATTCTTCCGGGGGCGTGGCCAGCTCTGCTCGCAATGCTCGCCGTTGTGCTGCTCGCGGGTTGCGCTATCTCGGATAGATCGGGTGTTTCACCGCAGCAGACGTCCACATCAGACCTCGCAGGCAGCAAAGAGATTGACCCTGCCGTGCGCCAGCGCATTTCGTACACCCTCAGCCGGGATCCTGATGAAGGGGCTCTGCGCGATACATTGAAGCAACAGCCGAACAACATCGATGCGGCGATTCCTCTTGCGCGAGCCCTGCTGGCACGCAACTGTCCGAATGATGCGCTAGAGTTGCTCGACGGCGTCTTATTGGCAGCCCCTGGCGACCTGCGCGCATTGAATGCCAAAGCAGTTGTTCTCGATCACGAGGGCCGACATCAGGAGGCCCAAGAACTATACCGCCAAGCTCTCGCAGCGGAACCCGCAAACCCGATGCTGCGCAACAATTTCAAACTGTCCCTCGCCCTTGAAGGCAAGAGGGAGGTCGACGACGCCGACCCAGCACCGCAGGCGGACGGCCGGCACGCATTGGCTCGTTCGAGATAGCGCAGCGAACAAGAGCGGATCGGAATGGCGAAGTTTTGAGGCCTAGCTGTCATCTTGCCGACAGCTAGGCTTACTATGAGCGCGGAATCTCAATCGGCGGCAGCCCCCGCGACCCTCATGTCGTCGATACAAATAGGAAGTGTCATGTTTCAGCGTACCAACAATTTATCCAATACCCAACGTGCTTCCGAGCCCGATGAAGTGAGAATGAGCGCGACCCGTACGCCTACGCGGATAGCCAAAGGTTTGCGGATATATTCTCTACCCTGAATTCGGCGCCATCGAGTTTCTCCTCTGATCCATCTTCGACGGCAGTCCCGCCATACGCGCTGGTTGACGAGCCACCGGTTGAGATCTCTAGATCTTCATTCGAGCACAAGCTGGCAGAGTTTTATGGAGGAGACATAGAGGATATTGCTGCTAATCCGCAGCGATACTCTAGCTGGGTGTCCCGAAAGGCTCAACGCACAGCGGACGTTGCGTTTCGCTTCGGCATGAAGTCAATTTCGGAGAAAGCGCGATATTTCAGCTATCAGCTTGGGAACAAGAGCGTCGGGCTCCTGAGAACGGAACCCGGAAGTCGCATGAGTGAGCTGTTCGAGGGCAACAATGATTGGCGCGAAAAATTTCCTGGGCGAGATGAAATCACCTCAACAATAGCTTTCCGGGTTACTCATCCGCTTGTCGATAACGCGGGCGATATCTTGCTTGAACATCAGCTCCGGATCGACGGCACGAACCGCTCGTTCTCTCCCACTCTTCCAATCCGGAAGCGAAAGCCCGCGCAGCAGCGTTGGGCTTTCTTGAGGTAAGTGACTCGATGATGGTGCTTGATCCCACCAAGCACAAGGACAAATGGAAGAACAAAGGACCACACTCCCGCCAGGCGCCGAGCAGCTAGACGCCGCCCCGAAGGCGCCCCCCAATTAACTTTCTAGCAGCCCAGGCGCTTAGCAAGCGCCTCGCTCTTGCGCGCAGAGTGCGTCTAGCCACCCGCCTTAGCTCGCGGAGATATTCGCTCGTTGGGCAGTTACCATGTGGCCGCTCGAGACCGCCTCGATTTGCGCTTTCATCGAGCTCGCAATCTGACGCTACGTAAGATTCGGTCGCTTCATGTAAATTAGAAGCGGCAGCGACGGCGTCGATAGATAACCTATGGCAATGCAACGATCACCACAGGCAGGCAGTTGGTTCTTGGCGGCGCGCATTCCAGCTGTCCACAAACCTCACGTAGATCACCGGTACAAGTGATTACTACCCATTCTCGGGCCCGCATCGTCACACGACGTCACTCGCTTAATGTTGAAAACGTTCGTCGGTTGCAGAGCTCTCGCATCGAAGGTTCATTGCCCCTTCTTTCTGCCATGTTCACACCCAAAGCAGAGACGCGCCGATTGCGCACTTTGCGCGCGGCAACAGCGAGTGTCTCAGGAGATATTTTCATGGTGAAACCAGTTGTAATTGTGGTAGGTGCGGACAAGGGAGGAGTCGGCAAGACGACCGTATCACGAACGCTACTGGACTACTTCAGCGTAAACAACGTGCAAACACGCGCATTCGACACGGAGTCGCCGCGGGGAACGCTGAAGCGATTTTATCCCGAGATCACCCAGATCGTCGACATGACGACGACGGCGGACCAGATGAAAATCTTCGATACCCTGAACTCAGGGCTGTCCGTCACTGTCATCGATGCTCGCGCAGGCTTACTGTCCTCTGCGTTGGCTTCCTTGCGCGACATCGGATTTCTGGACTCGGCACGGTCTGGCCAGATCACATTTGCCGTGTTCCATATCCTGGGATCATCCATCGCTTCGCTAGACGAGATCGCGGAAACCGCGACCTTCATGAGCGGCGCAAAGTACTACCTGGTCAAGAACTTCATCAACGACACTCAATTCTTCCAGTGGGATCAAGCGACCTATAATTCCTATTTTCACCGCATCAAACATGCGACTGAGTTGGTCATACCGAAGCTTAACGAGATGGCTTATGAGCAGGTGGAAGTCGCATCCGTCCCATTCATAGACTTCGTCGCAAACAAGGGTAGGAACGATGAGCCCGCGAACAACTCCTTCGTGCTGCGCGGCTATGTCCGGCACTGGCTGGCAAATGTCTGGAGCGAATTTGATCGCATCAACTTGACGGAATTGGCCGGCGCCAAGTCTGGCACCCGGGCCGGCGAGAAGTAGTCGCACATTCGGTGGGCTCAGATCGGGCCCACGTACGGAACGAAATTGATCTGCTGGCTATGTTAGCGACCCCCATCTACATCATCTGCTCTCCTAGCCCGCAGGTCGGTAAAACCCTCATCGCTCGGGCCATGAGCGAGTTCTTGCTGCTGAAAAACGGCACAGCGCTGTCCTTTGATGTCAACTTGAAAGAGCCGTCATTGCTCGACTACCTCCCCAACATCACGGAGACCGCGGATGTGATCGACACTTACGGCAAGATGCAGCTGATGGATCCTCTTATCATCCACGATCGGGTACCCAAGGTAATCGATCTCGGCTTTCACGCCTTCGACGAATTCTTCAAGATGTGCGAGGAGATCGGCTTCATGAAGGAGACGGCGCGCTGCTATGTCGTTCCTATCATCCTCTTCGTCGCGAGCGCTGACCGTATCTCCTTTCGCGGTTATGAAATGCTGCGGCGGCGAATTCCGCCGGCGTCGCTGGTCACCGTCCACAATGAATTCGTGCTACGCGGCGGATTACCTGAAGCGATGGATGGCGAGCGGGTGCTTCGGATTCCCGCACTTTCGCTGTTCCTCAAGAGATATATAGACCGGCTTAGCTTTTCCTTCACTGGATATCTGCGCAACGAGAAGGACTGGTCTACCGAGCTGCATCAATGGATCCGACGGAATTACAGCATGTTTCGCGATCTGGATTCGAGTATGATGCTGCGAGGGTCCTATCGATCGCGGGGGACGGATATCGATAGCCTACGTTTCACAAGAGCCACTTGAGATTTCGGTCTGCTCGCCATCTATTCGTCCGGCCTATGAATGTGTCGTTGACCAATGACTTCAATGGCCGCCGCGGGACGCGAACGCATGAATTGCGGTATACGAATCTTCGCTTTGATCGCGCATCTTTACCGTGATCGTCCGCACGGACCGCGCGACCGGCAGTTGACGGCAGCTCATTCGCCGAATGGCTTCATGCAGACACGCCCGTCCTCGAAAGGATCGATGACTGTCTTGACCTTGTGACCGGCTAAGCGGATCGTCGGGCCCTTCAGTCCGAGGGCGCTCATAGCTCAAGGCCGAGTTTCCCGAGCACCTGGTGCATGACCGCGCTTTTGATCTCGCGGGCGATCTCGTTGCGTATCTGGGCGCCGAGCACCCACTCGGCATCGGCATCGCCTGTCAGACCATGCTCGGCCAGTCGCCCGTCCAAGCGGGTTTGAAACTGTACGCCCATCGCGTCGACGAGCCGCTCCTGCATTTCAGCATTGTCTTCGGGTGCGACACCACGCTTTCCCATGGTTGCCAGCGCGCTGCCAAATAGTCCGGAAATTCCGCCGCTTCCTGGTTCCGCACCGATGCCTCGGCCCTGGCCACATCGTCCTCGGTCACGTGAGAGACGTTCGTGACGCGCATGTCGGGAGCGATGTGCCGCAGCTATAGCGCGACGATCTGGGTGGGAAGACGTATTGCCTCACATATCGATGCTCCCGAGTGAGATCGGCTGCCTCATTTATTTTGCTCCCGGCTTGGGTTGAGGAGGAGGCCGGGTGCGGAGATGGCCGGGGTTTCGGAGCGCCCGGCCTCCTCCGCTGGCACCTGGCACAGCATTGGGGTGTTGTGACCTCATACCCCGGAAGCGTTTCCTCCGTAGGAACGAACAGTAACGCGTTCGCTTGCTCGCTGCGCCAAGATTTAAGTCGACGTTGAAGCGTTCGAAGAAGCTTGTTCGGATAGGCTCCAGGATATTCCACCTGCAACCGGGAGAGCAGTTCGCTGCCAGTCCGCCAGGGTTCGATTTCAAACCATTTTCGCAAGTCCGGCGTTGCCCTGATGAGCGGGTCGGGACGGCGCCGGCCTCTCTTCGCTTTCACGATTGGCCGATCCGTCGGTCGCATAGCTCCGTCCTTCCAGGCGGTTCGTAGACTTGCCAGAAAGAGATCAATCGATTGCGATGCCGCAGCAGGATTGACGATTGGCTGGGTATCCGCAAGCGCCGCGAGGCGTTCCTGCGCGCCGCGGATATCGCGCACCAACGCGACCGGGTCGAGAGTGGCATAGATTTTTTTGGAGATGGGCGCGAACCACGTCGGGCGTGCGCGCGTCGGCGGCCAAGCGCTGGTGTGGTGTTGCCGGCGCGCTGTATGTCTTGCGCACACGCGCCCCGTCGCGCTGCTTGGCTATCAATTTGAACGAGGGCTGGAAGAAGTTCACGAGCAGCCGCGCCGATCGATAGCGTTCAGCCAGCAGCTTGGCCGCTTCCAGGCCCTCGAACCGACGATAGCCGACCATCCTGCGCACGACGGCGCCGTTCTTCTGCTCGACGAACGCTTGGTCATTCTTTCGGTAGGGCCGGCAACGCGTGAAGACGATGTTGGCCGCCTCGCAGTAGGCTTTCAGCGTCTCGTTCATGAACACGGTATCATTGTCAGTATCGAGGCCGAGCAGCGCAAAAGGCAATTGCTTGCGCAATTCCGTCAGCACGGTGCTCAACAGCGTCTGTTCGCGCACGATCAGAGGAGCGCACTCCGTCCAGCCGGTAGCAATGTCGGTGAGCACGAGGGTCTGGATGAAGCTGCCGCGCGCAGATGGACCGCTATGCGCTACAAGGTCGGCCTCGACGAATCCCGGCGCCGGATCATTGCAATCTGCCGACGTCCGTATTGGAACACTGCGACGCAACGAGTGCGTCGCATGCCGCCGGCGCTTGCGACCTAATTCTTTCGGATCCGCACCAAGGCGCGGTCGATCGTCGCAGCGCTCATCGCCAAAAGTTTGGCGCGGATCTCGGGGGCAAGGTCGAGGTGGCCGTGCCGTTCCATCGCCTCAATCAGCGCAGGCATTAACGCCTTCAGCCGCTTCCCGCAGATCCGGTCTGACGCCTCCCAAAGGAGCACGAGCGCGTCGTGTTCTGCCTCATTATAGACTCGACGTCCCGTCGGTCTGGGCGTGCGTCTTCCTGACCTCGAAGTAGTCGCATCGCATGCTTGCGATGGTATCCGGTGATGTCGACGAACTCGTCCAATATCCGCGCCTTCTTCGCGCGATCCGAACGCCGATAGCGCGCGCCTGCTGCTGCCGTCAGTTCCTTCCGCGTTGCCATGCTTAGCCATCCCATCTTCGCCCCCGCTCGTTCCCGATCCAAGGGAGCAATTTACGTGAGGCAACGGCTCAGCATCCGGTAACAATTAGGGCGAGGCAATGCGAGGTCTCACCTTGATCGCCGCCGCCCACTCGAGGCGGCCGCGCTGCGTGCGATTGAGATCCAGGCTCGCAACTACCCAAGTGCCAAATCGATCCTCGAGAAGGGGCTCGATCGCGTTGCAACGCCTGCGTCCCCCAAGCGCGAGCCGATCATACACACCAACATCAGAGGCTCGGACTATTCCCACTATAAGGGAAGAAAATGCTGACACACCCCACACTCCACTTACTTACCCGCCGGCGAGGCTCGTGAAGGCATCGCCGGCCTTACCGGCATGGCCGTTGCGGAACAAGTCACAGAAACGGCTGTATCGGTACCCGTCCGGATGGTCCGCAATGTACTCTTCCCGCAGCACCTGTAAGGTCACATGCTTGCGCTTGAGCTCGCGGGCAACAACGGACCAGTCAGGCTCGGCCACCTTGCGGCGACCCGGCTTCACGCCAGGCACCCCGTACAGCAGTTGCTCCAGCCCGGCGTCGCTTATCGCTTCCGGGACGGGTGCCATGCCAGACCCGCGCGCATAAACCGCTTCAGCGTGTCACGTACCCTCGACTGCCAGCGCCTTCTTCAGCGCGGCACTGTCATCCGGAACAGCGTCGCGGTCGGCATCCATGCGACGCATGTGAATCACAGATTGGAGGCGTTGGGACTCCCTAAAATGCCGGCAGGCGCAGATTTTCCTGGATCAGCCCGCGCTCCGCGGTCGCCAGCTCAGTTGCGGATTCCGCCAGTCGATCCCAGCATATAGGCCATCTGAGCTGCTGAGATCGATACCGCCCCGTCCGACGCCGAAGGCCATATGAACTTGCCGCGATCCAGGCGCTTGGCGTAGAGCGACATGCCCAGCCCGACATGCCAGAGGATCTTGACCAGGTCGCCGCGGCGACCCCGGAAGATGTAGAGATCGCCAGCATACGGTTATGTTGCGCGCAACATAATAGAGAGCGTTTTTAGATTGGCGGCCCGGCACCGAAGCTTCAAAGTGCGTCGGTGTGAGTGCGCCGGTAATCTAAAAACGTGTTGGACGAAGCCGCCTAGCGCGCCGGTGCCGCTATGGAAATTGGATGCCGCATCCCCACGTACAGTGCCGTCGCTGAGGCTTCGGGGACATGCTGGATGCGGTCTGGATGGTGAAACATTCTAATCAAGATATGGTCTCCCGGTCGAAAAGACCGGCGACGCCCGCGCCTGGAGCGCTCGATGCCGGAGGCGTGACAATAGGATGCCTGCTGTCTACCTTGGCAGATAGAACGAACGATGATCAATGATTGAAAAATCCCGACCGTCATGAAGTGTCCAGAAACGGTGGGTCTTGTGACGCAACCGGCGCGAGCACCTCGATGCACACCATCTGCCCTTGACGGCAAAAGGGACATTCCCGCAGGGAAACCCCGGTCAGCTCCTCGACCTTGTCGCGATAATCGTGCCCTTCCTTCGGATTCACCGGAGTATCGGAGTGCTGCATTCCGAGGAGTTCGCGGCAGCGGGCGAGCTTTTGCTTGCGGTAGCGGTTGCCCATGAAACCGTAATAGCGGATGCGCTGAAATCCCTCGGGCAAGACATGGACGAGGAAACGCCGGATGAACTCCCCAGCGTCGAGCGTCATCACCTTTTGTCGGTTCTCGTTGCGATAGTCCTTCCACCGGAAGCGTACCTTGCCATCCTCGATATCGACGATCCGGTTGTTGGCGATTGCCACCCGGTGTGTGTAGCGTCCGACATATTCCAGAACCTGCTCAGCGCCCGCGAAGGGTGGCTTGGCATATACCACCCAGTTGACCTGGCGGGCGGGATCCAGATAGCGCCGGAATGCGACGAGATCGCGCAGCCGTTCCAATGATGAAAAGAATCGCAACTCACCGGCCTCGAATGCCCTTTGCAGGCCTTCGAGAAATAATCGCCGGAAGAGTCGGGAGAGCACGGCGACTGGTAGGAAGAAGCCGGGACGGCACGCGATCCAGCGGCTCCCGTCCGGCGAAAGCCCGCCGCCGGGCACGACGCAGTGGAGGTGGGGATGATGGCTAAGATTCTGCCCCCAGGTGTGAAGCACCGCGAAAAACCCGATCTCCGCGCCGAGGTGTCGCCGATCGGCAGCGATGGTGCGCAACGTCTCGGCGGCCGCGTGGAACAGGATCTTGTAGACCGTGCTGGCATTCTGGAAGGCAATCGCGGCGATCTCGTCGGGAACGGTGAAGACGACGTGGAAATACTGCGTATCGAGAAGCTCCTCCCGCCGAGCCTCGATCCATTCCGCTCGGGCGAGCCACTGGCACTTGGGGCAACTGCGGGAACGGCAGCTGTTGTAAGCGATCCGTCGTTCACCGCAGCGGTCGCACTGTTCGACATGGCCTCCGAGCGCTGAAGTTCGGCAGCGCTCGACGGCAGTCATAGCTGCGCGTCGTTCGGTCGATAGCGAGGCCCAGTGCTGCTCTCGCCAGGCAGCACCGTAGCGACGGAATATATCCGCGACCTCCGGACCTGAGCGGCCCATGAGACTGGCCGTCAGAAATGTTCGGGTGGTGGCGAGGAAGCCTTGGGGATCGGACGCGGCAGCAGTTCAAGCGGGCTCGTCGCTGCGCAAACCTTGTTGGTGGCGATCCGCAGATATTGAGCGGTCGTTGACAGGCTGCGATGGCCGAGCAGGAGCTGGATGGTGCGGAGATCGGTTCCAGCTTCGAGCAGGTGCACCGCAAATGCGTGCCGCAGGGAATGAGGTGTTACCGGCTTGGAGAGTTTCGACATCCGATGTGCCTGGCGGCAGGTGGCATCCACGGCGCTTGTCGATATCGGTTCTCCAGCAACGGCACCGGGAAACATCCATGTTCCGGTTGGTCGCACGGCGCGCCAATAGTCCGTCAGCACCTCCAGCAACCTGGCCGACAGCATGACGTAGCGGTCTTTCTGTCCCTTGCCCTGCTCGACGCGCAGCACCATGCGCTGGCGATCGATAGCCTCAGGCTTCAGCCGGGTCGCCTCGGAAATACGTAGGCCGGCGGCATAGCATGTCGTCAGGATCGCCTGGTGTTTGAAGCTCTCGATGCAGCCAAGGAAGTGCAGCACCTCCTCGGGGCTGAGAATGACGGCCAGTGTCTTTGGCGCCTTTGGGCACGGAATGATCCGGTCGAAATCCCAATCGAGGCCGAGCGTGACGCGGTAGAGAAATCGAAGCGCTGCGACGGTCACTTGCACCGAGCGCGGCGCCAGCTTCTTCTCGTTCGTCAAATAGACCTGGTAGGCGTGGATATCCTCCGGGCCGAGCAAAGCCGGCGATTTAGCGAAATGCCGAGCGAACTGCGAAACCTGCAGCAAATACGAATCCTGCGTGTGTCGCGACAGGTTGCGGACCTGCATATCTTCCATCATGCGTAACCGAAGCGAGGTCATAGCGAACTCCTTGACAAGAGGGACGCTGCGCGCGGGCAGCAACACCATCTTGTCAGGGGCAAGCGCTGATGAAATCGGGTGGATTACGTCGCTGTGCGGGTGGTGCCCGGTCAGTCAGAGACACGGGCTGGCTTCAAGGGGGATACGCCGCACTCAACGCGGATACCCTCCCGCGGAGCTGGTTCGTCCAACCGTTCTTATGTGTCGGACGCGATTATGTGGCGGAGACGCCCTAACGCCAGCCAGGGCCGGCCAGGCCTGGATTCCTCCGTCACATAATATTTTCGTGCCTCTTGCGCGGACGCGGGATCCCCCTGCGCCGCAACGCCAGAGGGGCACAATGCTCGAGTTCTATTTTTCGTATCGCGGGGTGCTCAAGCGCCTTCGTAACGGAGCGCTCGGCGCCGAGATGGATCGCATCGCGGGGCACTTTTTCTCGCTCGGTTACAAGCAAACATCCGCTAAGCTCTATCTGAGCCGGATTGCGCGGTTCAGCCATTTTGCTGCAGCACACTGCGGTTCGGGGCCGATCGGCGAAGCTATCGTCGATTGCTATCTACACTCGTTCACCACGGACTCTCCGCGGATTGCGGCAGTGTCCGCGCTTCAACACGCGCGGCGAGTGGCGCCCGAACGATTCATTGCTTCGGCGCCCAGTGTAGTCGATGATCCGGACGCTCCGCTTTTGAGCTTCTTTTCGGACTATCTAAGCAGGGTACGAGGCCTTGAGCCAAGGTCCCGCGATGGCATTCTCTTGGGCGCGCGGCGCTTTCTGGATTGGCTCCGCCATCGCCACCCCGGCCAAGACCTCGAGACGGTGACGGCGGAGCATGTCCTTGCCGCCGTCGAGTATCGGCTGTCGCTCTCGGCGACCTCCGCCACTCGCACGGCGGCGACCTCTTACATTCGAACGTTTCTCCGCTTTCTGCATTGGGCTGGCCACCACGAGCAGGATCTGGCCCGCGTCGTACCCGCGCATGTCGGTGTGCCCGGGCGATCCAGACCCTGACGCCGCTCGGGATCGGGATCATCGCCGTCTCAGAAGCTCAAGAGCCCGCTGCAGCGCCTCCGTGTCCACGCCCCGGTCAACGCGCTCGCGCCGCCGCCAAGCTCGATCTCGATAATGCCGGCCCTTGCACATTGCGCAGGCGGTGAAGACCCCGGTTGTGGCGCGCCACTCGAGATCGGAGCCGCCGCAGGCGTGATCTCAACCGGAAAAAGCACCGGCGCGGCATCCCCGCTCAACTTGCCTTCGCGCGCCAACCGGCGCCACGTGAACAATTGACTTGTCGACAGCCCGTTACGTCGTGCCGTAACCGACACCAGACGTCGCCCGCCATAGCTCTGCTGACGATCCGCTGCTTTTCTTCCAATGTCCAACGGCGTCGAGCGCCTGTCGAGACGACTTCAAGTCGGGAAACCTTCGAAATAGGCATCTGGTCAGTCGTCAGTCATGCGCCTATGTCTTCATCCTCCTTCAAACCGCACAAGGCGGTCCTGCCCGGCCTGCCCGGAGCGCCCACCCCGAGCTACAGGCCGCCTCCGTGGGCCCAAGAAATTGAACCTTCGCCGGCTCCGATGAGGGCATGCGGCTGCGATCTATACCTTGATCGCACGGCCAAGCTCCACGAGATCTATCCACAGGCTAGGCTCGCCGACGTGCTGGCCCGCCTGCCGGATCATCGCGCCAAGCGCATGTCCTGGGAATTGTCGACCTCAGAACGTCGCTCACGCCGCATAAGCGCGGACGACGTACCCCGCACGATGGACATAGGCCGACATTTCCGGACGCCCGAACCGTCATGACAGGCTTCTCATCCTGGAAGCGCGCACTCTCTACGACAACTCCACGCGGCACCCGAAAGGAGCGCTGGAGTTTTTGCTGCATGGCGCTGATTCTTCCCCAATCAATGCGCTGGAGATCCCTCGGGCCCGAACGAGATCTGGTCCGGGCCTGGGAAGCCATACGCCATCAGTTTACCGAGCCGGCAGCGGCCCGGCCAGAGACACAGGCCCAATGTGGTTTGTCTTCAAGCAACTTCCCGGCGGCCTGGGATGCAGCCATCGCGCAACTAATCCCTACTTGATCAAATGCAAAGACGATATCTTTGGTTTGATACTTCAGCTTATCCGCTGCGCGGAGCACCCCTTCGGCACCATTTTGAAACGTGGCGTTCAACGTCCAGTAGTCTTGATTCGCGACAACAAACGTGTGGAATGCCTTCCTGATATCCCAACCAGAGCGTTTCGATAGGATACAAAACACCTTGTTATAAATTCCACTAGAATAGTGAACCTCCAGTCCATCGTAGTATTTGGAGACGTGGTCTATAGACACGCCATCCTGTGGCGGGTCGCACATATATCGCAAGGACGTGCCAGCTTTTTGGGTAACATCCGCCCCCACGGTCAAGTCAGGCCCCGATCTTCCGAATGTATCGCCATACTTCTGGAAGTAATAGGACTCGGCAGCCTCTCCTGCCATGTCGGAAAACGACTCATTCATTCCACCTGACTGGTACTGATATTCGAGGTTCGAATTCTGCTCTGTGAAACCATGCGACACTTCATGGGCAACAACATCCAAGCTCACGAGAGGATAGAACATCGTTTTCCCATCGCCAAGCGTCACTGAGCTGCCACTCCAAAATGCGCCGTCCTTATTCTTGGAGTAGTGTACGCGCAAATGCAGTTTCTGCTTCAAAGGACTGACGCCGTACCAGTCCCTATACATGTCCACAACAACCTTCCCGAAAAATTGGGCATCATTGAGCGGTGAGAACGCGCCATTGATATCATCCCCTGCGTTGTTGTAACACCTAAACGCAAAAGGCTCGTTCGTACCTTCGTCAGAGAAGTTCATGTGCTCGGTGAAAACATCTGGGCTATCCATTTGACAGATGCTGCCCTGCTCGTTCACTTCGAAGGGCGGAACGGTTTCGCTTCCATAGGTGTATTGGCCAGTCTTGGCATTTCCGCCAGGCCCCGTTCCTTTTTGGGCGTGTTGTAGGTTTTCATAGGAACTCACCGTTTCGCCTGTGATAGCGTCGATAAACAACACAGGACGTGTCGGGCGTGGAGCTGCTGTTCCGTCCCGGACAGTTGTAAAGAACGACGTGCGGTACACAAGCCGGACCTCGCCATTCTTTTGAACGAGATACACGAGATCGGCCTCTTCATTTTTGTAGCTGCTCCCGCGAAGCGTAGGAGCAGAGGAGAGCACAATCTCCTTAGCTTTTTGAAGCGCCTGCTGTTTGGTGATCTTGGCGGTCAGGGCCGGACCTAGATCGTAGGCGGCAGTTCCGCTTAAGGCAACAATTCTCGTGCCATCAGCAGATCTCTCGGCAACGATCTGCGGGCCCCACACGGGAATTCCGTTGTGCTGCTGCTCAAGGCGGAGGGTGGCGCCGGAACGGTTAGGCAGCGCCTTAAGCGACGAAGAAGTATCGAGTTCGAGTAATCCGGCAACGGAGGCCTCAGGTGATCTTCCTTGAGCTATTTCACCTAGGGGACCGGTTTGAGGTACAACCTTGTTCACCTCACGAATCTCGGCGGCGGTAGCTGACCCTAGCGAGGCACTCAATACAAAGCACGCCAGTGCGTGGATACGGTTATGACGCATGACACTGTCCTCAAGCTCGATTAATCGCTTCGCTGCGCTGAAAGTAGCGAACGTAATTGCTGCGATCTGGCTCAACCTGCATATTCATTGTCATCTCCCCCTTCATCAGTTGCGATAGCTCTCACGACCATCGACGCCTTTTGCTGTTTCGATCACAAACTCAATTGCAAGCTTGGCGAAGCGCGCGGCTTTTGTTGCATCCAACTTGGAGACCACGTCCTCCGAAGTGTGAATGTATGGATTGATACCTTCGAGCGGAGCCTCGAAAGGCCAGGCTGCGCGGATGCCATTTCTCGTCCACGAGGCATGATCAGAGCATGCGTAGCAGCCCTTAGTTTCACCGTGCGTGATCGCATGAGCACCAGAATGGTTGTATTCCTTTAGGAGCTTAGTGAGAAAACCATTTAGTTCGGGGCTGGTGTAATCATCGTTCACCAGGTAGATGTCCCGGGGGGACCGGTCGGCATTGAAGCCGGTCATGTCAAGCTGCAAGGCCGCAATTACCTTTTGCCCTTCTTTGCTGTATCTGTCCGCGATTTCTGCGGAACCTCGGAGCCCTACCTCTTCTGCCGAGTAGGCCATAAACTTAATGGTCCGCTGCGGTTTGAATCCCGTTTCCATCAGCACACGAAGCGCCTCTGTGACGACCGCGACTCCGGATGCGTCGTCGTCAGCACCAGGCGCGTTCTCTTTGGGGTTCTCTTTATTCTTATTAATTGAGTCGATATGCGCGCCAATCACCACTATTTCATCCGGCAGGGACGCGCCTCGGATTGTTCCGATAACCGAGTTCTGAACCCAGCCGTGCGAAAATAGCGCGACTGTGAAGTCTGGACGCTCCTGTCCCATGCTCTCCCATTCTCTACGAACAAACTCAGCCGCTTCTTGCCCTTTGGACGTTTCGAAGTGTCGCGTCCCGAAACCTTGGAGCATTGTGATCGTGCTGAGGATCTTATCGCCCTTAACCCGATCAAGGGCTCGGCTCACGATACTCTGCTGATCAAGCGTCTCCGGAAGGGAAGCTAAGTAGCGAAATCCGGGCTTGTAAGCTGGGTTGTCCACCTCCTTGAGGGCTGCCTCGCGCGACGCGTGAACAGTGAAGCCGCCGCAGCGTGGGCATGCGCTGCGCATCCAATTAGAAAACCTGTCTAAGTCTTTCTCAGCGATGTCAGCAACGGACATGCCGTTGATCACTTGAAACGTGGGAGCAACGAGATCGTCAGCAACTGATTGGCGGCTCGCAAGAGACCGCTGCGCGGCAGCTGCCGCATTGTCGCCAGTGACAACCCAAAGCCTTGAGGATTGTGCATAAGTACGGGGACTGCCCACCAGCAACATGGCTAAAGCAGTTAGAATTGTCTTCGAGCAACTCATTCTTTTCATGCCTACTCCTTTTCGCCGACGCATGAGCATGCCGATGACGCAACCGCGCTACGCACGGTTTGCGGCGGCTGCCGGACAACCAGTCGTCCAGCGATGACTCGCGGCCGGTCCGCTTGAGGTTGATGTCCTTTGCGAGAATTGCTGTGGTCGTGCGAACAGAGCAAGCGGCGTGCCAAATCGAAATTCCAACATTACGCGTGCTTCGTAGCATCTGGGTGCGTCGAAGCTCGATATTGGGCTAACCTGACAATCGGCACGGCTAGTGACCGACATTCGTTGCAGCGTTAGCGACGAAATTGCGACTATTCAGATACTGTGCAATCGGTGCCGCTGAGCGCACCGAGTTGCAGGACCGGCAGCCCGGCCATGGGGATCCGCGCCATCAAGTTCTGTTGAAATGGAGAACCAAGCTAGCCTTGGCGCCATTCTCAAGGTCCCGCAAGTAGCCAGCTTTGTGCTCGTGTTGGATCGTTCAGAACGAGCCGCGCTCACGGCGGGTTGCGCCAGCAGCAACTGAACGCCGGCGAGCGCTTTGTAATGGCCGGGCGGGCAGTTGTGAGAGGCCTTGTCCTGCTCAGCCGCCCGAATTGCTGCTACTAATTGAAACAGGACCGCTCGCATGAGAGCAGGCCTAATCAAAAACCTAGTCGAACTCGGACGGCTGCCAGCGTTGCCGTAGCGACGCGGATCATATTCTCACTGCGGCATATTCCGCTTGTGGCAGGGGGATCCACTCGAGACCTAGCCAAGACCTCGTTGCAAATGCGCGTGCGATCAATAGATGATCCCCGCAGATGGGGCTGCCAGCGCTACATTCTCCGGACGTGCCGCTTGCGGGGAGGAGTATGAAAATTGTAATGCGGCACTGCCGATGGCCTGGATCGCCGTCGTTGTCGAGGGGGACTCAATCGAGACGAAACTATTCCTTTCCGCCGCGGCCCAGGATCTGCAGAGCGGTCGAGTGAATGTGTCGCTGATACCGAATCCTCGTCGGGACTGCCCTTGTTCGGTCAAACCAGGGATGCCGACCTGCGGTTAGCTGGTTTGTGTGTGACGAAACCGCCGGTCACCCTCCGAGGCGAATGACGACTACGCATTCCCACGCCGCTGCTGTGCGCGGGGTACCGTCACCCAGCCTTTGACCGTAGGCGACCGCTGCAAGCAGTGTCCCGCCTCAGTCATTGCATGCCGGTTGCGGCCCGGCTAAGCTCGTAGCGTGCCTATGTGCATCGCAATTACATTCTCATTTGCCGAACCGAGTTCAGGTGGCAACGCGCACCGTCTGGCCACCCCGGTGCTCGGAAGCTGGATCGCCGCGGTCGATCTTGGTGGCCAGCCCCGCTCGCATTGTGAGCCGCCGCTCCGTGTCGTCATGCCGCCCCCTTCATGACAGACTTGACTAACACTATTTGCTACGCGCTGCTGCTGTTCGCGTGTGGCTGGCTGATCTGGACCGATCTCCGCCATGGCATCATCCCTGATTGGATCAACGGCTTGATCGCAGCGCTGGGACTTGCGAGGACGTTTGCAATGGAGGGGGCTCTTGGTCCACTGATCGCGGGCAGCCAAGGCCTGATAATCGCTGCCCTGCTCCTGCTGCTGAGAGTACTCTACTTCCGTTGGCGCAGCATACAAGGGCTCGGCCTTGGTGACGTCAAGTTCCTGGCCGCCGCTACGCTTTGGACTGGACTATTCGACTTGCCGATTCTGTTGCTTGCCGCAAGCGTCGCGGCGCTGTTCGTCGTACTCTGTCTCCATGTTGTCGGGCAAGGCGTCACCGCACGAACGTCGATCCCGTTCGGACCATTTCTGGTCGTTGGCCTACTCGTCGTGCTTGCTGTGCAGACAAGTTTTGCAAGTATCCCTTTCTAAACTATCAATTTATTGGATGGTTTTTTCCCGCCAGGCAGAATACGTCGGACATTCACGGCGCGACAACAACGCGCCGTGCTGCCTCGCCTACAACCGCTCTGGCGCAAGAGAGGTCACATAATGACGAAAATTGATGTCAACGGCGATTGCGGCATTCTGAAGGTGTTTTAGAGATCCCGAGCAACAACATGCTCACGACTAGCTCCTGGACCTTGACGAATTAGCACGCTTACCGGAAATCTGATCGAGAACGTCGTCACGGCACAGGCGAGTCGAAATCGCTGGGCGCTCGGGCATTGAATCCATGCAGCGGAGAAGCGTGCAAAGGCAACACGCATTCATTCCGCGACTTCGTAGATTGACAATAAGACGGAACACAGGCGTTGTTTGGGAGGACCGGATGTTGGATCGGACCACTACTGCAGTTGTCGAGGTCCCAGCTCCTGTTCGGCGGTCGTCGAGTTCAAGGGTGATAGCTGGATCTCTCCCTCACTTCCTTTTCCAGGCTGGGGCATAGACATGATCGCCTTCTTGGAGGGGTTTTCCAACATCACCTCGCGAGCACGCACCTCGCGTAGGACCCAGCCATCATGCTGTTCGCCGACCCTCATCCGAAGCGACAACTTGCTGGACTGATCGATGAAGATCCCGAAGCTCTCGAGCCCTCCTACAACGGTTCCAACCAGCGAGAGCGCCGGCTTCTCCGGTCTCTTGGAGGACAGCGGAGGCACGGGCACAGCGGCAATGGGCGTCGACACGGGAAGAACCAGCGCCCGTCGTGAGGGCGAGAAGATGGGACGATCGCGGGTAGCGGATAGCCGGGTCAACGGAATCCCCCACAAGGGATTGGCACTGGATGCGGCCTCTTTCGGCGCCGGCACCGAATTGACGGTCAATAGCGAGGGCTCAGGCTTGTCGACTCCTGCCCCACCCTCCCGCTGCCCTATCGAACCAGTGTCCGTCACTTCCTCGCTTTTCACAGCCGCTATGGCCGCGCAGACCGACAGGTTTGTTATGGCTAATACGACGGCGGCCAACCGGATCATTTGATAGGACGCATCATTTGCGTTCCTGCCATTGGCCCGATACCGTCAGCGAAACGCGCAGCTTTCCTGGCGGGGTGGTCGTGACGGTCAAGAACGTCTCGACCAAGAGTTGCTCCACAAAGAGGAATGGAAGACCGGCTTCCAGATCATAGAGCAGTTGCTGTAAGGCTGGTTGTTCGATCTCGCAACTCGTCACTACACTAATGAAGCCTGCTTTCGAATGGTTACCCTGCAGTTCGACCTCGGTCGACAGAACGTTGCCCCCAGTTTTTGTGACGGCGCCCACCACCCTTTGCACCAGTGCAGCGCCTGCAAGGGTCACAGTCTTTCCTTCGAGAAAGGCCGAGCCGCCAGGCCCGGTCAGATTAGGCTCGCCGCGGCGATCTGGCCGAACCGCTCGTCCCTCGAACTGAGCCAATAGCTCTCCAGCGTCGTGGAGCTGGTCGTATCGCGCAAGTAGATCGGTGATGGCGCTTGCGATTACCCAGAGGAAAGCGAGAACTACGATACCATAGCCTGACGCGGCTGCGGCAGGTGATGACCGAAATGCCACCTGAAAGAGAGCGGATCCCCTCATGTGCTTCCCCTGAAATAGGCATTCACATGAACCTCGATGTGAAACCGCTCGCCGGGCTCGTTTGATGATCTGGTTGTCGGCGCGAAAAATGCGGCTCGGCTGAACTGCGGCGACTGCTCGATCAGCTGGATCAGCGTCGGGGCGTCCTGAGTCAGACCAACCAGTTGCAGCCGATCGCCCTCGACACGCAGTTTGGTGACATAGGTACCATCGGGCAGGATGCTCGAAAGATGATCCAGAACCACCACCGTCGCTGGCGTAGTCTGCTTACGCCGAGCGAGCAGCGCGTCGGCAGTTGATGCAGCGTCGCTCGGATCGCTCTTGACTGCTGCCCGCTGACGCGCGATCGTGCTGCGCAGTTCTTGCAATGCTCCGTCTGCTTTGGTGCTGAGCACCATGGTTATTATCAGCACCAATGCAGTCGCAGTCCCAGCGCCGAGCAGAAAAAACTTCAGGAGTTTCGCGAGGTCTCGGCGACCGGAGATTGCCGAACGAAGACCTGCGCTGAAAAGCGTAATCGGTTGCAAGGACAACTCGCTGTGAGTATGGATCGCGACTGTGGCAGCTCCGACATGATCCGCGAACTGGACCAGCGGCTCTACCGTGGCACGCGACACCGCCGCTAAAATGAGGCCGATGCGTTCCTTGGGTGCCGACTGAGGCTCACTAAAACCAAAGAGCGCCTGTTCGGCACTCCAGGGCGTTAGTCGATCGATCTGTGAACGGATCATTCCATTTAGAAATGGTTCTGCCTGCTTTGGAAAGTCGAGCTGCCGAACCAGAACTTGGTTTGGGGCGAGGTAAATGTCCATTACGCACCCGCGCAGTACCCCAATCCAGTTGCTTGGCAGGGTATGGTCGCCGGCCAGCCGAACTTGGGCATTCTCTGGCCGCAGCTTGCGTGCGGAGTGCTGCAGCAGCTGTAGCGTCAGCCCGTCCGCTCCGTTGTGCCAAGCGCTTACCCGCCGGCGCCGGTGGACACGGTTCGCGATCGCTTCAAGAGCGCTAGCCACCGCGGCACACCACGCGTTAAGCGCCGTTTCGATGTCACTTGCCATCTTCATGCCCCACGGCGCGCGCCGCGCGCGTCGTGTGTTTGCGCGCCCTCGTCCTCGTGCGACAGAACTCGATAAGGCAATTTCCCTTCGCCCAATTCAATTACGACCACCGACGACCGCCGCCGACCATCGGCTGCCTCTAATGACACACGCAACCTCCACGCGTTGCTCTTGCCCGCGATGACCCTGGCACTTGCGGGTACCAGCGCCTGCCCAATAGCAGCCGGGTCGGCGGATAACGAGTCTCGTGACGCGAGGAAATCCTTCAGGATTAGCGGCGTCATTCCCGGAACTGAAGCGACCACCTCCGCCGGGGCGGCCAAGATGTCTATCCCAGGCGAGCCGCTGAAGACGGTGACAAACGGCATCACTCGGTCAAGCAACCAGGACGGCGGCCCCAGCACCAGCGGTAGCTCGTCGACATGGACGAAGGGGGCCAGCCTCGGACCATATTTACGTCCCGCCGCTGCATAAAGCGCCTCTTCCGATCGCGCAGCCGCCTTATCCACCGGCTTGGTACGCCACGATACCACCCTATCGGCGTAATCCTGCGCCGCTTCGGCGTCTGCGCCAAGGATATTGAAGAGATTGGCGATCATCTCCTTCGGCGCGGCATTGAGATCGACTCGGGCGGCCTCGGTTAGGAACGAGACCGCCACAACGTCCCCGCCGATCCGGATGCTGAATCCACCGCGCCTTGGCCGCTCCTCATTTTTAGCCATGAGCAACTGATAAGCCGCTAGCTCAACGCCGGCAGCGACCAACGCTTCTGCTTGCAAGGCGTCATCATCAATCCGCAAGACTCGCGCCGAGTTCGAAAGGTACTGTGAGAATACCACGATGAGCGCGGCCAAGGCTGCTAGAAACCACAGCACCGCCACCAGGATGAAGCCATCCCGAGGGCCAGCCTTGCGTGACGATTGCCCTTTCGATTGCAACATTAATCGCTCCGCGCGCCACCGAAAGCGGCCTTCGGACCCTGCTGTGGCTCGTCCGACCTCGAGCTAACGCAGTCCCTCTCGCCTTCAATACATCCCGCAACCGGAGCATCGACATGAATCCGGGCCACCCTCGACATTATGGCTAATCCGCCCCGACTACGATCGAGAATAGTCAAGCGAACGGCAGTAGGAAGCCGACCCGCCTCATGCCAATCCGACCACCAAGCGAGGCTCGCATCCGCATAGGCAAAGGACAGTCGGAAGGGAGGAGTAAGCAGCACCACTCGATCGGCGAAATGCAGAGTTTCGGAAAGTGAAACGCCGACGGGCAAAGGTGTGAAAGGGGTTCGCGAGCGCACGAGCGCAACATCGGGTCCGTTAGAAGTTTCGCCAATCTGGACGATGTCAAGGCCAGGCTCGACATTCGGTCCAATCGCCTTGCGAACAAACGTCACCCCCAGCTCTCCCCCTTCAAACAGCGGCCGCGTCTGGTCGCGATTTGACGGGACAAACTCCGCTGCAGAAAGATCGTTGGCTATTCGGCGCAGGGCCAAACCGAGCATCTCCGCACGTTGAACACGATTGACGCCGCGATTCCACGCCGGAAACCATTGCGACGTCATCGTCGCGAGCACCGACATCACGAGCCCCGCGACAGCAAGCGCAGCCAGGGCCTCGATCAGGGTGAAACCGGCCCGCTCCTCACGATATTCTGATGCCGCACACATCAGCCTGCAGTCCGCGCCAGTCGCACTGTGCGCACATCGACGACGGCGCCCGATGCCGAACGGAGACGCAGCTCGACCATGCGAGGAATCCAGCCCGCCTGACCGGCGGCGACGTCCCAACCCGTCCCGATCGGCGCAACCAGAACAGTCCACTCGCCAGAGGCGGACGCACCGCGCAATGTACCGGGTAGCAACCGATCACGGCCTGGAACCGCGGTGACAAGAGCCGCGCTCGCCTCTTGGATGACTGCGACCCTCTCCTCGATCTTACGAACGGCACGCATATTGGTTGATACGACCGTGCCAATTAACCCAAGTGACAGGCTGAGCACCGCGAGCGCGACTAGCATCTCTATCAGAGTGAAGCCAGCGTCACTCTCTTCAGCCATTGATGAGGGAACGAGAGACAACCTCAATCCTCCCAGTCAGCCAGTCGATCCTGATCTCGAGACGCAGGTCAGCCCGCCAGAGTGCAATCGCACCACCGCAGGACAGGCCGTCGGGAAAGAAACTGATCGTCGATAAGACCGGACGTTGGTTGCAGCTGCGTGGCAATATCGCCTCGAATTCGACGTCGTCCGGCACCTGGACAGCAGCGGAGCTGGCCCCCGAACGAATCGCCCGGCCTCGCGGATCAACCAGAGTATCCACCCTGACGCCACCGCCGACCGACATCGCCCGGTCAGCTTTCAGGATCGAGGCGGCCGCAAGAGCATAGGCCTGCAGCCTTGCCTTGGAGGTCTGCCGCGGCACGAACGGCAATAGCACGGCTACGATCATTCCGGTGATCGCGAGCATGCAAACCACCTCCAGCAATGTGAAGCCGCGTTGACCATCACTCATTGCGTGCACTCGTCTGCGCACCGAGCATAATGTCGGCAGCCGTACCGCTACCTCCCTCCTGACCGTCGGCGCCAAAGGATATGATCTCGTATGGGCCGCGCTCGCCGGGGGAGCGATAAACATAAGGCGTATTCCAGGGATCGACGGGGATCGCGCCACCTCTCAGGTACGGGCCATTCCAGGCCGTAATGCCGGCGGGCTGGCTCGCCAAGGCGCGTAACCCTTCTGATGCCGTGGGATAACGACCCGCATCCAGATAAAAGAGGTCCAGTGCGCTCGCGAAGCTCTGCAACTGGATCTTGGCTGCCTTGACCTTGGACTCCCCGAGATAATTGAGGACCCTTGGTCCGATCAGCCCCATGATCAGGCCGATGATGGTGATCACAACCAGCATCTCGGCCAATGTAAATCCGCGCTCGCCTTCGGAGACCTCCACTGGAATACGCCATATAAGTCTCGATTGGTATGCACGACGTTCCGCGACCGGCTGGCATTCTGTTGTCATGCTGATCTCCTCTGCGCTTCGTCAGTCGACGAGCTGCGTGACGGAAAGCAGCGCCGTCATGACCGAAACGATCAGGCCTCCGACGACAATACTGATTGTCAGTATTGCGGCTGGCCCGACCATTCCCAAGACACGATCAAGGCTGCGCTGGAGTTTCGCCTCATAGAATTCCGCGATGCGGCCGGCCAGCACCGGCAATTCGCCGGTCTCCTCGCCCAGCCGTAGCATGCGAACCGCCATGGGCGGGAGCACGTTGGACTCTGCAAGCGCTTGCGACAGCTTGCCGCCGTACCGAACGCGATCAGCCGCTTCGATCCACGGGGCAGGAGACGAGGTTACGGACATCACGTCGACGAGAATGCGCTGCGTTGCGGTGAGATTAACGCCACACCCCAACAACAGTCCCAAGTTCCGACAGAACAGGCTCGTGCGGTGGAAGACGAAGATTCTGCCAATTCCAGGCAGCGTTGCAAGCGCAGCAACGATCGAAGCACGCACCTTCGTCTGCCGCATGAGCCACCAGCCCCCGGCCAGGACGAACGCGCCTGAGATCAGCAGCAAAGCGCGGTTAGCTCGCATCAGATCAGAGGCTTCCATGAAGAAGCCAAGTGCCGGGTCAGCGCGGCCGCCGAAATCGCGCAGCACTGATGAAAACTGTGGCAACACAGCCAGAATGAAGAACAGCATAACGCAGCCCGCTGCAAGCAACACGAAAATCGGATAATGCATGGCATCACTGAGCTTCCGCCGAGTTGCCTCAGCCCGATCACGCTCCGCGGCCAGAATCTCAAGGACTTGGCTGAGCGTACCAGAGGCTTCACCGACCTTCATGAGTGCGCCATACATTGACGGAAACAGATCAGGTTGCGCGGAAACTGCATCGGTAAAACTTTCGCCGCCAAGCACGGCCAACCTCAATCGTGCAATCACCGGCCGCAGCCGGCCAACATCGCAATCGCCTGACAGCAGATCAAGAGCGTCATCAAGGCGCGCTCCTGCCTTCAGAAGCAGCGCAAGGTCGCGCGTGAAACTCGTGACCTCGGCGTATGAAGGACGGTTAGGCCAGAATCCGCGGCGAAATACCGACGCGGAACGGGCCTCCTCCACGGCTTCAATCGGTAGCAGATGCAGAGATGAAATCCGGCGCTCGGCCTCTGCTTGCGTCGATGCCACCAACGAGCCGGCAACGATCTCTCCGAACTGAGTCAATGCTCGATAGCGGAAACTTGGCATAATCCTGATTCAGCGTGCAGCAACAACACGAAGAATTTCAACCGGCGCTGTGATTGCAGCTCGGCATTTAGCAATCCCATCGTCCAGCATCGTCGTCATCCCCCCGCCGATCGCCGCCTGATCGATTGCCAGCCCATCGGCATTATCGGCGATCAGCTCACGCAAACCGCTGCTGAGTTCGAGGAGTTCAAATACTCCGATCCGACCGCGATAACCGCTGTGGCTGCAGCGTGCGCAGCCCCGCGGCTGCCACATGATTTCCCCTGCAGATAGTCCGAGGCGGCTCACTCTTGTGTCCTGGCTCTGTTCATCCTCGCCGAACGGTACCGGCGCCTTGCAGTGCTCGCAGAGTTGTCGCACCAGCCGCTGTGCGATAACGCCACGCAAAGTCGATCGCAAAAGATAGCCTTCCACACCGAGATCAAGCAGTCGCGGCACGGCCGCCACGGCCGTTTCGGCGTGCAGCGTCGTGAGCACAAGATGTCCCGTGAGCGCGGCATGGACGGCAACATTCGCCGTTTCCGGATCCCGGACTTCACCGACCATGATCACGTCGGGATCCTGACGAACAAAGGAGCGGAGTGCACTCGCGAAAGTAAGCCCGATGGCAGGCTTGATTTGCGACTGATTGATTCCGGGGATGTCGTATTCCACGGGGTCCTCGACCGTCAGGATTTTCCGTTCTGGCACATTAAGCATGGACATTATGGTTGCGAGAGTTGTCGTTTTGCCGCTGCCAGTCGGCCCTGTGACCACGATCATGCCGTGCGGAGCCGTGATCAGCCTGCGCAGAACAGCCTCATCGCGCTCGGAAAGGCCAAGACGGTCTACTGCAAGCTGGGAGCGGTCCTTCGGCAGAAGACGCAGAACCGCGGACTCGCCATACTGCGTCGGCATGATAGCGACACGCACGTCGATCTCGCGGCCGACCCGAATTCGCGCAGCTCCATCTTGCGGCAGACGTCGCTCCGCGATGTTCAATCCAGCAATGATCTTGATGCGAGAGATGACTGCCTGGGGCAGCACACCCGCTGGCGGCTGAATGGCACGAAGCAGCCCATCGATTCGCAGCCGAACCGTAAGGCCCATTGAGAACGGCTCGACATGAATGTCACTAGCGCGCATCTCGAGGGCTTTTTCGATCAGATCATTGACCGCGCGCACGACGGGCGCGCCGCTTGCCAGGTCGCGCAGACTTTCGATGTCGTCGTCGCGCAGCTGCTGAACGGCGGACTGCCCCCTCTCTTCAGCAGCCCCGAGCTTCTGATCGAGAAGGATAGTAATGTCCTCTATCGAAGCTACCTTAAATGAGGTCGGCACCCCGAATACCAGCTCCGCGGCTCTACGCGAGGGCTGGTCGGTGGGATCCGCCATGGCAAAGACAGGTGTGCCGTCCGAAAGGCGGTGAGGAAACGCGACCACTTCGCGAAGAAAGGCTGGCGAAAACTGATCGATTGCAGGAGCGGCCGCCATCATTTCCTGCAGCGTAATACGCTCGAGACCAGAAAAGCGGGCGGCTTCGTCGGCAAATGACTCTGCCGATAAGTCAAACATCTCCCAAGTTCTCGTCGGCCGATCACCGGTTTGAGCGTCGCCCTCCAGGTGTGCCGAACACATCCGCCGGAGATGCTCGATGAATTGCATTGACGACGTGCCGCACATAACATGATCCGCTCGCGCCCTGGGTCGGCATAGGACCCGAGGCGACTCGTCAAACATCTCTGGCAAGTCACATGCCAAATTGTGAGAGACGCCGACATCGGCTCGCAGTGTTGTTTAGGCAGATCGTCCGCCGGGGAGCCGCGCGCTTCGTCGGCTGGAATGCGCTAGTGTTCGACTCCGAACAAGAAGGGGAACGAAGCCTACAATCCGCGAGCTCCGTCGCGAGCGCGACATATCAGATAGGCGCCATGTCGCCCCTGCAGATTGGTACAGTCCTTGCTGAAGACTTAAAGCTGGAGCGAGCCTGAGACTCTGACCGATTGGGCAATTTGACTTGGGCCGCTCCGCCGAAAGCGACAGAGGGGAGAATGACCCAGAGCACGAGACGAAAGATTGATGCGGCTGATGGGGCTGCAGAGACATGCGATGGAGGGCAATCTGACGCAGCGCTATTAGCTGCATCCGGGGCAACGAACCCAGCAACTTCTGGAGCCGGTGGCCCGCACATTCAAGAGCGGCAGCGGCGAGTACGGCGCAGCAATCATGGAAAGCCGCTGGTCGCAGGCACTGCCAGTTGCTCCGTCTTGTCCGCTCAAGCGCCTATGGGCCGCCACCCGCCGCTAACCAGGCGACGATCCGGCGCTGATGCGGCGGATCGATGAACGTTCACGAGTTACCACGATTACTCCAGCACGACGTCCGTGGCGCTGGCGCTGAGCCTAGAACGATCCCGGTGACCCCGGCCGGCGAGTGAGGCGCGTGGTCAAACCAGCTCAAACATGAAACGCTATCCGCACGAGGACCGTCGTTTGGAGAGACGTTGAGTTTCACCAACCCGCCGGTCGCGAGCGCCAACGACACTCTTCCTATAGCGGCACTTGGATATGTGGGCCTGGGGCGCTTGGCCACTCAAACGGTACGAGATAATGACTGCGACGAACTACACCGCAAACTGGGCACTCGCCGCAACGTTGAGCTCTTCTTGCCATTGCGCCTCTTCAGGGTCGCGATCCGGCTCTTCAGTAACGTCGATGTGGGCGGGGCGACTTCAAGCGCATCAAATACTGCAACGGGCAAACGAGTCATCCATTCCACCTCACTTCGAAGAAGACGCGGGCGGGCAACCGATAAAAGGATGAGTCAGCTGGACATAAGCGATCGAACGCGTGCTCCGACAAGATAACCTTGGTGGCGAGATTACCCATCCTCCGCGGAATGGGCTTCAGCTTCAAACGATTGGCTATCGACATGGAAGTGGTTAATCGCGGCGCATCGGCGCACCCACGTTGCTGGCTTTCGTGCGCGGGACAGTAAATCTGCCGCGGAGCTCCAAGCCACATCCATCACTAGCCTAAGTGGATCGCAATCCAGTGAGTCTTCCAGTAAGTCGAAGTCAGTGCGGTGGAGTCGCGCGCAAGGTACTGCTTGTCGCGGCAATGCTTCTGTTCGCTTCATGTAGCATCGTCACGAACGGCGCACCCACGACAGCACCCGCTGATTTGGACGTCCTCGACAAGGTCCGATCGCTCGACATCCTTCCGCGCAGCGAACAGCCGATCGCGTCTTTCCAAGCGTCGCCTAACTCAGACGGTGTGGCAAGCAGCACCTACTCGGGTTCAGAGGTCTTCGAAGCCACGGAGGTGCGGCGGCAGCAGACCCCAAATGGTCCCGGCTACGATCTGAACTTCGAGAACGCGCCTGTCGCCACCGTGCTAAAGGTGATGCTCGGGGACACTCTCGGTCTCGGCTATACCATCGATCCACGCGAGCAGGCCACAGTCAGCCTGGTGTCCGCGCGACCGGTGCCCAGATCTGACATCGTTTTCGTGCTCGAGAGCGCGCTGCGACTTTCCGGCCTTGCGCTGGTACGCGATACGGGCGGATACAAAGTCACTCCCCTCGGCAATGCCACTGGAGCAGGCCACGTCGATGCCGATGCTCGTCGTTCCGAAGCCGGCTATGGTGTGTCAGTGGTACCGCTGCAATATGTTGCAGCGAAAACCATCCTCAAGTTGATGGACAGCTTTGCAACCCGCGCCGGAAGCGTACGTGCGGACCCCACGCGAAACCTGCTTCTGATCCAGGGGACCGGACCCGAGCGGCGAACGGCCGTCGAAACTGCCCTGAGCTTTGATGTCGACTGGATGAAAGGCCAATCGGTAGGCATTTATCCCATTCACAATTCCGCGCCAGAGCCTCTGATCGCAGAGCTCGAGAGTATCCTGGATTCCGGCGACAACGGGCTCAGTCATGACCTTGTGAAGCTTCAAGTCGTCTCCAGGTTGAACGCCATCATGGTCGTAACGCGCAAGCCGCCGTTGCTCCAGACCGTAGCGACTTGGATCCATCGGCTCGATCGGGCAGACTCAGCTCAAACCGGCGTTCGTGTCTATCGTGTCCGCTATAGTGACGCCCGCTACTTGGCCAAGGTGCTGAACCAGATGTTCGTCGGCAGCGCCTCGACGTCGATCGACATCGGCGATAAGGAGGCCGCTCGCACGACTTCGGCTGCCGAACGGCTGTCTGCGGATACATCCGCGCCGTCCCCCAGCCTGTCCACCCCCGCGTCGGGCGGCAACGGCGTAAGTAACACCTTCCCATCAGGCTTGAATTCGTCGAACGGAACGGATGCCAGCGGTGGACTTGACACACCAACCGGTGGTCGACCGCCGGTCATGCCCAACGTACGGATCACCCCTGATATCGTGAGTAACTCTGTCTTGATCTATGCCAGTCGCGAAAACTATCGGATTATCAGTTCCACCTTAAAGCAGCTCGATCAACCCGTGCTGCAGGTCGGCATCGAGGCGACGATCGCGGAGGTAAAGCTCACCAACGAGTTGAGTTACGGGGTCCAGAGCTATCTGACCAGCAAGCAGCTTGGATTGAAGACCGACCAGGGTTCTATTCTTAACTCGACCAGCGGTGCGGTGAGTAAGGCAGCGAACGCGCTGCTAAATCGCGCAGTTCCGGGATTCAACTTCCTGATCGGATCGGAGTCACAGCCGGCCATTATTCTCGATGCGCTACACGGGGTGACCAGCGTCAATGTGTTGTCCAATCCTTCACTCGTCGTCACCAACAACCAGCCCGCAACCCTTCAGGTCGGCGATGTCGTTCCGGTCCAGACTAGCAAAACGAGTTATCCATCGCAAAACGGCACCGTGGTTAATACTATCGACTACCGCAACACCGGCATTATTCTTCGCGTTGTGCCGCGTATCACCACAAGTGGACACGTCAGTCTCGAGATCGAACAGGAGATCAGCCAGGTATCCTCGGCCGGTTCATCCGAGCTTACGCCGACCGTGTCCCAGCGCAGGGTGAAGAGCGCGGTCTCTGTGACAAACGGCCAAACCGTGGTGCTGGCCGGACTGATCAGTGAAGACCACAAGGGAGATCGCAGCGGCATTCCGCTACTTGACGAGATTCCCGGTCTTGGCGATGTGTTTTCACACCAGCGCAAAAAGGGGCAGAGGACGGAGTTGATCATCTTCATCCGACCCCAGATCATCCAGACCGGCAGCGATGCGCATCAGCTGGCAGAGGAGCTACGTTCGAAGCTTCGCGGTGCAGTCGGCGCGAGCATTACAGATGACCTGCGTGTCCGCAATGTCCGCTGATCATTCTCATATCCCGCTGTTGGCTCGACGCGACATCATCCGGTTTGTGCTGGCGCAAATGATGGCTCTGCTTGTCGCGTTGGCGCCAGCACGCGCAGACGCCATTGCATCGGCAAGGAGCGCCTACGCACATGGGGACTATCAGAAGGCGGTCCGGCAGCTCACCCCACTTGCTTTACGCGGCGACGCGCAAGCACAGGCGACGCTTGGTTTCATGTACGAAAACGGCTTCGGCGCACCAAAAGCCTACAATGCTGCAGTCGGCCTATATATTCAGGCCGCAAATGCCGGAATTCCATTTGCCCAGGCGATGCTCGGCCTGATGTATGACAAAGGCCATGGTGTTCGGCGGGATGTCGTTCTCGCCTACAAATGGATGAATATTGCGGCAGCTCAGGCCCGCAGCGCTCAAAGGAATTATTTTCTCCGCTTGCGCAACGCGATTGCTTCCAAAATGTCGATGAATCAGATCGCACAGGGGCAGGCATGCGCGCTGGCGTGGACACCAAATCCATGGTCAGGCCGGACGCGCAGCTCCCCCTCGCAGTTCTCGAAGGGCGAAGCGGCGCGGCGGGTTATTCGTTCAAGAGGCGCTCGCGGTGGTACAACCGGGACGCCTTAGCTGACCCAACAGCGAAGGCGTCGCGCTCTCCAGCCGTAAAGGTCTTCTGCGGCGATGGGGGTGATTGCCGGTTTCGTGCGGATGCCGTGCCACGGTCCCAGCCAATGCTACCAAGCATAGCTCAGAAAGTGTCATTCGTGGCGCATCGTTCCAAACGCTGGTCGCCGGCCCTGAGACGGCCTCGAAATGCTCGAGCCGCGTCGTCGGAATCATGGAACTGCTCCGGAACCATTGCTGGAGCAGAGACGCCAGCCGGTGACGCAGCGGGAGAGGAAGTCACGGCTTTTATCGAACGTGATGCCAAGTAAAAGACCTCGATGGCGCCTAAACGAGAACCGCGCAGCCCCACTGGAGTTCGGAGCTGCCGGATCGCGGCGGCCCTTCGGTGTGAAGAACAGGCACTGCCTGTTCCGTGCCCGCCAGTGTTGTCGCAAACGCGCCATTGCATGGGAGCACAACGACGGAGCCACCCGACAAATTGCAGCGCGTTCCTTTATTCATCCCTGCTGACGATTGCCGCGATCCGTTCAAGGTTTGAATGGGGCTGCAGCAGACAGGCATTTTTATTGCACTCAACGCCCTGAGCTCGACATGTGGAGCGCCGGGGCGCGTGGCCGGCCACCTCAAGCTAGACGACATGTAGAGAACGTGGAATGCGTGCGCGACTTAGCTGGTTGAAATGTTCGGGCCAGCGATCGCGATCGAGACGGATCGAGGATGGCCAGGCAATTTACTGGGAAGAAGCTGGAGCCGGTCCTCCTTGCGGCAGACGAACGCTTGACCGGCCGCGGCGTGTTGGGCGCAACCATCGGCAATATTCTCGAATTCTACGACTTCGGGACCTATAGCTTTTTCGCGATCCAGATCGGTCAGGCGTTCTTCCCGGCGGGCGACCCGTTCGCCAGCCTCATGCTATCACTCGCGACGTTTGGCGCGGGTTTTGTGACCAGGCCGATCGGGGCCATCGTGCTCGGCTCGTACTCGGATCGGGTCGGCCGCCGGCCCGCGATGACCGCCAGCTTTGCAATGATGAGCGCCGCGATTCTTGTGTTGGCGGTTACACCCTCGCACGAGACGATAGGAGTTGCCGCTCCGTTGCTGGTCATTTTCGCACGTTTGGTGCAGGGCTTCGCGCTGGGCGGTGAGGTTGGCCCGACGACCGCCTATTTGATGGAAGCGGCCCCGCCTGAAAGGCGCGGTCTTGCTGTCTCGTTTCAGCCTGCCAGCCAACAGATCGCTGCAACTGCCGGAGCGTTGATTGGAGAAATACTCTCTCTCACCATGACAAGCGAGGCACTCAATGCGTACGGATGGCGGATCGCGCTCTTGCTCGGCGCCGCTACGCTGCCGTTCGGGCTTTGGCTGCGAAGCACCCTACCCGAAACGTTGCACCGCCCCGAAGTCCCGGCTCCCGTTGTCCAGCCTGCAAAGAGATCGCCTGCCGCTCGCCGCATCATGAGCTTGGGATTCATCATCTTGGCTAGCTGCACGATTATCACCTACATCACGGGATATATGACCACCTATGCGCTGAACACCCTGCAGGTTTCTGCGCCACTCGCCTTTGCGACCACCCTCATCAGCAATACGGTAGGAATTGCTGCCGCACTGCTGGGCGGATGGCTCGCGGATCGGGCCGGACGCCGGCACATCATGATATGGCCGCAGATCACCGCGTTTCTGATGACCTATCCAGTTTTCTTGTGGATCGCAGAAACCCGCAGTGCCCTTGCACTTCTCGGAGGCCTCGGCGCGCTCACCCTCATCGGAACGATTCCCTATAGCGCCTTCTATGTGAGTATGGCCGAGGGTTTGCCCAAGAACATTCGCGGTGGCGCGTTCGCGACGATTTACGCTTTTGCGATAGCGATCTTTGGAGGCACCGCTCAACCAGTCGTCGCCTGGCTCACCCAAGTTACCGGGAACGCGCTGGCGCCCGCCTGGTACATGCTTGTCGCTAGCGCGGCGGGGCTCTGTGCCATGCTTATGATGCCCGAGACCGCACCGCTCAAAATTCAGAGCGCTGTGAATAATCAAAGCCCGCCATAGGGCTGGACAATGTGATCACGGGTCCCCTTCCGGCGGATATCGCGCGCCGCCTCACGCGGTGCAGCAAGAATGTAGGTCGCCGCCTTTGATGCAAACGGTCGCGCGGCCGTCGAGAGCACCGACAGCATGGATGGCTCAGAGAGCGCCCAAGTAGTGCAGGCGTGCGGTGCTCGAAGGTCCTGCTAACCTTGGGTACGAGGTCTCCAAGGGAATGGCGCCTCCTGGGTCCAGAACGGCCACATCATCCTGCGTAATGCGGCCAATCCTGGCTATGGAGTAGAGCTCCTGGGCGGATCGAGATCGAATCTCCTCAGGTGGGAGCTGTGAGCATCGGCAGCTCGGCCGAAGTTCGCGATGAGAACCGTGACCGCGACATGGAGGCGATCTGGTGCGGCGAGTTCGATGGAGGGCATTGGTCGCTAAAGCCGGCGGGAACGTTGCGATGGATTTTGCAAGGCCGGCCGGCGAATTTCCCTCTGAAGATCGTCTTTGATCTGGGTGTAAGCCACGACGCGGCGGATGCCGAAAGGTCATATCGAGCACTACCACTCAACCGCCACAATTAAGCATTTTCAAGAAACCCAGCCACCGGCCTAAAGAGAAAAACATCTCGCAGGTGCTGGCGAAGATCACACTGCCCAAAGTATCTTTTTTGCGCAGTCGAGAGCTTCTGTGGCGGCTCTTTAATAGCCGCTCCTTGTAAAGGTGACTCTTCTATTGCGCCGCATACAAATTCAGGATTCGGTCTATCAATCTGAAGGATGGCTTCGACGACGTCCTGTCGACCCCTGATTGAAGCGAGTTGGACGAAGGCGTCTGATCGATCGGAGCGGGCGCTAGGATTTCATCTGCACTCGTTGACAAATTATAAATGCCTGTGCGAACGCCAGCTTGCTTGTGATCAGTTCGTCGTCGGCGTTACTTCATCATCGCTTCAATTTCTGCACGAAAAGCTTGGCGCGAGGCGTCTCGTGAATAGAACATGTGACCGCCCGGAAAGACGACAAGATTGACGCGCGGTGTAGAGGCAAATGGCGGCAATTGATCGAGCACGATCTGTGATCCGAAATACGGCGTGGCGAGGTCAAAAAAGCCGTGCGCGACCAGCAATTTCATCTTCCGGTCCGTTGCCAGGATCTGGCGCAACTCCAAAAGTGACTCCGGCGGGCTGGGGCCGAAGTTCCAAGCCTGACCGACCGTGCCGTTGACCAGCTCATAGGAGCCGTCCGGCCGCCAGTTAAGCTTGCGCGTAATGAGATCGACAGTGGCGCTGGTCAAAGGCGCCAACAGCGTATCGCTCGAGGGATCGCCGGAAAGGTGGAAATCGGACTCTGGATATGGATCAAGGCCACGCACCGAGGCGTCATAATTGCCGATTAACTTGCCGTTCTTACGGTCGAATTCACGGCGGAACTCGGCGAGGTTGAAGCGGCCCGCAAGCCTACGACTGACCGCTTGGTCGATGCCGGTAAGCGCTGCGGCCTTGTCGGCCAGACGCGCGGTCGCTTCCTTGTCCGCCTGGCCTTTAAGGAGATCGACCAGAAACTCCCCGCGTGCATAAGCTTCCACGTCGGCGAGATCGGTTCGGTTTACCGGACCTGCGGCTTCACGAAGGGTCGCGACATAGCTTGGCAGCCTTGCGACGTATTGCAGCAGGCTCGTGCGGGCAAACTGGCTGTAGTCGAACAGTGGCGACACCATGATCAGGCCGTTGATGCCTATCCCCTGCCGCATCTGCAACTGGTGGACAACCTTTGGCCCGCGAATGCCGCCATAGCTTTCACCCGCAATGTACTTCGGCGACAATAGCCGGTCATGCTTTTCGAGCCAGCGGCGGACCACCAGCGCTAGCGCGTTGACGTCGCCCTCAACGGAATAGAGCAGCTTGCGCGCATCCTCGCCGGTCCCCACGAACCGGCTATAGCCGGTGCCTACGGGGTCGAGAAACACCAGATCGGTAAAATCCAGCCAAGTTTCCGCGTTTGGCCTCACCGCCGGAAGCGTTGATGGCGTGACCTCGTCAGCATTGATCGGCAGCCGCCAGGGTCCAGCATTGCCGAGCTGCAACCAGGCCGATGATGAGCCCGGTCCACCGTTGAAGAAGAATGTTACCGGCCGCGTGCCGCGATCGGTGCCGTCAAGCTGATAGGAGGTATAGACGATGTCGGCCTGCGGCTCGCCCTTGCCGTCGAACAGGCGGATAGAGCCGGCGGTCGCGACGAAAGAAAGCGTCCGCCCAGGGAGCTCAAGCGTGTGCTTGGTGCTGGAGTCCGGCGGCAAGCGATGCTGCTCGGCTGCCGGCGGCATACTCGACGGTTGGCCGGCGCCACCCTTCTGGCCGACCGGCGTCATGACTTGGCAGGCGGCGGCGCATCTGCGGCCCGTGCGCTTCCCATTACCCCGCAGGCAAACAGGATCAGCGCAAGAGAGGTGCGGCACGGTGCGGCCAACTGCATCGAGTTTCTCCTGTCCCGGCGCGCGCTTTGATGCGCGAGGCGTGTCTGTCAAAAGGGCCTCAATCACTAGCTCATGCCGGGGAACAACAAACCTACTGGATTCAGTAGTAGTCACTATCGCCGGGTGCCCTATCACTCACGGCGTTAAACCCGCCAGTCCAAACCGTCAGCTTCAGCAAATGCTGCCTACGGAGGGCACAATATTATCGAGGGCCGCTTTTGCTGGCTCAAGGATTTCCATAGCGTTGCAACTCGCTACGACAAATTTGCGAGAAACTTCTTGGCATCCGTGTACCTCGCCGCCATTGTCACCTAGTGGACCAATTAAGTCTGAACCTAGTTAGTTCGGCTTTGCCAAGAACGAGTTGATCGCGTCAGCACCTTGTCACAGCGCTAGGATTGCCGTGCCCATGTCTGCATTCGCAGCAGCCGCGATCTTCCATGCGATCGCCGCGGTCATGCCCAAACTCTCGTACCACCAGGCGCCTCAGTCGGCGTATTTACCATCTGGGCAACCGTTTGCTCGCCGACCTGGGGCGTCTGCCAATCCAGCGCCAGGTCGTGCCAGACGTAGTCGGGGTCGAACGCGCCCAAAATATTGATCCTCCAGGATCGTGTTAGAACTGGAAAGTTCATTGCAACGCGCATGACATCTCCCCCAGTCATGCTCCACGAGATCAATCGGTTGCGCCACCTTCCCGAGTTCGCCCACACGCCAATTGAGATAAGCATCAACCGAACAATCGAAGCTGGGTGGGGAAGCTGCCCGAAATCCGGGTGGTGAGAAACGAACAATATTTCGGTCGCTTTGCGGGAGGAGATCGTCCCAGATCGCCTCGGTTTTAAGATTTCGTGAACGAGAACGATTGGCGTAGCCCCACGCTCTCGCGGATGCTTTCCTCGAAACTCGGCAGAAATCCAAATTGAAACTCAACCACCGCCTTTTGCTGGAACACCGAATGGTCCACGTTGCGCAGTTGCTTGTCGCGCGTAACCACCACTGTTGAGAATTCAACGATGTCGCTGGCGCGATCGATTTCGCGTCGCGCCCTCGTTCGGCTAGTTTGAAAGAACATAAGACCTTCCGGGCTTTCACCGCAGCGCTCTGTGCGGCCATCAGCGCTGCCGGTCATCGCCTCTGGCTGGATATGGACCGTCTATTCCGTTCGAGTATTTGCTTGCGAGCGCGGGCTATTCACCCAGCGCGCTTTCGCTGGACGGCTAAAACCGCGATTGTCAGCCATATTCTGCTGCCTGCATCATACCATCATCCAGGCGAGCTCGCGACTTCAACTGGTCAGTGTACTTGACAATGGCTGGCCCGGCGCCCGGTGCCGACGATGGAAATGGCTTTCCTGGCCATCGCCCGCAAGCGAGAAAACTGGCAATCAGCAGGCCGTCCGCCTCGAATCTCCATTTGCGATGCGCCGTCAAAGCCCGCCAAGCGGGCTTTTATCTTTCACGCATCAGCAAGCCGACAACCTGTCGCAGCGTGAGATTCAATTAAATCGGTCTTCTGAGCCCGACTGTGCACAGCGGATGTCGATAGCAATGATTGTCTGTGGAATGCTCATTTGGCTCGACACTGCGTCTAGCCGACAATTTGCCTCGGATAACCAAGGTCCCAACCCGGTCGCGTGCGTTTCTTTGATTGGGTGGCGTGTGCCGGGGATCGCAGTCAGGCTGGCTCGCCTTCCTCAAACGTCGTCCCCTTGGCTTTCCCATGTTGTTGATGAGGTCCACCTCGCCCATAATTATTTATCTGGTAAGCGATTGCGAATGCCCGGTAGCAGCGTGGGACTGACCACCATCACAGAGGAGACGATCGCAATGAAGCCGCCATCGCTTTACACCGCTTCGGCCGCTAGAGGTCGACATCGTTATGTTCCGAGTCGCGAGCTGCTGGCCTAAGTCAGGTCGCGCCTAGCGCCTGAACAGGCAATAAAGCCGTCAAACGCTTGCATATTCCGCTGCCATCGACCATGGGGACATGCGTTGTGCGTTACCAGCTCCTGCTTGAGCCGTCTACGTGTCGGACATGGATCTAACTGCTCTCCGGTTTTCCTTTGTGTTCGCGCACCAATCAATCCTGTGGAGCGCAGGAATTGTGCAAGGCACACGATCGCGGCGTCGTGAAAACGCGAGGATCTGCCGCGATTTCTCGCCACACGCGCGTTGTATGGTGATATTTATTGATAAGAGTTGCATACATCGAACTGCTCGCCGCCTCCGCGGAAGAACGGGCGGGACGTCGCAAGTCCTCGGATCAACTATTGGGCAGGAATGCGGAGCCAAGGAATGGCCGTTCGATGACGATCGCCATGATTGATACTCCAGGGACGAAGTGAACTACACTGTGATGCCTTCAATTGATGATACATTAAGTGAGATCAGATGGCTGCGGAACGAAATCTGGCGCTGCCGTCGACTACTTAAAACGGGCTTGCCCGGCGCGGAGCGCAAGGCCGTTGAGAAGCGTCTGCTTGAACAGCTTTCTGCCTTTGAACGGCTCTTGTCGACGGCGTTTCCCTTGAGCTTGAGCTCTAAAGTGTATTCGGCCAGAAGCACCACGATCGGGCGAAGCGACTCCCCTGAGGCGCCCATCGAGAACGCCGCAACGGCATCAAGCGGTTGCTTCTGGAAGTCGATCGGCGGCTAAACAAAAGAGGTTTCCTAGCTCAATCTATGTCTTGAGCCCGGCAGTCGAGACCAAGCTAATCCCAAGCTGAGAACTCTGAGTAAGACCGCGATCGAACAAACCTCCAACGTTAACATTCCGGCAATCTTTTACCAGTCATCGCCGATTTAGCCACCTGCCCAAAAATACCTGCTCGCCGACCGCAACGCCACAGATTGGAGGGCAGTACGGATTCCTGCAGATGCACGGCCGTAACCACCACAGTTGACGCAGATTGTCCTTCGGACCAGTTACAGCGAAGCGATGGCAACCTCACGACGGCCTCAAAGTCGCCGAATGGCTGCAGCGCTGAATAAAGCGCAACTGCTGCAGTACGAAATCGAAATTCAGGGCGCAGTACGACCTTGTAACACGCGTGGGCGGACTATCGATCGCTGATCGGTGCCAATCGATTCACGGAGCTAAGTCCCCCAGATGGATGAACTACGGCTCGGCGGGCTGATGCCTCCAGCCCGATCGCCTTTCGGCCACCAAACTGGCCAAAATCCGGCGCCTGTCGGTCTGAACACCTCACTGTCGCTCGATTTCTGCAACTGCCGCTCGGACGCCTCACTCTCGATGAAGGACGACCGGAAGCCTGTTGAGTCGTCGTCTCGGTCCGCCGTTCCGCTCCGCCGCGATTGGCATCATGCGGCGGCATTCGCCGCGCAAGTTTTTGAAATTGTCCCTAAGACAAAATATGGCCACGTCCATATCGCTACGCCTTGTAAAGCGGTCACAGAAGCGGATCACGTCTGGTCTGCACGACATCAAGACTTCCTCGGCCCGCCGATCTCGCGCGCGGGCGTGGTCTGTGCACCACGTCGCTGCGATCGCGATTGCAGCGAGGGCGGCTGCACAGCGATACGCATTGCTAGTCCAGCCCATTCGTCGGTCTTGATTCATCAAACCTCTCTTAAGCCGCATATCCTTCACTATTGCTATTTGCCCCGCGAGGGTGATCTGTTTACCGGATTGGGCCGCCTCAGCAGCCACTGTCTCGCTGTTGAACGCAAAGATTACGCCCCCCGTATCATCGTCGCGCCACGCGCAACACGTTGATTGCGAAGACCGAGATACAACAGACATCGGCCGTTTAGCGCCTGTGTGGCGATGCTGACTAGGTTGACTCCCAATATCGCGTTCTGTTTCGCAATGCCTACAACCTGACGTTACGGTCGATTCAAGCGCTTTGAGCGTCCGGTAAGTCAGGAATACGTTCTAAGACGGACATACCCACATTGGGAGCAGTAGGACGAACTCTGACAACTGCACGCCTGACCGGCTGCCCCGGGTACGAACGTCCCCGACGTTGGTCGATGACGCTTAGTTTAGTGTTTGGGTTGAAGGCGCAAAGGGCACGCATTGATAAGATCAGCGACAGAGTCAAAGAGTTTTCGGTACGATGGGTTTCCGAGAAGCACAAAGGTTGGACCGACAGGCCAGGACACCGCGACTGGATGGCGATTGTCGCAACTGTCACCTTACAGTCGACTCCACAGCTTCAAGCCGCCTGCTGCTATTCACGGTGGGCAATTGCTTGAAACCCGCTCGGCGGCTTCGACCTTGAACCCGCTGGCACGCCGCTTGCTGCTAACATCGACAGCGCGTCGGCCCGGATGCAGCCTAGCCGGAACCCGGAGACATCATTCGTCGATGACTGCCGCAGGTCTTTCTGCGGACGCACGCGGCGGGCGCGCTACATTCGCGATTCAATGATCTAAGACAAAAGCGAGACTTCACATGAGGACATCAACGGGACGCGGGCTTTCCATGGCCGGCACGTTAAGTGTTTTGGCCGCAACCATTTCAATTTCGCCAGCAGCAGGCGCCAACGAGGATTTGATGAGCGCCGCCAAGCGGATTTTCAAGCCGATTCCCTCAGTCGTTCCAGCGGTGAAGGACAATCCTATTACCCATGAAAAGGTCACACTTGGCAAATCCTTGTTTTTCGATCCAAGGCTATCGGCGAGCGAGGTTATTAGCTGCAACACGTGTCATAACCTTGGGACGGGCGGGGTAGATGCCGGCCCGACGTCGATTGGTCATCGCTGGCAGCTGGGTTCGCGTCGTGCGCCAACGGTCTATAACGCGGTCTTCAACGTAGCGCAGTTCTGGGATGGACGCGCGGCGGATCTCAAGGCGCAGGCCGCAGGCCCTGTCCAGGCCAGCGTCGAAATGAATGCGACGCCCGATCACGTGCTCAGCACATTGAATTCAATGACCGATTATGTCGTTATGTTCAGTAAGGCCTTTCCCAACGATGCCGCGCCCGTTACGTTTGAAAATTTCACCAAGGCCATCGAGGCTTTCGAAGCGACATTGATTACTCCCGCCGCCCCCTTCGATCAGTACCTCGAGGGCGATGGACATGCTCTCAGTGATCAGCAGAAAGCCGGGCTAAAGCTATTCATCGAAAAGGGATGCTCCTCTTGCCACAACGGAATCAATGTCGGTGGACAGGATTACTTCCCGTTCGGCGTCGTTGAAAAGCCAGCCGAAAGCCTGCTTCCGAGGGAGGACAAGGGTCGTTTTGCCGTCACCAAGAATCTTAGTGATGAGTATGTTTTCCGCTCGGCGCCATTGCGCAATGTCGCATTGCGCCCCCCCTACTTCCATACTGGTCAGGTCTGGAGTCTTAAGCAAGCGGTTGGCATGATGAGTGAAGTTCAGCTTGGCGCAAAGCTCAGCGATGAAGAAATTGACAAGATTGTCGCCTTTCTGAATTCGCTCACCGGGCAGATGCCAAAGATCGATTACCCGATACTGCCCACGCGCACCACTGCAACCCCAAAGCCCTCCTTAGACAAATAGACCTTCGCGATAGCGATACGCCACGTCGTGACTAGCGAGAAAGATAGCCTGCCGCAACGAGATCGGGCGATGCCGCGGTCCATGCTGGAGCATTGGATGGCATGGACTTGTGCATCATTGACGAGTTTTACGGCCGCATATTCGCCAAAGCACAATCTCCAAGGCGAAAGGCGATGGTATCATCCTCGGATTCCATCTCGCAGCTCATGCATGTGCTGTAGGTGACGCGAGCGTCCAAATCCCTACAATGAGATGCGGCGATTTACGACGCCGGTAACTTGGGACGCGCCTAGTCGTCGGGCGCGTCCCCTAGCCGCAACGCAATACGCGCTGGTGGAGACCGATACAAAGCCTCTGCTTGCCATTAGCCGCACAGATATTCCTTGAAACGGCACGCGGATTGCTGCGGAAGGATCAACCAGTTGCCGCGAAGGAAGCTGTCGCGGCGGAGCCGGAGTTTCAATGAGGCTTATCCGATTTATCCTGATCGATCTGGCTTTGATGCTGCTCGCACCCGAGAATGCAGAGGCCATGACTATGGCGACAAGCGCAAACTTCAAATCGGCTTCAAAAGCTGCGGGATCCTTGATGCGGATTTCCGGCCCCGAGCCAGTATTCAGCTCTGGTGTGAGCCGACATCTTTACCGCAACACCTCTCAAGCCACGCCATTTGAACATTCAGCAGAACCCCTCGGCCCGGCCAAGCAGGCTGAGAACCTCGCGCTGCTGAAAAGGCGCTTTGCGTCTCATTGGCAGGCGCACCGGGCAGCGTTTGATTGCCACGATCCTCGCGGCGCGAAGATGCTCAACAAGCCTCCGGTCTTAACACCGATCTGCAGTTCGCCGTCCCACCTTATGCCCTCACGCGAGCAGAGACGCCGTGCTGGAGCGGAACGGACTGAATTGTCGGAGACATGGCCATCATCTTCATTGCAGCGATTGTGCTCGTGACTTGGATGGGAAGATACAGCACAGGCGCAGGTTCATGAGAGAAGCAAAACCGGGCTATATTGAGGTTGCCTTCAACGGCTCTCTCGCAAGCATTCCGCTAGATGCGCAATTCAGCCTACCAGCCAAAGGCGTCACAGCGATTCTTGGTCCGCCCGGGTGCGGCAAGACCACACTCGCGCGCTGCATCGCTGGCGTGCAGCGTCTGCCAAACGGATTCTGTGCGATCGATGGAGAGATTTGGCAGGATGAGACCACGTTTCGACCGTCTCATTTGCGTCGCGTCGCATATGTATTCCAGCTACCAGTTCTTTTTTCTCATCTGTCTGTACGGCGTAGCCTTCTATACAACGCGTCAAAATCGAAACCGACACTGATCGATTTTGATGGTGTGGTCGAATTGCTCGCCTTGGCGCCACTGCTCGAGCGTTCGCCATCACATCTTTCCGGGGCCGAGCGACAGCGACTTGCCCTTGGCAGCGCGCTGTTAGGCCAGCCTCGGCTACTTTTGCTGGACGATCCACTCATTGTGCGCGACCGCTCCGCTAAATGCGAGATCCTGCCATTTCTCGAGCGCATGCGGGAAAAGCTACCATTGCCGATGATCTACATCAGCCATGACATCGCTGATATCGAGCGTTTTGCCGATCATCTCGTTATGATGAAAGACGGCGTCGTGACTGCGGCAGGGCCGCTCAATCTCGTTCAGAGCGATCCGGCGCTTGCCAGGCGCGGCGAAGCGGCAGTCTGTCTTGATACAGTGGTCGGCGGCTATGACGGACGCTACGGGCTGATCATTCTCCGCCTCAAGGCTGCGCGCCTTCTGATACCTGGAGCGCCGCTTAGACCTGGCGTGCAGGTGCGGCTGCGCATCGCAGCCGGCGACGTCAGCATTGCCTGCCAGCCCGCGCGGGCAAGCTCTATCCTCAATGTATTTCCGGCACGCATCAAAGCCTCTCTGCCGTTCGACGAGGCTGAGGTCACCTTGGTTCTGGCTCTTGAAACTGGCCGTTCTGGCGTGCTGCTTTTGGCGCGCATCACGCGCCGCTCCTTTGATGCGCTACGGCTCAGCATTGGAGCGGACGTATTCGCGGAGGTCGCGCGCGCCCTTCCGCTCGCGACTGCCGAGCGGTTGCTTGCAACGCCTGCCACATCCGCATGAGAACGTTCGACAGCTATGCCCCGATACGAGAAACACATCAACGGGATCCCGGCCGTGATCGATAATCTGGATGAGAGAGATCAGAATAGTGTGGGGGCAATTCTCTACCGTCCATAAGACGATATCGATAGGCTACTGGCCGATTTCGCTCAGGATATCGCGCAGCAAGGCGTACGCATCGGCGGCATTATGCAACGACACTCGAGGCGCGCAAATGGCACCCACGTCATGCTCGCAATCGACGTTGCGACGGGACAAGAGATCTCGATTTCCCAGCCACTCGGCAGCGGAGCTATGTCCTGTAATCTCGATACAAATGGGCTTGCTGAGGCCGCAGTTGTCGTTTCCCAGGCACTTCGCAACAAGACCGATCTCCTCGTGATCAGCAAATTCGCCAAACAAGAGGCAGCTGGCCGCGGCCTGCGCCTCGAATTAGTTGACGCGATCACCCGAGGCGTACCAGTCCTGACAGCCGTTCCAAAAAACTGCCTTGCCGACTGGCGAACCTTCACCGCGGGCGTTGGCACGCTGCTGCCTTGTGATCGTCAATTCTTGGAGCAGTGGTGGTGCGATATCTCAACGCGCGTGGCGCGCAGCGGGGCCTTCAGCCCCAGCTGCGGTTATTTGGGGACGACGATACCGGACCGCTTAATAACGACAGTGAGACTGTCGAGCACGTGGAGTGTTTCCAATGCTCCACCCACATAGTCCTGCTATTGGCGCTTGCCACCTTCATAAATTCATCTTTATAGGCTGTCAGCAGATCAACATTGCCAGGCAGGTCTTTCAGAGTGACGCCTTTCGGCCGGAGGAACTCGCTGAACATCCGAAGAGCCGTCACGTAGTCCTCAATGGTCTCGGACTTGCGGCTCGCGCCAGCCAGTGCCGTCTTGAACTCTTCAATCAGCTCCAGGTCTGCCTCGGAAGGGCGACTGCGCTTTGCAAAGTCGATGCGAAGCTCCGAATAGACCTCATCCGATTCCGGGCCGCCGGACCACTTTTCACGGTGGCTTCCTCCAAAGACTTTGCTTAGTCCTGATTTGACCCGGGAGAACAGACCGCGGAGCTTGTTGTCTTTCGTCCGGGCCGTAGGTTGTGCTTCCGACGGCGCTGCGTAGCGCATGCTGCTGAATGGCCTGCCCGTAAGTCGGAGCGGTAATCATTTGCAGACTAGCCAAAATGAGGGCGCGAAACATCGACACTGTAGCGCGTGCTACTGAACGAGTCGTTCCGCACATTCAATCGAGGAGGCATCCGCATCGATCCACCAACGTCGGTACGCTGGATATTTTCGTGCGACCGGGCACATCCGCTACAAACCGGGTCGCGCCTGCACAGCCACGTGCTCCAATGCACCCAAGATCTTGAGACGTTGAGGTATCTCCTTGTGATCATGAAGCTTCAGAGCGATCGCCGCATGTATGATCCAGGCTGTACAACCTGACGCTACGTAAGCTTCAAGCCCCCATCGCCGCCGCGGCGAGCCTGGTTAGCTTTCATACGCGTTTCAGGATGCGGCAAATCCTCGCAGCTTTGTGATCTACCGCCGCTTCAAGCGCCTCAATGCGCGAGACGCCGTCCCCCATGATCACTAAACACCGTATTTGGCAGCGGCGACGATTTGGGGCCTACTCAGCTCAATCTGATCGTCGCAGAGATACATCCGCTCTCGTTTGCGCCAGATTTCGCAAAACCACGCGGCTTCGTGAGGTTCAGTACTCCCGTTAAAGCCCGGCAGGCCGAGAGCCGTGACTCATTTGACACATCGATGTCTCGATGAAACATTTTGCTCTGAGGGACGCAGAACGGGCTTTGACCAGACGCTTGCAGCCGAACACCTCGGGCGGTCGCGCAAAGGTCGAGTGTTCTCATAAGGTTTTGTATGTGCTCCAGACGACCCTCAACTTAGTGTCGATCGAGGCCCCTAGCGCGCGAGCATGCCTGTACCCAAGCCGCTGGGCTGGTTTCGTTGCGACAATTCCAATCCTGAGAACGGATGGCATATCGTTTGCTTCACCAGTGAGGTCGCGATCTACAAAATGAAAATTGTGAGGACAGCATGCTCGGAATTGGCAGTCGGTTGCCGCCATTCGAAATCACAGGCGTGAAGCCCGGCTTTCAAGCGCAGGAAGAAGAAGGACAGAGTGCATTCGAGACGCTGACCGAAACGAGCTTTCCAGAAAAGTGGAAGATCATCTTCTTCTATCCCAAGGATTTTACCTTCGTCTGCCCGACAGAGATCGCTGAGTTTGCCCGGCTTTCCAAGGAATTCGCCGACCGCGACGCGGTTGTACTGGGTGGTTCGACTGACAACGAGTTCTGCAAGCTCGCCTGGCGGCGCTCACATGTCGACCTGCACAATCTACCAATCTGGCAGTTTGCCGACACAAAGGGAACGCTCGTCGATGGCCTTGGCGTGCGTTCACCCGAAGGGGTTGCCTATCGTTACACCTTTATTGTTGACCCCGAAAACACGATCCAGCACGTCTATGCGACCAATCTCAGCGTCGGGCGCAGTCCCAAGGACACGCTGCGCGTTCTGGACGCGCTTCAAACCGACGAGCTCTGTCCCTGCAACCGCGAAATCGGCGGCGAAACCCTGAAGTTTTCTTGAGGCAGCATGTCGTCGATCGAACAATTGAGCCACAGGATTCCCGATTTCGCGAAGGATGTCAGGCTTAACCTGACCTCCTTGGTGGCCGATGAGACGCTCTCGCCGCAACGAAAATACGGGCTGCTGCTGGCGAGCGCGATTGCCACCCGCAATGCAGCCCTGATTGCCGCGATGGAATCGGCTGCGTCCGCCGTGATGACATCTGTGGCGATCTCCGCAGCGAAAGCCGCAGCCTGCGTGATGGCAATGAACAACGTCTACTACCGCTTCGCTCACCTCGTTTCCAGCCCGGAATACAAGATGATTCCGCCACGGCTGCGTATGAACGTGATCGCCAATCCCGGCGTGGACAAGTCCGATTTCGAGCTGTGGTCGCTTGCGGTCTCCGCTATAAACGGCTGCGGTGCCTGCATCGATGCCCATGAGAAGACGCTGCGAGCGGCGGGCGTCAGTTCCGAAGCGATCCAGACCGCCGTGCGCTTTGCCGCGATCATGCAGTCAGTGGCGATCGCAATCGAGGCCGCTGGGCCCAACCCCTCTCAGGCGACGGACTGATCCTTCCTCTGTCATCCGATCGACGGGGTTGTGGCGCCACTCAGTGGCGCCGCAACCAGTCCTTCGCGGCTCCCGAACGAGCGTGACATCCGCAAGTCATGTCTTGCGCAGCGTCCCCATGAAGTATTCCAGGCGCCGAGCAAGTGACGCGGAATGCGCCACAGATACGGTAAGATCCTGTCGCCTAACGTCGGTCGCACCACGGCCCTTCGTTCCACCATCACCCAAACTTGAACAGCACTCCATATCCGCCGCGCGGATGGCTCCATTGAATGTCGCCGGTGGGCTCGGCGATCACGCGGCAGGTACCGCACTCGATGCAGCCGTCAACTGTTACCTCGACCTGGCCGTCGTCGTTGAGCTCGTAGCATCGCGCGGGGCAGGCTTTCAAAAGTGCAAGTAGCTGCGGAGATGGCCTCGTGTGCGCACGGACCTTGACGTGAGGGTGACCGACGTCGACAACATAGCGGTTGTAATACAGCTTGTCTTCGACGCGCACTGGGGGTTCGACATTCATGCTTTGGCCTTCCATTGTTGGAATTCACACTGTTGCGGTCAGCGCCAGGCTCGGGCAAAACGACAAGCATCGCCTAACAGACCTGTCCATGACCGCGCCTTCACAAAGGATTTCAGGGTCGCCTTCTCCTTCTCAGCCTTAGGCGTACCATCGACGCGCACAAAGTTTTGCATCGCCTTGGAGATGAGCTGCGGATAGGTGAGAAAGAAGTTTTGTGAGTGGGTATGCATCAGGGGCGGAAAATCCTTGTACTTCTTTAGATCTTTGATGACGAAGGAATCGTCCAGCATCTTCTTGTAGATCGACAGATTTGTTGCACTCATCGGCTCGCCGCGCGATTTCACCAGACCTATCGCTTCGGCGGCGATGCGGCCGGAAGTCATCGCGAGATTGGAGCCCTCACGATGAATGGCATTGTTGAGTTGCGCCGCATCGCCCACTACGACCCAGCCTTCCCCATAAAGCTGCGGGATCGACTTGTAACCGCCTTCAGGAATGAGATGCGCCGAATATTCCTTAACTTCGGACCCCGCTATCAGCGGCGCCAGGGAGGGATGTCTCTTGAATTGGTCTAGCAGGCCGTAGGGCGTCTGGCCCGTGCGCTGGAAGTCGGCGACGAGACAACCGATGCCGAGCGAAATGCACTCTTTATTGGCGTAGATGAAACCCATTCCGGTCATGCCGCGGGAAATGGTACCGGCCGCCTCGATCACGACGCCTTCATCGCCCTTGAGATTGAAGCGCGCCTCGATAGTCTCGCGAGGCAAGAAGTGCATTTCCTTCACCGCGAGCGCAACGTTATCGGGTGTCGGGCGCGCGCGCAGGCCCGCGCGCGTCCCGAGCAGGCCATTGACCCCTTCGGCCAGCACGACGACGTCGGCATGTATTTCTCCGTCTCGGCGATCTGTACGAACACCGACGATCCTTTCACGGTCGTCCCGTGCGAGCTCGGTGACTGTCGTCTCGCACAGCACGGTCGCGCCAGCCTCCCGCACCTTGGAAGAGAACCATTTGTCAAACTGCGCGCGTATAATCGTGTAGCGGTTCGGCCGTTCCTCGTTGAAGTCGTCCGAGCGGTAATGCATGCCGACATGGGAGCGATCGTCCATCATCCAGAACCGCTGCTCGATCAAGTGACGTTCAAGCGGCGCCTCCTCTCGAAACTCGGGGATCAGCTTTTCCATCATGTCGGCATAGAGGATGGCGCCCTGCACATTCTTCGATCCGGGATATTCGCCCCGCTCGAGCTGCAGCACCTTCATGCCGCGTTTGGCCATGGTCAATGCCGCCGCGTTGCCGGCCATACCGGCTCCGACCACGATCGCATCGAATCTCTCTTCAATCATCATCACCTCCTCTAGACCGCGATCCGGGCGCGCGAATTCGGCAAAAGCCGGGCGCGAAATGCGGTCGTCAGCGCCGGTAGCAATTGCATGGCGTCACTGACGATCGCGAGATGGGCGAAGTCGAAGATCGGAGCGTTCTTGTCAGTATTGACGGCGACGATCAGATCCGCGCCCTCCACGCCAACCCGGTGTTGGATCGCGCCGGAAATGCCGGCGGCAATATAGAGCTTTGGCCGGATGGTTTTGCCCGTCTGGCCGATTTGCCGGTCAGACGTAACCCACCCTTTTTGCACCAGAGGACGCGAGCAACCATATTCAGCGCCAAGCAGAGTTGCGAGCTCGCGCACCAACCGAAAGTTCTCAGGCGATCCCAGTCCCAGGCCGCCCGCAACCACGACATCGGCATAGGCCAGATTGGACGTTTCTGCATCGCGGTCGGGTAGGAACGACAAAACTTTTGTGACAATATCGTCTTCGACAAGGCCGAGCGGATGGACGATGATACGAGCGGCATCGCGTACGACGCGCTCAGGCATCGGCATGACCCGCGGGCGGACGGTTGCCATCTGCGGACGATAATTCAAGGTATAGATCGTGCAGAGCAGCGTGCCGCCAAAGGTCGGACGCGTCGCCGCAAGCGAACCATCGGCGTCGACGTCCAGCGCGGTGCAGTCGGCAGTGAGCCCCGTCGACAGGGTCGTCGCCACGGAACCTGCGAGATCGCGACCGAGCGTCGTCGCCCCCAACAGCAGGATCTCGGGCTTGTAGGTGTTGACGAGGTCGGTTAGCGCTTTGGTATAGGATTCGTTGCGGTAATCCGACAAAACATTGTCGCTCACGAGATAGGCCAGATCGGCGCTATAGCAAAAGGCTTCAAGCGCGGCGTTACGTGTCTGCGGCCCCTCCGGACCGATAACGACAGCGGCAAGATTCACCTTTAGCCTGTCGGCAAGCCTGCGCCCCGCACCCATGAGCTCCCAGGAAACCGGATGCACCCGGCCGCGCTCCAGCTCGACAAAGACCCAGACGTGCTTGTACGCCTTAAAGTGCTCCGGCAGTTCTTTTTTGGCTGCTGCGCGGCCGGCCGCCGCCGGCATGGCCGTTCTGGTGACATTGCTCATACTCTAAATTCCCCTCAAAGATAGGCGCGCCCGCGCCACAGGTTCGCTTTTTAGCTTCGTTAACTGAAGATCACCTTTGGTCAGCAGTGGCCGGCTGCTCTGCCCCGTCTGCTTGGTCCGACCGGCCGCACAACGCGTCGTCGCGATAGACGTACCGGTCCGGCCGGACTTGGAGAGGTCTTCCACACTGAAGCCTTCCGCGCCGGGTTCGACGAGCGCCACCGCGGCGGCCAGGGCGCCGCGGTGAACCGGTCGCTTCCATGCCTGAGTTGGCGAGTCCGTTCGCTGCGCAATACCTGCGCCTCAATTTCGGCCCAGCGGCTCCACATTGACGGTGACGACGAGGGCGATCCCGGCAACGCACCTGTCACGCAATCCATGCCGAGCCTCCAGCGCCGACAACCCGTATGGGCCGACGTTGGCCCTCTTGCTGACGCGTGTTCCTATCCGCCATGAGATGGATACAAATCTGAGCGGAATCGCGGACGGATTTGATGCGGACGACGCTGTGCATACCCTCTCCAGATGTAGCGCGAACGGGCGACTTATCCATTGACCAGCATCTCACCGTCGATACGGAACTTCGACCGCGTCAAAGACCATTTCGAACGGACCTGGCGCGATCGTAGGCCACGAGATGATCCCGCAGCGCTCGGCAGGCAGTAAAAGCAGCATCATGGGTATTCCTTCAATCTCATCTCGGACGACTACCATCTGTCGGCAGCGATGAACGGATCGGCAGGACAACAGCAAGTGTCGTACCAGTTGCAAAAACCATTGAAAGTCAGTCGAAAGTAATGGTTCGGGAGACACTTGAAATGGCCGCTGATACCGTGGACACGATCAGTCCAGACATGGGTCGGGAATACGACAGGCGCCGCTCGGGTCATGGCTGCACAGAGTGGACCCGGATAAAGACGAAGGCCCCACATCGGGTTGCCGGGGCGCCCCGTCGGGCACACCTTGCTTGCAGTGGAGCGCGCGATCACTTCAGCTCGCTCAACGGGACAAAAGCCGCGGCCTTCTTAGGGTCTGCGACGGCATCCTTCAAAACCTTGAACACTCGCTGGTCGATCGGTGACGATGCCACGAAATCGGCATAGGCCTGCTCCAGCATCGCCTTGCACCGAGCCCTGATTTCCGGCTCCGCGGCACCAGCAAATTGCTCTTTGGCAAAATATTGTCCCATCCGCTTTAAGATGTGAAGGCGCGCGACATTCACGATTTTAGGGTCGTAATCGACGCCAAGCAGCGAAAAAAAATCCTCTGCCGACGAGGCCTTGCTGAGCCGATCCAGGATACCGGCTGCCGGGCATGAGTTGGTCATCGACAATTCTCCTTCGGATTAGCTCTGGACGGTCAATGGGATGGGGTGGCGCCTGTTGACTGCTGCCGTCCTGCCCCGCAGAGCTGGTGCGCATCGCCAAAGCCTGACTCCAAAAAGCGGTGCCCTCAACTTCGCTGCCCGGATCGGCAGGTCCGCCGGTGACGACGTCAGTCCCGATGAAGATCCGGGATCAATGGCCACACCACGATCGCGGTTGACACTCGTCAGGACGGTCGCCGGACTGGAAATCAGCCGCGCGAGAAGGCGCCGATTGGCAGTCGGCGCTGGCGACGAGCTGCAGTTCATCGAGTAACGCGGTGATCGCCGCAAGTCCGGAATGCTTGCCGATCACAAAGCGGTTGCAGCGGCCAAGCAAAACGGGATCAAGCAATTGATAGGTGCGTTGATCCTTCAGAAGGCCAACGACATGAATGCCGGACTCGTGCGTAAATACATGCTCTCCGACGATCGCCTTGTTCATAGGAATCGCACGTGCGGCCGCGGCTGCTACCACCGCGGCAACGTTCTCGAGCTGCGGAAGTATGATGCCGGTCTCGCGCCCGTAGAGCTGCTTGAGTGCGACCGTGATTTCCTCGAGCGGTGCATTTCCGGCCCGCTCGCCAAGCCCGATGACGGTCACTGAGGCGTGGCTCGCGCCAGCCTTGATGGTGGAGAGCGTGTTGGCGGTTGCGCGTCCGAGATCATCGTGACCGTGACATTCGAGTTCGAGATCGGTGGTCGCACGCAAATTCCTGACCAGCGCGTAGGCTGCGTCGGGATCGAGCACGCTAAGCGTATCTGCAACACGAAAGCGACATGCGCACACGGCTTTTGCAGTTGCCATCAGTCTGATGAGAAACTCGATGTCGACGCGGGATGAGTCCTCACCACCGACGGCGACCTTAAGTCCGCGCTCACAGGCACAGCTTACCACTCGCTCCACCCGTTCCAGCGCCAGGTCACGATGACCACCTAGGTTGGCCACGATCTGGACATCGGAGGTCGGGATCGACATATTGATCATGGACACCTTTGCTTCGATCGCCGCGTCGACATCCGATTCCCGCATCCGGCACCAGCCTATGGTGGTCAGCGGAAGATTTGCTTCGACAATGGCGCGGACGGCGGCGATCTCCTCGTTGCCCATCGCCGGCGTTCCCGCCTCGATCTCCGTGATTCCGGCCCGCGCCAGAGCCTGCGCGATCGCCAGCTTTTCCTCTGTGGTGAACGCAACGCCAGGTGCCTGCTCGCCGTCGCGTAATGTCGTGTCGTTGAGCACGGTTGGCTTGGCGCACACCTGGTCGGACCAAGACGATTTGGCGGCGGTGCTGGCGGCAATCACGCGAGAGCTCCTCATAGTTTGATCTACCTACGCTTCAGCAACCAGCATGCCAGCCCGTCGTCCGAGGAAGTCGTCGACGAAGCTAACGCTTCCGTCCTCGGCGTCCTTCCGCAAATGGATTGTCGCAAATCCGACACGCTCATGAACCGGACGCCTTGCCTGTTGCTACGCCGAGTTCGAACGTTAATGTAATTGCGGCGCGCCAGGATGTGAGAATTGTCGCGGAGCACTGGGGACCGCCGCCGCCTTGGACACATGGTCACTCGCTCGCATCGAAACGGCGTCAGCCGCGCCCTCAACCTCCTGTGCGGCTTACCAAATCCGGCGAGGCTTTCTCGGATGACGGTGCGATCGCGGACCCTTGTGGCAGTTCAGATGGCCAGACGCCGGCAAGGACCGGCCGAGCCGCCTGCGGCAGAACATCGCGCCGGCGCTCGGCCATCCGGCTCTCACCGCTTTCTTCGCCGAAGCAGAGGTTGAAGTCGTCACATTGCTTGCACACGGGTGTTGTGCACATCACGAGGCCTTCATTCTCGCAAAGCATGCGGTAGAAGAAGCGCTTCCAGCGCATATTGTTGACATTGCGCGCGGCGAGCGGCGCGAAATGGCGGCTCAGCAGCCGAGAGAGTTCGCCACGATTGCGCAAGCCGAGAGCTTCCCACAGATGGTCTGGCCCAATGGCGCGGCGCGCGATCATCGCAGCCAGCCAGCGGCCGATATCCCCTTCCGTCGAGCGTTGCTTGAGCAAGAGATCACGCAGCATTGCGATCTCGTCGTCCTCTTCGCACTTGAAAGCCGAGAGCTGCTCCACGAGCTTGATCTCAAGCGAGGGAAAGTACTGCTCCAGCAAGGCCGCCAGTTCAAGGCCGGACAGGCCGGCCTTCTCGGGAAGGGAGCCACCATCCATTGTGGCAGCCGCCAGGATAGACGCCAGGACATGGCGATCGAGATTGCTGTCAATGGCAATATCGGCATCTGCAGGAGGCACACCGGTGAGCAGGCGGTAGGTTGCAATTCCCCTGTGCATCTGGCCGTTGGAATCAACGGCACAAGCAGCGATGAACGGAAGGAAGTGCGCTTCGGACATAATTTTGCGGGTTTCCACAGTGGTCAGGTTTGCTCCGCCGCACCTGGTTTTGGTCAGGGTCGATCGTCAGAATGCCGGCCTCCCGGGATGGGCGGTGAGGGAGACCGGCATCCGTCGCGCGCCTTCACGAGGCCGCGACTCGCGACCTTTACGAGGCCGCGAGTTCGGCGGCGGTCTTGCCGATGATGGATTCGTCCACGGGCTTCATAATGCCATGCTCCATCAGCATGTCCTCGAGCTCGTCCATGGAGATCGGGGTCGGGATGATGCCTTTGCCGCCATTATTGTGAACCTTGGTCGCAAGATTGCGATAGTGATCGGCCTGCTTGGACTCGGGTGCATATTCGAGCACCGTCATGCGGCGTAACTCGGCATGCTGCACCACGTTGTCGCGCGGCACGAAGTAGATCAGCTGAGTGCCTAGCTTCTTGGCCAACGCTTCCGCCAGTTCCAGCTCCTTGTCGGTCTGCCGCTCGTTGCAGATCAGACCGCCCAGCCGCACGCCGCCAGAGTTCGCGTATTTCAGGATGCCCTTGGAAATGTTGTTTGCGGCATACATCGCCATCATTTCACCGGACATCACGATATAAATTTCCTGCGCCTTGTTCTCGCGGATTGGCATCGCAAAGCCACCGCAAACGACGTCGCCGAGCACGTCGTATGAGACATAGTCGATGTTCTCGTAGGCGCCGTTCTCCTCCAGGAAATTGATCGAGGTGATGACGCCGCGTCCGGCGCAGCCGACACCCGGCTCAGGACCACCGGACTCCACGCAGCGAATGTCCTTGTAGCCGACCTTCATAACGTCCTCGAGCTCGAGGTCCTCCACGCTGCCGGCGTTCGCTGCAAGGCTCAAAATCGTGTCTTGCGCCTTGGCGTGCAGAATCAGGCGGGTCGAGTCAGCTTTCGGATCGCACCCTACAATCAGGATTTTCTGACCCATCTCGGCCAGCGCCGCCAGCGTGTTCTGCGAAGTGGTCGACTTGCCGATGCCGCCCTTCCCGTAGAACGCGATTTGTCTCAGTGAAGACATTTTGCTCTCCATCAACCGATTTGCCAAAAGTTGCGCGCTTCTTGCGCGCGAGCTTGTTTCTCTCTCAGAAACGGGGGCACACGGGATCAAGGGAAGGAGCGCATCGCTCGCCTTACGCGTCGGCGTGCACTCAGCCCTCACTCAGTGTTGCTGCCGCTTATTAGCAACCGCCGTGCCAACGCTGACCGCGCTCCTTAAGCTTCTGATTACGTTTCTAAAAACCAACCAGCCGGTGAGTGATCCTGGCTGTTTTGGATCTGCGCGGCTGTCAGAAAACTAACAACGACCACAACCATCAACGCGAAATGCCGATTTGGCGGGACCTGTTCCGATGCCTTCAGGTGTGGAACGGAACTTGCCGCTCTTCTCGCAAGCCGGGCGATTTGAGGAGAGTGAATATGTCGGTCGGGCTCGAAACCTGGCGGACCAGCGGCGAGTGTTGCACATACGGTACGGCGCTTGGTGCGCTGACATTGGAGATGATCGGCAATAAATTCGAATGGGCTCCCGGAAGCAGCAGCGCCGCGCGAATCGTTCAGCTCAGCGCGTCTACATGGGTATGTCGTGGCGACAATGATCTTTTAGCAGAAGCCCGGCTGCCCCACTAACGCGCGTCAGATTCAAGCGCTGAAGTCCGCCAGCCACGACATGATCGCCGAAGACATCTTGAAGGAGCCATGGGATGCGGAGGAATTGCGCGTTCTTCTTCGGCAATATGCCCGTCGAATCCTGGTTCAACCGAGCCGCGCCCCGTATCAAGTCAGGCGAAGTCAATCCCGATACTATCGACGCGGCAATCGCACTCGCATTGATGGTAGGCGATCCGCTCCTGATACGACGACCGCTGATCGACGTAGACGGGGCACGATGTGCCGGACTCGATCATGAGCCCGTGCTGTCACTGCTTGGTGGCAAGACGCAAAATGATGTCGAGGAATGCTTGCACGAAGCAAACCGCACGCGTTGTCCGCAGAGGTGAGGAAACGGCGGAGCGCCCCCCCAAACCATCAGACGAAGCAAAGAATGACGTTTCCCACTTCCGGCTTCCTTCACGGGTAGTAGTCGACAGGACCTTCGCTGAGACGACCCGAGCGAGTGGCTGCTCCGCAAGGCGGCATCGCCCATATTGCGCTCGAATGCCGCACTTCTCGCCTATGCAGTGTGTGAGAGGCCGCCGCAGTTGCCGCCTTTATCACGCATAACCTCCGTGGCCCGGATTGGTTCAGAGTACTAAGCCGAGAGGCAGTTTTTTGAAGAGATTCGGCTTAGACGGATTCTTGAATTGAATAACGATCAGAACAGACCACGACGCTTCCCGGCCGTGATCCTTATGCAACTTAGCGGCATAATTGCGCTATGGCCGCTCCCATTTTGATCGGTATCAAATCCTTCGCCATTCCCGCTGTGTGACAGAGATCTCGCGCGGCTCTTCGCGCGGAATTTGGAATGGAGAATAAGATGAGAACAAGGACAGTTCTGACGACGGCATCGCTCCTCGCGCTCGCGACCTCGTTGGCCAGCATCTCGGTACTGGCCGCGGATCTGGGTCCGGCGCCGGTCTACTACAAAGCGCCTCCGATCGAACCCTTCAATCCATGGATGATTCGCCTGCGCGTGCTCGGCGTTTTGCCGGATACCGCAGGCAGCTCGGTCAACGTTGCCGGGGCGCCCCTGCTGTCCTCACCAAGTTCTGGGCTTTCGATCAGCGAGCAAGCCATACCCGAGCTCGACATCACCTATTTCTTCACAAAAAACGTTGCCGCCGAACTCATTCTCGGCGTGACCAGCCATCACATCAGCGGCAATGGCGCGCTCACTGGGCTCGATATCGGCAAAGCCTGGCTGTTGCCGCCAACACTGACCCTGCAATATCACTTCACCGATTTCGGCCCGCTCAAGCCCTATATCGGCGCGGGCGTCAACTACACCGCATTCTTCAACCAATCGGCAGCCAATACGTCGCTCGGCGGTCTTGCCGTAACGGATTTGCGCATCAGCAACCAATTCGGCGCGGCGGTCCAATTCGGCTTCGATTACATGCTTGATCGTCACTGGGGCCTCAACTTTGACGTGAAGAAGCTGTGGCTGCGGCCGGAGTACTCCGCGACCGTAAACAATGCGATTGCCGTCACCGGGCGCGCCAATATCGACCCATGGCTCCTCAGCGGCGGCGTCACTTACAAATTCTGACGCTAGAACAGGACCAGAAAGCGGAATCCGTTTGATCAACCCGGACGCGGCGAGCTTATCGAGCGCGTCCCCTAACCTCACCGCAGTGCAAGCGGGGAGTGAGATGACGCGCCAACGACGCGTCATCTCGCGAGACGCGGGGAGCCATTCGCAGCATTGCTCTCGCTGTGAGCTACGGATCGCGCGGCATGGAGTGACGGTACACAAACAGATCGACCCAGCATATGATCATATTCTTCTTTCGTCGCGCATTGCAAAGGCGCCATTTGCTTATTGGGCCGGAGAACAAAGGCGGCACGCCGCGCCAAGGCAGACCGGGAGCGTGACGCCCCCGCTCAACCTCAGGCGATCCGAGCTCCGAGCGGCCAGCTCATGGATGGACAAGCCGTCCATGCTTACTAGCCCGGGCAAATGGCCGCTAAGCGAAGCCTCTAGCTTCGCTTTAGCACCATCACAAGGCGGTCGACACGTTTGCCCTGCTTGAGGTGGGAGTTTACGATTTCGTCAACGTCCTCAGGCGTGGTCGCGCGATACCAGACTCCGTCGGGATAGACGACCATCAAGGGACCACAGTTACAAAAGCCAAGGCAGCCTGCCATCGTGAAGCCAACATCGTTGAGGCCTTGCGCTTCGATCGCCTTGCCCATTCGATCCCACAGGGCTTGCGCGCCGGAGGCGCCACAACTGCCGTGCGGATGAGTTGGCGGACGCTGCGTGTGGCAAGCAAAGACATGATGCCTATAAAGTTGAGGAAGTTCGAATTCGGTTTCTGAGTTCATGCGCCTACCCTGTGATCAATCGGCTTCATCTGAAAGGAGACAAGGTGTGATCACATCGCCCCCACAATCTATTATGATTGAATGCCGCATCGACCAATTAATGCTACTGATTCCCACTCGCGCTTGCGAACGCAGGCGAAATGAGCGGGCGCCATAGTTACTGTGGTCGCTGAAGATCAGCGATAGATATCTTCGCGTCCGAAGCAGCCTCCTTGATCAATTCCAACCTTCATCATCGCGATACGCATCACTTGCTCACCATCCAACTTCTCAAAAGCAAGTTGCACACCAGACGCGTAACGTTCGTTTCTGCAATGATCCCTTGCTCTGCCTGGCGCGACTCACAATTATTGCCGAGGTTGCGACAATGTCGTTCGCTTCTGTTTCGGACACGACAAACCTCGCATAGCGTTTGACCTCCCGCTTCAACCTTCGGCAGCTTGTACGCAGAATGAGCGAGACTCTCGGTTATTTTTCCCAGCTCTTGCGCTATCATATCTTGGAATGAGCAGCGATCTTCATGATCTTCGTGCCGCCTATCGAGGAGCCTTGATCCTCGACGATCGCGCGGTGGATCGAGCGCTCCGTTCTGCCATGGCGTGGTCGGCTAGCCGCACCGTCCGGCGCGAGCCCACAGCATCTTTTTCGCCCTGAAGCTGGACGCTGCGTTCCGCTGCTGCCGATCTATCGTTTGCCTCAATAGACAGCGGCTGTCGCGAAGGCCCCAACGAGGCAGGGATGATCGCCGAGCCACCTTTTGGGGCTGCAGACCAAGCCGGCCGCAATCCCGATTGGCAGCAACGGCAAACCGGCAACCCAGCGGTCCCAGATTGGGCCCACGCTTCGGACGATACATGTCAAGACGCGCTTGCAGCGGCAAATGCGGAACAACGAGCACGTGCTCATTAATGCATCTGCTCCTAACTGGTCCCTAGCTGACGATGGTGGCGCCATTCGCTAAGGACGTCGCACGAGCTGAGGTTTGGCATTGCAGTTGCAACGCAGGCAATAACGCCAGCTGCGCCGGCCGCCAAAGACTTCTGACACAGGATCGTCATTCCTCCTGCCTAAACGGTCCTGTCAGTCTGGGTCCCCCCAGACGATGCCCTCGGCGAACTTCCAGCCGCCGGGGGCATTTCCCGCTCGAACATACCGCCGGCAGCAGGAAGCATCTCCTGCCAGCCGGCTCGATTTTGGCGAGCTAGCGCAAGAGCAGCTTCTTGGTGCGGCGGAGGTCGCAGGGTGCAAGGCCGCAATCCGGCGGGCTGCCTGTTTTGTCTCACAAGTCAAAAGCCGTGACACGCATCCGCGCTAACGCTCACGAGTACGACGGCCTCATCCGACGGCAAAGCGCCCCAGGCAGCTTGAGCAACAGCAAAGCGATAGGCTCGTTAGTCCGGATGGATCGTGATATCCATGGTTTCGTCGCTGCCCCCGAACGGGTCGGCGAACCGATCGTCCTCCAGCAGCTTGACGCCGCATAGGCAGACGTCACCTTCGATCACGGCGAGCGCTACCGGCTCAAGCGATTGTCCATCGCAGGGGCCATCGATGCACATCCCAGTGTCGATCTCGAATCTTGCACCGTGGCGGCCGCATCTGAGAAAGGCGCGGTCCGCCGAGAAAAACGCACCGGAGCCGATGTTGAGCCAGACGCTCTCATGCGGACAACAGTTGACGTAACTAAAATAGTCGTTGCCGAAGGTGCGCACCACAATAATTGGAAACGGCCGGCTCTCGCCACTATCATCGATCTGCGACAGGCTAAAGCCCATGGCGCCACTCCGCTCGATGGCATCGGCCGGACAGACGGCGAAAACCTCGATCTGATCGCTCATCAGGTTGCGGATTATCCGTTCGCTCATCCCGGCCCCGCAGTTTCCTGCTTGAAAGCATCGATCGCAGTCCGGCTCAGCCGAAAAATCCCACGGCCACGAGCGAGCGGCCGATAAGCCGAGCTGGCACGGGCGTTTAGGACATCAAACCATTGGTTCGGCGTGAGCTTCGCCGGACGCTCGCTGATTTGGATCACCCTCCCGTTCGGACCGAAACGGACGTGGATTATGACTTGTTGCGAGTTCATACCGATCCCCTGTTTTGGTAACTTTGACGATTCCGAGCGGAAACCGAGACTGTCGACTGTGATGGGCTTGGTTTCTGGCACCTTGGCGCGTGGGGCTCAAGCCGCGCCTTGGACGCGGCGCCTTTGCTACTATCGAGCAGGTCTTCTTCGCGTTCGCTTGGAGCATTTCTCTTGCGGCCTTCCCAGACGAGTACATTCCTCGAGCGGCATCCGGCGCGCTCCCGCATTTGTGTGGATCACAAGCTGCGCCCGACAACGCTGCCACAAACGACGTATCCTCGATCCCCTTGCCCATCTCTCCCGATGACAAAAACTACGATCATCGCCATTCAATCCTCGTGCTTCCGTGTGGTGGATGACGATCATCTCAGTAGATCGCTGCACCTGCACCCACGTTGATCGACGCATCTTTCATGGTCTCGACGATAAACTCGATCTGCTTGTTCGCGAGATGGGTGTGAAACGGAAGCGCCAGAGCGCGATCGGCTATTTTTTCCGTAACCAGGAAATCGCCACGCCGATAGCCGAAGTCAAAGTAGTGCCGTTGCAAATGCAGCGGTTGGCTATAGGCGGCGGATTCAACCTGTGCGTCGCGTAGATCATCGATAATGGCGGCGCGCCCCGATCGCGTGGAGCGTGTCCCCAGATGAACGAGATAAAGCAACCAGCTCACCTCGGTCACATGGAGGCCAACATAAGGCGGCTTGATGCCCTCAAATGATTGCATATGTACGTTGTAAAGCTGCTCGACCAACCGACGCCGCTCCAGGATTTCATCGAGACGCTTCAGCTGCGCCAGGCCCAAGGCAGCCGCGAGATCGCTCATGCCGGCCTGGTAAGGTGCCGTGCTCCCGACAACAACGGAGGAGCGCTCGTCCAGACGATGGACGCGATGGCGACGCAAGCCGACCGCGATGTCGATATCATCGGTCACCACCACTGCGCCTTCGCCACAGGTTAGGGCCGCCGGCTGGGCAAAGTCGAACACCGCGAGGTCGCCAAACCGGCCGACGAGCTCAGCCTTGTAGCTCGATCCGATCGCCTCGGTGGAATCCTCCAAAAGCAGCAGCTGATGGCGCTGCGTGACCGCGCGCAGTTCCGACCATGGCGCGGGATGACCGCTGGGATTGCCGGCGACAATCGCCCGCGTGTTGGCCGTGATGCGCTCTTCGGCCTTCGCTGGGATCAATGCTCCGGACCAATAGTCGATATCGGCAAATACCGCTCGTGCGCCTGCGAGACTGATTGCATGCGCGGTCTCACGAAAGGAGTAGGGCGAGGCGATAACTTCCTGCCCCGGGCCGATGCCAAGCGCCTTCAGCGCAAGCAGGAGCCCGATGGTACCACTCGAGACCGCAACAGCATATTTGCGGCCAAGATAGGCTGCGAAAGCGTGCTCAAGCGCCTCAGTGATCTGCCCGTTGGAGATTTGCGGCGAACACAGCAGCCTTTCCACAGCAGAGAGCTCGGCGAAGGTGATATCAGAATCGGACAGTGGAACGAAAAATTCATTTCTCTCCACAGTGTGCGCGCCATCAAGCCGATACTCTTCTAGTTCAGTGCTCACCGCCCAACATTCCTTTTGGCCAGTACGATGCCGGTGGCTCGCATCGGATCGGCCGTAATCTGCACGCAGTGATCCGATCCATCGAGGAGATGAAGGTCGAAACGAGGAAACTGCCGGAACGGCTGATCCGCTACATCCGACGCATCACAGCGCACCCAAGCAAGCTGCGGAAAGCGGCGCCGCAGCTCGACAAACGGACCCATCTCGGTGCCATCGGCTGCAAGCAGCCGCTCGATTTCGATCAATTCCTCCTCGGTGAGCGCCATCGTGGCTCCTCTATGACTCGTCGAAGGTGGTTCGTCATTGCCAGAACAGACGCTCCGGATCCGCGTTCAAGTCGTCGATTGCAGAAGTCAAGCGATGGTAAAGGCTGTAAAACTCCCAGATTCCTCGCGCGTGATTCTTGCAAAACAGCTTCCAGATCCCGCTCACGGGATCATAAAGAATCAGCGCGACATCGATGAGAGCGCCATCCTTGTCGATGTTGTGCGAGCAACAGGGGCTCTCGACGAGGTAGCCGCCCCTCACCTGCGTCACGTTCGGCGAGACGTAGAGATAACGCTTGCGCGAGCTCAAGCCGCGCTCGATCCGTTTGCGATCGAGCTCGTTGGGGTGAGGCACCAGCCCGGCGTTTACCTTCCTCATTAGCGCGGCATTCATAGCGAAAGCCTCCCTTCAAAGCACTGTGATTTCTTCTTCAAGACAGCCGATGAGCAGCTGCTCACCAAAATCGACAATATAGATCGGCACGTTCGCTTCGGTATGGATAGCGACGTTGATGATCTCGCCAGTCGCTCCGGCGGCGAGCAAGACTCCCTCGGGCTCCGTATTGGGAAATGAGTGGTCGTTGATGAGGTCGACTGCGGTTTTGACCCGCTGGCCCCGCCGATACTTCGGAAAGCCGGGCTCAGTCATGACTCCTCCGGCAATGGCAGATCATCGATCTCCTCGCAGGCGTCCACCGGCTCTAGTTCCTTGCGCTTCATGCCAACGCGGTAACCGCTTTCCAGAAATTCGACGCCGTAGATGTAGAATTGCTGCAGGAACGTGCCGATCGAGACGACGTAACCCACCTCTCCCTTCTTGACTAAGACGTCGCCAATCTCCTTGCCGCGATAGGTGCCATCATTGCGGATGGTGCGATTGGCTCGCAGCTTTTGGCCAAAACTGAAGACAGGCGGGTCGCTGAGCTCGACGACGTCGCTGTCGCGAACAATGCTGTTCATGTACCGCTCCTCATGCATCCCTTCCTCGTAGAGACGCAGGGACGCCGCCTGGCCACCGCAGGCGAGATCCTGCATCACTTCGCGCTCGTGCGGCATCGTCAGTCATATCGACGATCGCAGCGCTGCCTGGGAGGCCGCTCTCGCCATCGAGAAGCGCCTTTGGACCTCCGCCCGGAATGAAATGCCCCAGGGCCGTGCTGCCGACCAGCAACAGCACTATCGCAGGGCAATCCAGAGCAGTCGCCGTCCGTGAAGGGGACCGAACGTGGGCGCCTGCGACGCCCCCGACGCGCAGCACGAAGCGTGCGACGTTTTCAGCACCAGCTCTTGGCATGCCGTTCATAGGGGCTCACGCTTTAGGCTGGCGCTTGGTAGCGAGGTAAGGACGTATCAACCACGCAGGTATTGTCGAGCGGGCAGGCGGCGACACATTGCGGCTCGTCGAAATAGCCAACACATTCGGTGCATTTCGCCGCTTCAATCACAAAGTTCCCCCCCTTCTCCGAGATGGCAACGTTCGGGCATAAGGGTTCGCAGGCTGAGCAGCTCGTACACTGCGAGGCGATGATCTTGAATGGCACATATTCCCCCTTACGCCGCAGAGATCAGAGCGCCTTGCCGGATCGCGGCGTCGCCGCGCGGCGCGTGCTGGATCTCCCCGCGTTTCACCTTGTCCAGATAGGATCTGAACCAGGCGATCGCCGACTTTTCAATGAACTCATGGGCGAATCGATCGACCGGCTCGATCCCCGCCTTGATCAGATTGCTTTTCGGGCAGCCGCCGATCTTGGCCACGAAGACCGCATGGCAGTCATGGATGCCACGCATGATGGCGGAAAGCCTGTCCTCCTCGCCATAACCGCCCTGGCAGTAAACGTCCACGCGCCGGTGGCCGACGAATTTGGCGCCGGTTCTAGAAAGTTCGTACACCTGAAATTCCTTTGCATGCCCAAAGTGTTCGTTGATCAACCCCGAGCCCTTGGTTGCGACGGCCACCAGAAGAGTGATCGCGCTCATCTCTCCGGCCAATTCCGCAAGCTCCTTTTGGCCGGCCGCGACTTTGGCGGCACGCTCATCCTCTACCCTGTCCTGATAAGCCTTGCGCATCTCTAAGTCATATTGGACGTCCATTTTCATGACCTGATCGGTGGTGAACTCTGCGCTGCGATCCTCCCCGAGTAGACCGACCGCATCGGCGCGGCACTGGCGGCAATGCCGCATCATGTTTATCTCCCCTTCACAAGCATCTTGCAGCGTCTTCAATTCCTGCGCCGTCGGTCCGCGCTGACCGTTGAGGCCAAATACTGTGCCGTGCTCGGGCGCGGAGATCAGCGGCATGATATTGTGAAGGAAGGCACCGCGCGACTTCACCGCCTTGTTGACCTCGACCAGGTGGTCGTCGTTGATGTTTGGGATCATCACCGAGTTGACCTTGCACAGGATACCTCGTTCGCTAAGCATCTCGAGGCCTTGCAGCTGGCGATCGGTGAGTATCCTTGCCGCGTCGATGCCGGTGTAGCGCTTGTGGTTGAAGAAGATCCACGGATAGATCTTGGCGCCGATTTCGGGATCGACCATGTTGATGGTGATGGTGACGTGCTCAATTTTGGACCTGGCGATGGTATCAATATAGTCCGGCAGAGCCAGTCCATTGGTTGACAGACATAGCTTGATGTCGGGAGCCACCTTGGCGACCAGCTCGAACGTTTTGAACGTCTTTGCTGGATTGGCCAAGGGATCGCCGGGACCAGCGATGCCAAGCACCGTCATCTGCGGAATGGTGGTCGCGACCGCGAGCACTTTTCTTGCCGCCTGCTCAGGGGTAAGCTTCTCGCTCACCACACCCGGACGCGATTCATTGGCGCAGTCGTATTTTCGGTTGCAGTAATTGCACTGGATGTTGCAGGCTGGCGCGACCGCGACATGCATGCGGGCGTAATGATGATGCGCTTCTTCGCTGTAACAGGGATGGTTCTTGACCTTTTCCCAGATTTCGGTCGGCAGATCGGCTTGGCCGGCCCGCGAGCCGCAGCTCGCCTGCCCGGTCGTGGCCGAAGCGCAACAGCCCTTATGCTCGGCGGCGGGCTGCATCATCTTGCCGTTATCCACTGCAGCTTTGACATATTTTCCGCGTCCGACGACCGCGTTCATTTTCATTTTCCCTGCAGGCATCATCGGCCTCCCAGGACCATCCGTGAGCGAGCCTCAAGCAGCTGAGTAGCAACTTGCATGCCATGGCGGAGACGATGAAATTGCAGCCATACGCCAACGAGTTAGCGGAAACGATCGGCGCTGGCGCATGTAAGAACAGTAATGATGCGCGTGTTGACGATGCGACAGGTACGTCGTCATTCTCACGCAGAGCTCCATGACTTGCGCATTCATTCTCGCGCCAAGCTCGCCGGAACCCGACTCCATCTGAACGGGTTTTCTCGCGTTGCGGCTCTCACATATGCCGATACGAGCTGGGGGATGCGGGCTTCAGAAGCCCACTAATGGGTCAGCAGTATCTCAACCGCGCGAGGGAGCCCAATCGCAAGCGGCGTCAGGCCTTGCTCGAGTAGAAAGCGGAGCTCGTTGCGAGAGAGCGCGTCCGGATCAACGATCGCATAGTGGGTGTCGGCCGAGCGCTTGATGATCTGCCGCGCATAGCTACGCAACAGCTGGTCGTTGAAGCGACAGCCGATGAAGAGAAAGGTCTGTCCGGTTCGCCTTTCCTTGATGATGTCCGGAATTGGCGTCTGAATGTCGATTTCGGTCAACGCCTCGACATAATCAGCGTCGGAGACAAGGAAATTGTTGGCCGGCTGCACGCTGCCATGCGGCTTGTACAGCACCGTCGCCCAGCTGCCGGCCACGGCACTGTCGACCTCTTGGCCAACCGGATCGTAAAAGCGATACCAGCGATTCTCGCCAATACCTGCGCGGGTGATACCCTGCACTTCGCCCCATCCATCGCGCTCACCCAGCGCCGCGCGCATGGCGTCATCATACCACGCGTCTACTATGACGGGCAGCGACAGGGACGCAAGATGATGATGCAACCGCGTCGGCTCGACTGGCCGAGCGAAAGCCTGTGTCATCAATGCGGTCACGGCGGACCGATGTTTGCTGATCTCGATATGCTGCGCCGACGCCCACGCATTGCCCCTAGCCCGCCGCGGCAGCGGAACCTTGCTGGCGAAGAAGCCGGCCAATGCCTCTGGTGTGGTCGGCACATCGGATCTGCACAGTTCGGCGAGGCCAGGACCGAGATAGGGAATAATGCTGGCGGCCCTCAGGCCGGCAGCGATGTCCACGAGAGTGGCCTTTGCATCGGCCGCATGGACAAAGTCGATCTGCGGGGGCGCCTTCACGGATCGTCCCCTTTCTCGCCTCGTTTTTTAGCGTTGATTGTGATCGGTAACCGTGTGTCGCTCGCCATCTCGGGCAAATCGAGCACCCAGCCATTGGCTACTTTGATCCAGCCGCCCCATAGCGTCTCGTACTCGGATTCCACGATTGGCTCTTCGAGATCCTTTTTTGGCACGTAGATCGACAGGCCCGCGTCCGGAGACCGGCGGATCATGATTTTCACGAAGTCAACTCCCCGACTGTGACGCAGGAGGTGGCGCGCAGGCGAGCCACGATGTCGGAAACTGCGCACACGACCTCATCGACCTCCGCGAGGGAGGTTTCACGCGACAGAGAAAAGCGTACCGCGCCGCGCATCCGCCACGCCGGCACCTGCATGGCACGCAGAACATGCGATGGCTGCATTGAGCCGGAGTTGCAGGCTGATCCGAGCGACACGGCGATGCCCGCCCGATTGAGATGGTGGGCGATGGCTTCGCCTTCGAGATGGTCGAAGGCAATGTTGGCCGTGTTCGCTAACCGATTGCTGATATCGCCGAGCGAAACGCACTCGCCATTGTGCAAAATTCCCTGCTCGAGGCGGTCGCGCAACGCGCCAATGCGAAGGCGCTCCGGTTCGAGCCGCTCCGCCGCAAGCTCGGCAGCCTTTCCCAGGCCGACGATGCCGGGAATATTCTCAGTCCCGCCGCGGCGCCCTCGTTCTTGTGATCCGCCGCAGATCAGCGGCCGGAATTTTGTCCCTTTGCACAAATATAGCGCGCCGATCCCCTTGGGACCGTGCAGTTTGTGGGCGGATAGCGACAGCATGTCGATCGCACTGTCCTTTAGGTTGACGCGCACCTTACCGATGGCCTGGACCGCATCGGTGTGAAACAGCGCGCCCGCCTCACGGGTCAACCCGGCCAGAAACTCCACAGGAAACATCGTTCCGGTCTCGTTGTTGGCCCACATAACCGAAGCAATCGCTGTGCGTGGCCCGAGCGCGCAGCGAAACGCCTCGATGTCGAGCCGGCCGCGGGAATCTACGGGTACGATGTGCGTCTTGACTCCTTTTGTCGCCAATTGCTCGGTTAGCGCAAGAACGGCGGAGTGCTCTACCGAGGTCGTGACGATCTCGTCGCGGTCCTCCTGCGTCGCAAGCGCAGAGAGGACCGCGGCATTATTGGCCTCGGTCCCTCCCGAGGTGAAAACGATTTCATGATCGCATGCGTTCCCTAGCAGGCCCCGCAAGCTACGCCGGGCCTGCCTCAGAGCGGCTGCGACCTCGCTGCCAAAGGCGTGCGTGGACGAGGCATTGCCGAATTGCTCGGTGAAGAACGGCAAAATGGCTTGCACGACGGATGGATCGGTCCGCGTCGTTGCATTGTTATCGAGGTAAATCGGCACTCGATTTTCGCTCAATCCAATGCCTCGGCTGCAGCAGCAACGGGGATTAGTTTATCGACCAGCCGCGCCTGAATGCCTTCCAGCGTCACGCTCGAAAGCTTAGAGAACATACAGGCACCGGTTAGCCTGATCATAATCCTGCCATCGATGCCGATCAGCTGACAGTCGCCACCGTCGCGTTGCAGATTGGGTCGGATCTCTTCGAGAGCGCCGCGAATACGACGCGCTCGGCCTGTCGCAGTGCACGACGATTGCCTCAGTTGTTCTTCGGCCTGCATGCTTCGATGTCTCCTCCTCATCAGCTGAACGATTTTTTCATCAGCTGAACGATTTTCCGCAGGAGCAGTTCGCGGTGGCGTTCGGGTTATGAAAGGTAAAGCCAGAGCTCTCCAGTGCCATCACGAAATCGATGGTCGTGCCGACTAGATGCTCGCGGCTCTTGTTATCGACGAACACCTTCAGCCCGTCGCGTTCGATCACGGTGTCGTCAGGCTTCGGTTCCTCGGCCAGATCCATCTTGTATTTGAATCCATTGCAGCCGCCTGGTTCGATCATAACGCGCAGACCGCCGCTCGGGTGGGTCGACGATGAAATCGCGCTCTTGATTACATTCACTGCGCTATCCGTCAGATTGATCACGGCTTATCCTCATCAGCTTGGATTTAGCTGCCAAGGGCAAGTCACGTGCCAGCGTGCAGATGCTTGATGCTGCTCACTTTTTCGGATCGCGCCTGTTGGCTTTGGAACCGGTGTCGGGTTCCTGACGAGGCTACTTGAGGCGATCGCAGCCCACTGACGCGTTTTCTTTCTAAGCTACGCCGAAGGCCGCTACACATGCGACGGCAAGCAATTTGCATCGCATCCGGCACCGGCCAAGGCGTCGGTGAAGAGCTTAGATCGAGGACGACATTAATGACTGCAATCGAGAACACCGCACTCGGCAGACTTGAGAAGGAGGGCCGCCTGCTCAATGCCGTACTCAAAGGCGGGACGACCAAGCCGGGCCGGTTCGGCTTTCGCGGCGACGTCGCACTAAAATTCCAGACTCAAGTCGCGGATGAGAAACGGCCGCCGGACTATTCGATCGAGCAGGTGTTGACAATCGCGCAGGACGGAGAATGGACTATTCCGGTGCTGGCCGGCTACCTGCACTCCTTCGCGTATCTTGCTGACGTCGCGACCGTCCTTGACGGTGCCTTAAGCCCAAACGGCAGCTACTTCATGTTCTGCAACAACATAGATTTGCTAGCGAAATACCAAATCAAGCTCGGTGATATCAACTTCCACGTCCTACCGTGCGATGAATCCACCGTTTGGAAGGAGATGATGGACCTGGTCGGGCTCAACAAGGACGACATCAAGAAGCTCGATCCGGGCGGCAAGCTTGATTGCCTCCTCGATGCCGCAAGGGATCTCGATCTGTCCTATGAGGAGATCTCGTACGACGACGGGCTAACGAGGATAGAGCCCGTGAAAAACCGCAACGAGAACCGGCCGGTCTGAGCGCGGTCTTCAGTTGTTGGGCGATGCATCGTCTTCGACAAGACGCACGCCGAGGACACAGATATCACCATCCAGAACTGCCAACGCGATCGGTGTGAGCGCTCTACCTTGACATGGACCTTCGACGCACCGCCCGGTGCCGAGTTCGAAGGTCGAACCGTGCTTGCCGCACATCAGCCGGATACCGAATGGATCGAGGAATTCGTTCCGCTCCCAGTCCAAATTGACCCTGTTGTGCGGGCATTTATTGACATAGCCAAGCACCTTTTTGCCCCAGCGCACCACAATGATGGACCACGGCCGGTGAGTGCCGTCATCATCGACGACAATAAGATGAAATCCCATGGCCTGGCGGCTCGGAATGTGGTTAAAGCCGCAAATCGCATAGATGGCATCTGGCTGCATTCATCGCTCGTTTATTGCAAGACGTTCTTCACTGTCGCTGTGCAATCAATCCTGCAAGAACCGTACAAGTGCCGGAACGGCTCGCGTTTCTGGCAATCCAACGCAAGCTTCGCCATTGCCGCACACCTCATTGGCCCGGGCGCATAATTCAGACCAATTCGCACGAGCATTGAGCCTTGTTGCCCTTTCCATGCTGGCTGCGCAGCTGCAGCTTTCTCGCTCCAACCTTTCTCAGCTAAACGCGGTGGCTGGTCGTTGCTGCTCGTTGATCGCCACGCTGTGGAAGGCTCGGTTACGATGCCCTCGGATGGGGAATCCCACCGCGGCATCCCAAGTGCCTTCGCAGAAAGGTTGAACGCTCGCTTCCAGCCAGTGAGGGGCGCACGCGGCGAGCGTGTGCCTCCTTTAGGCTAAGACCGTTGCGCCCGCGCGTGGAACGGCGAAATGTCCGTCATTTCAGGCCCGGTGCTGCTGTTGCAGCCACTGTGCGCCACGCTCAGCCCCATAAGAGCGCGCTCCAAGTAAAATGAAGGGTTATCGTCCGAGGAATTCGTCTCGAAGCTTCCCTCAGTATCGATATCACTGCCTTCAGCTTTCGAAAGATACTTCGTAGGCCGGTCGACCCGCTGCCACGGAAACCAGAGAGCATGGCGCCGTTGTTTCGGATGACGACTCACCTGGCTCCATGCCTGCAACTGTTTCCGCAAAGCGCAGGCTATCTCCGCCTTCTCCCGATTCATTAGCTTGGCCAGCGCTTGTGGAGCAGAACTTCCGCCCGGTGCTTTTGCCGCGTGCTCGAGGCGTCCACAAACTCGCATACGCAATTGCACCGTCCATCCAATTCCGGCAGCGCCATCCGGTCCCCAGCGGAGGACACAGGTGCCGCCATCACATGCAATTCAGCGCGATCGGCAATCATCGGGCAGACAATGTCCACGCCCGGCGCACCGCGGCCGATTTACGCTCCTGCCCATCCCGCAACCGGGCACGCCACAGGATAAGATGGGCACCATTGGCTCCGCAGGAACGTCCCCTACTTCGGAAACCAGCAATTCGCAATCTATGAAGACCACGAAGGCAGTTTGATCACCCGCCCAGCGTAAAGGCCAGGGCGCTTTCGCGATAACGTGGACCCTGCGATAGGAGAGCGATTAGCGAGCGGGGCGCCACTCAGTCGGTATGGCTTGCCTCGGGACTAAGCAGATCGTTCCGTCTTGCTGTTCAGTGAAAGATCGGGGCCATTCGAGCCCGCCGCCCGAGTCTCCGTTGCGGGTTTACCCGATCACCAACGAGTCTTCCTATATCTCGCCTGCTGGCTGCGAGAGAGAGAGAGAGAGAGAGAGAGAGAGAGAGAGAGCGCCGCCTTCGCTCACGCAGCTTCCGCTGCGGCTGAAATGTGGGTCTGGCAGTTGGCCGGACAAACCCTGGCACATGCACCGCAGCCGATGCAAGCGCCCGAATCGTTCAGAACCATGATCTTCTTTTCGATTTCATCGTCCTCGTCATTGTCGAGGTCGACAAGTTCCCCCTCCTCGTTCATTCCTTTCAAGGTCATGACATCTCGACCGCACACCTTGAAACAGCGGCCACAGCCGATGCACTTCTTGCTATTGATCGAGATCAGATATTCTGGCGTCCAGTCGCGTCCATCGCGCGTTGCAAATGACATGGGTCGGGCCCCCTTTTAAGTATCTTCCAGCGCTTTCAAATCAAGGGTCTTGCGCTCAAGTTCGGCATAGGCATTGTGCGCCTTCTGCGCCACCACCATGATCGAGGTCCAGTTGACTGGCAATTCTTCCGAAAGGTCGTGCAGATCCATCTTGGCTTGTATCGCCTTGGCAGACAGCTTCTTTAGTTCTGTCTTCAGTGTTTCACGATCGCCCATGAGTGTCCTCAATAGTTCGCCACGTCCGGAAATTTCCGAATCAGGTCGATTCCGTCGCTGACATATTTGTCGCCCTCCTGCGCGAGCTTTACGAAATTATCGAAGCCGAAGCGATGCACATCGCGCAACTGCTTGTTTACGGCGATCAGCCGGCCTCCGATCAGCACCACGCGGCCGAAGCCTTCATGATGCAGCTTCAGAATCGGCTGGATCATCACGCCGGTCACCCTCTCGATCGAGAGCGCGACCGCATCGAAGAATAGCTCAAGCCGCCACAGTGTATCGGGATCAGGATCACCGATAATCGGCAATGCGCGCCGCTTCTCCTTGTCCAGAATATAGGGTTCGAGCAGGTCGAGATCGCTCTTCGCCTCCCAGGCTCCGTTGGTATCCTGAGCGCGCCAAATCTTGATCAACTCCATGAGGAACGGCGCGTCCACGGCACTGCCCTGCTGCTCTATTTTTGTGGTCATATCACCTCATTCGTCGAACTCGAACGTACGCCGTCGGTCCTTTGCCATGGCCTTGCGCAGCCAGGGAGGTGGCGTGCCCTTCAGTACGCGCTCGAGTTTTTCGAGCAACACCAGAATGCTTTCTGGCTTATTCACCTTGATAGGATGGATCTTGTTGGCCACCACTCGCGCAGCCCCGGCACCGCCAATGGCGGCGACGTAAAGGATTGCGCAATCCTTGATCGCCTCGATCTTCGGCGCCAACTTGTCGTCGTTGCCGTCTTCCTTAAGATCGCCCTCAAACTCAATCGCTTTGAGAAACACGTGCCCGCCAGGCGTGACATCGTAGATTGCGATATTCTTTGCCCAGCCAAAATGGGCATCGACGCGTCTCAGGTCTTGAGTGGCAAACGCGACCTTCATGCAGTCGACCTCTCAGCTGCGCCGGTGGAGCTGCGATACCCCGAGCATCGTGGCGATCCGGGCGCAGTCCGCCATCTATCGGGCGTAGGCCGATCGTTCTCCTCGCGGTGCGCAATCACGAGATTGGCGATATCGAAGATCAGATTGCGGGTACCACGATAGCCCACGGATAGTTGGTGGCCCGCGCCAAGTCGATCGAACATCGGAAAACCGGTACGATAGAACGGGACTTTCAGCCGAGCCGCCGCTTGCCTGCCATGCGAATGCGTGATCAGCAGGTCGCAATGCCTTGTTTCAGCAAGCCCTTCCAGATCCTCCAGATCGCCAATGAGTACCTCCTTGGTCTTGATCCGCTCGATCACCCCCGACTGAGTGGTCGTCACGGCCGCGGTCACCTGCGCGCCCATGTCGTGCAGCATGCCGGACAGATCAAACAGGAGGTCTGGCTCAGCGCCGATTGCAAGTTTGCGACCGCCAATATGGAAGTGCGCGTCCAGCATTGCATCGGCGAGCTGACCGCGCTGGCGCCGATATTTCAATGGTATGGGGCGGCCGCTGATCTCGCTCAAGAACATCATAAATTCGTCGTTCGGACAGAGACCACACAGCCGCTCGAAGACACGAAAAGGAACGCCCGTCTTGACCTGCATGACCTCTGCCGCTCGCTGCATCTGCGCGCCGATTGCAATCGTCCAACCGGCGCGGCCCATGCTCGCAATTTCGTCGACGCCGATGCCGCCGATGGTCGTTGGCGTAAACTCATCGGGGATATGCCCATCGAGCGATCCCGCCAGGTCAGGGAGGAAGGATGGGCACAACCCGAAATCCTCCAGTATGACGCGGAGTTCATCGAGGTCGCCGGGCGTGAGGTGACATCCCGGCAGAACATTCACCTTCGATTGATCCCGCAGGCCATTGGCGTTGGGCTCTCCCACCAGCACCTCCACAATGCGCGCCACAGCCCTCTCCCATCCGTCCTGGAACGCGCCCTTGAAATCAGGCGTCGAGACATACACCAGTGGCAACTTTGCGAGTTGCGGATGCTTGCTCCGGATTAGCTTGAGGTAGGCATCCACATCGTCGCCGTTGGTCTCAGTGACACCGGTCGAGCAGATTCCGATGATCTTTGGCTTGGCACGGTTGTAGATGTTCAGTATCGCCTGCTCGAGATTCTCATAGCCGCCGAGTACGGTCGCGACCTCACTCATCGCGGTGGTCTGCAGCGGTACTGCCTCTTTGAAATGCCGGACAAAGAGCGTGAGCCCGAAGGATGTGCACCCCTGGGAGCCGTGCAGAAGCGGCATCGCCCCGCGCAGCCCCATGAAGGCGAATGCGCCGCCGATCGGCTGACTCATCTTCAGCGGGTTGACAGCGCAGGCTTTTGTCGGCGCCGTGACGATGGCCATGACGCCTCCCTATTCTGCGGCCTGTCGAATGGCAGATGGCTCGGACACCAAGATACCTTCGATGCGTCTTTGGCAGCAGCCACCGACCGCATTGGTATGCTCTCTGACCGCTGCGACGCTCCTGAGGCCGTGCGCGTAGATTGCATCCTCGATCGTGCCCAGATCGACCTTGTTACACACGCAGATCTTCCTCGCGCGGCGCGCGGTTTCGGCGAGCGCCGGATCGCGGGCGATCGCGGCCACCGGCGATTGCATCTGCTCCATCGCCTTGGCCAATGCCTCCCATGGTGCCGGTCGACGTAGCTGCTCCCACATCGGACTGGAGAGCGACTTATCGATCTCCTCCACCAGCTTGACCATTCCGACATAGCCCATATAGGCGTGGCAACGCTCCTGGTTGATATCGAGCCAGGGCATCGCCGCTTTCAGCGCGACGAACTGCGACTTGCCGCCCGATAGCATGACGTCCGCGTTTGCGTCCTTCAGCATCTTGTACATTTCGCGCGGCGTCATGTCCTCGATCATGTGGGCATCCTGCCCCATGAGCTCCTTGATGCGCTCTTTGTCTTTCCTGGTTGATTTCTTCACACTGGTTCCGACTACCTCAAGCCCGGCTTCCTGGAGTGCCGCAACGACCGACCATGACTTGACGCCGCCGGTAATCAACAAGGCCTTCTTGCCTTCGAATCGTGGCTTGTACGGCTCGATCGCAGCCCAGGCCCAAGCTTCCTCGCGCGCGATCACCGCTTCGGTGCGCCCGAGCAGATCTGTCGGCGCGCCGCGTTCAACCAATAAGCGGGCAAGCTGGCGCAGCGATTCGCTCGAGTCTTGAATACCGTAGAACGACCCCTCGAAGAACGGGATCCTGTAGCGTTGCTCCATCTTGCGTGCGACATTGATCATGGACTTTGAGCATACCAACATCGCCGCCCGCGCGCGATGAGATGAAGCGACTTCGCGATATTTGCCATCGCCGGAGATGCAGGAGAGAATCCGTACTCCAAGCTCGTCTAGCAATGGCTTCACCTGCCAGAGCTCTCCCGAAAGGTTGTATTCCCCGATCAGGTTGATATCGTACGGCGTGGTGTAGTCCGGTTCTTGCGTCCCGATCACATAGTCGAGCAAGGCCTCGCCAGCGAGCTTGTTACCGAGGTTCTTCGATCCGACGAAGCCCGGGGAGTTGATCGGGATCACCGGCTTTGCGAACCTTTCAGATGCCGCCTTACAGACTGCGTTGATGTCGTCGCCGATCATCGCCGGGATGCAGGTTTGATAGACGAAGATGGCGGGCGGGTCGCACTTGTCGATGATCTCCTTGATCGCTTTGCAGAGCCGCTTCTCGCCTCCGAATACAATATCGGTTTCGCTCAAATCGGTTGTAAATGCCGTGCGCCACAGATTCGAGCCGGACGACGCCGCGCCGCGATTGTCCCAGGAATTACCTTCGCACGCGATCGGACCATGCACCAAGTGAGCGACGTCGGTGAACGGCTGCAGCGCAATCTTGGCGCCGTCGAAAGCACAGCCGCCGGCAGCGCTACCCGGCTGCAGCTGTTTGGTGCAGCCCTTCTTGCGTTCAGCCTCCGACTTACTGCCATTCTCGGCGCAGCCCGGCTCGTCGAAAATATTCTGGACCGTGGCCGCTAGTGAACTCATCCTTTTTTCCTCTCAGCGCGCACTGGTTACAAGGTCAACCGTCGTGTGCTTGTGCCATCGGAGCTAGGGCGATGGCGCGCGCACAGTCGCTCATCAACGAATGATGTCGAAGCTGTAGTCAGTTTTGCCGACAACGTTGGTCTTCTTGTCGATCTCGTCGAAGATCTTGTCCAGGATCTTCACCAGCACATTCAGGCCGCCCTGATAGCCCCATAGGGGGGAGCGGTGATGGTGATGCCGATCAAAAATCGGAAAGCCGATGCGGATCAGTGGCGTTCCAGTGTCACGCTCCAGGTACTTGCCATAGGTGTTGCCAATCAGAAAATCGACCGGCTCTGTGAACAGGAGTGAGCGCATGTGCCAGAGGTCTCGGCCCGGATAGGCTTGGCAGCCCTGCCCAAATGGCGAGCTTGCGAGCAGCGCCTGCATTTTTTCGAGCCACGCCTTGTTGCCGTTGGTGGACAGCACATGGGTCGGTTCGGCGCCCAGTTCGAGCAGAAACGCAGCCAACCCATAGCAAAGATCCGGATCGCCATAGATCGCGAACTTCTTGCCATGGATATGCGCGCTGGAGTCAGCGATGGCGTCGACCAGGCGGCCACGTTCTCGCGCGAGTTGCTCGGGGATCTCCTTGCCGCTGATGCGTGACAGCGCCATGATAACGTCATCCGTTGCGGATAAGCCCACCGGGTAGTTGAAGGATAGGACGTCCTGGCCATGCTCAGCCACGAATGGCAGCGTTTTTTCGGTGCACCACTGCTGCATGGAGATTGTCGCCCTGGCGTGAACCGCGTTGGCCGCATCTTCCAGCGTCGTGCCACCGTCATACATCCGGAATTCGCCGTCTGTCGGAGTATCGAAGACTTCAGAATTATCGGCGAGGATCGTGTGGTGAATGCCCATCAACGCCAAGATGCGCTTGATCTCGCGAAGGTTTCCGACGGTATAGCCATCGAACCCACCAATGATGTTGATCGCCCCGTTCGGCTTGCGCTCCAGCTTCGGCGCTGTTCCGGCCTTGCCGTCCCAAAAATGCTCCAGAATGCCCTTGAGCGCATTGTCATAACCGGTGACGTGGCTGCCGACGAACGCCGGCGTGTGGGCGAACGGCACGTCGAAGTCCGCCGGAACAGAGCCTTTTTCTTTTGACGTCTTGATGAAGGCGTTGAGGTCATCGCCGATCACCTCGGCCATGCAGGTCGTAGAGACCGCAATCATCTTGGGTTTGTACATGTTGTAGCTATTCGCGAGCCCGTCGATCATGTTGTTCAGGCCGCCGAATACGGCAGCGTCTTCCGTCATCGACGAAGAGACGCAGGAGCTAGGCTCCTTGAAGTGCCGTGACAGATGGCTGCGGTAATAGGCCACGCAGCCTTGCGAGCCGTGGACGAAGGGCAGCGTGCCCTCAAATCCAACAGAGGCGAACACGGCGCCAAGCGGCTGGCAGGCCTTGGCCGGGTTTACCGCTAGCGCCTCCCGCGCAAAGTTCTTTTCGCGATATTCGGCCGTTTTCGTCCATTCCTTGATACGTTCGATCTCGGCGGGATCGCGAGAATTCTCGAATATCTTCTTCTTGGCCAGCATCTGCTGGTATTCTGGACCGCGGAACAGTTCGAGATGATCGAGCACGTGTTCGGCACTCTGCGCCATTGTTGAAATCCTTCACTATCGAGATTGGTATCGCCCCGGCTTTCCCAGAGAGCGAGATGAGTTGCTTTATTCTGCAGCGAGGAGCTTGGCCCTCGAAGCTTCCTTCCAGGGGGCCTTCGTTTTCTTCCAGACCGGCGAGTTGACAGCCATGTCCATGTCGCGCGCAAAGATCGCAAAGCCGTCATAGCCGTGATATGGGCCCGAATAGTCCCAGGAGTGCATCTGCCGGAACGGCACACCCATCTTTTGGAAAACATATTTTTCCTTGATGCCCGAGCCGACAAGGTCAGGCTGGAGCTTTTCGACGAAGCGCTCGAACTCATAGCCATTGACGTCATCGTAGATGAGCGTGCTGTCCTTTACGTAGTGCTGAGCTGTGCGCTGATAGTCGTCGTTGTGACCGAACTCGTATCCGGTGCCGATGACTTCCATCCCGAGGTCTTCGTATGCGCCAATCACATGACGCGGACGGAGCCCGCCGACGTATAGCATCACCGTCTTGCCCTCCAGGCGCGGGCGATATTTTGCGATAACGGCGTTCACCAGCGCCTGGTACTTTTCAATCACCCGCTCGGCGCCTTCCTTAATCTTGTCGTCGAAATAGCCCGCAATCTTGCGAAGCGATTCTGCGATCTTTGAAGGTCCGAAGAAGTTGTACTCGCACCACGGGATACCGAACTTCTCTTCCATGTGGCGTGAGATGTAGTTCATGGAACGGTAGCAATGCAGAATGTTGAGCTTTGCCCTCGGCGTTGCCTCGAGCTCGGCCAGTGAACCGTCACCGGACCACTGCGCGATCACCCGCAGGCCCATCTCCTCTAGCAGAATACGTGATGACCAGGCGTCGCCGCCGATATTGTAGTCTCCGATGATCGCAACATCGTACGGCGTCGGCTCGAACTTTGGTTTGCCGTCGGGCGCGAGCCGGTCGAAAATCCAATCGCGCACCGCGTCGTTGGCAATGTGATGGCCTAGTGACTGCGACACGCCGCGAAAGCCCTCACAACGGACCGGCACGATGGTCTTGCCGCCGTATTCCTTGGATTTCGCTCTTGACACGGCCTCGATGTCGTCACCGATTAGTCCGATCGGGCATTCCGATTGGATCGTGATGCCGTTGTTGAGTGGAAACAGCTCCTGGATTTCGTCAAGAATTTTGACCAGCTTTTTGTCGCCACCGAATACGATATCCTTTTCTTGGAAGTCGGAGGTGAACTGCAGGGTCACGAAGCTATCGATGCCCGTCGTGCCAACGTAATAGTTGCGTCGCGAGCCCCACGAATACTGTCCGCAGCCGACCGGGCCATGGCTGATGTGGACCATGTCCTTGATCGGTCCCCAGACTACCCCCTTTGACCCTGCATAGGCGCAGCCTCTGATCGTCATCACGCCAGGTATGGATTTGATGTTGGACTTCACTCCGCAGTCTGACTTGCCGGCTTGGTGAACGTTGAGGTGCTTGGCACGCCGTTTCGCGGTTTTCTCCGGATAGACCTTCAGCACCTCTTCGATCAGCTCTTTGTTGCGAGCCCTGATTTCTGCGATGCTCTGGGTCGTGGCGAGACTCATCTGATGTCCTTCAAAGGTTAGCTGTTGCAAGGGCGGCTTCTTGGCCGAGAGTTTTGCAACCGGCATGCCAGCGCCTCCTGAGCACATAAAAACAGAGCGATTAAAATCGCTTAGCGCGTCTCTTGCCGGGGCACGGGGTGTTGTTGCGAACGCGACATCACGCTTTGGGCGGAGAACTCTTGGTTTGGCCCTGTCCGAAATAGAACAAGGGCCGGCTATGCGTGAAATTTGCCCCGCCTAATTCTCGATCGCGTCCACGATCGCAGAAGGCGCCGTAACAGGAAGACCGGCTGCAAGGCCGGCTGGCCGACACAGGTCTGCCCATACTATCTATGGTTGCCGAGACCTACAGGTGCTGCGATGACGATGAGGTGCACGACCATCATCCTCCAGACCTCAACGCGAACTGCCTCGCCACCTGGACGTCGTAGAGGGACGCACCGCACGTCGTCAGCACGCCGAAGCGCTTGCGCAGCGGCATCGCACATTGGGTCCCCGCCCGCACCGCTACACCGCGCGCTCGATGACGGTGGCAATATCATGCGCATGCGCACCCTCATATCAAAGGAAATGATCGGCCCCTTTTCGGCGGAGCTCCGATCATGCGCACGCAGTTGATGTCCGCCAGCCTCTCCTGCGCGTAAGGGAGCAGTACGCTCTCGTGCTTGCGGATCTGGACCTTGCCTATTGAATTGATGTAATCGATAGCCGCGCCTAAACCGATGGCCTCGACGATCGGCGACATACCCGATTCGAACCGGTGTGGCGGATCACCATAAA
>NZ_LBKA01000004.1:0-183 GCF_028128955.1 Bradyrhizobium sp. CCBAU 11386
TATCTCGGCAATCTCGAGGCCAAGCGCGACTGGGGGCATGCGAAGGACTATGTCGAGGGCATGCACAAGATCCTCCAGGCCGATAAGCCCGACGACTTCGTACTCGCCACCGGTGAGACGCGCTCGGTGCGGGAGATGGTCGAATTGTCGTTCGCGCAGGTCGGCCGGCGCATCGCATGGCGC
>NZ_LBKA01000004.1:562-134225 GCF_028128955.1 Bradyrhizobium sp. CCBAU 11386
TCGGCTCGCAGGAGAGGATGTCAAGCTCGTCACGGTGGACCGTCGCGAGGTCGATCTCTGCAACCAGGCCGCCGTGTTCGACTGGTTCGCAAGGGTGCGGCCGCAGGTCGTGTTCCTCGCCGCGGCCAAGGTCGGCGGCATCGTTGCCAACGACACGCTGCGCGCCGAGTTCATCTACGACAACATCGCGATCGCGGCCAACGTGATCCACGCCGCGCATCAGAACGGCGCCGAGAAGCTGATGTTCCTCGGCTCCTCCTGCATCTATTCCAAACTGGCGCCGCAGCCCCTGCGCGAGGACTCGGTGCTATCAGGCCCGCTGGAGCCGACCAACGAGCCCTATGCGATCGCCAAGATCGCCGGCATCAAGATAGCGGAGGCCTATCGCAGCCAATATGGATGCGACTTCATCAACGTGATGCCGACCAATCTCTACGGCCCCGGCGACAATTATCATCCCGAAATGAGCCACGTCGTCGCCGCGCTGATCCGCCGCTTCCACGAGGCCAAGGTTGCGGGCGCCGGAAGCGTCGTCGTGTGGGGCACCGGCACGCCGCGGCGCGAGTTCCTCTATGTCGACGACATGGCGGATGCCTGCGTGCACCTGATGAAGACCTATTCGGCTGCCGAGCTGATCAACATCGGCACCGGCGAGGACATCACCATCGCCGAATTCGCGCGCGTCGTCGCCGAGGTCGTTGGCTACCGCGGCGAGATCAGTTTCGACACCTCGCGGCCCGACGGCACGCCGCGCAAGCTGCTCGATGTCCGCCGCCTCACGAAACTCGGCTGGCGCGCGACGACCTCGCTTCACGATGGCTTGAAGAGTGCTTACGGACATCTCTCTCTCGAGTAAAATACAGCGATTGCGCGTCACCAGTTTTGGAAAGATTCCTGCGACGTCGGTTGGGCCTGTTCCTTCGGTTTCGCTATGAAAGAACATCCGACGTAGATGCATCGATAGTCGGATAACCTCTCCGGCACTTCTGGCGTCCGCGCAAGCATGGGCAGCTTCAGCCGTCTGCATCGCTTCCTTCAGGCTGTGTGGAGCTCGGCGGGCAGTGGGTTAATAGTTGGCATTGCAGCTTCGACGTCCATTTGTAGCCTCATGTGTAGGGCTCTTGTGACAGCCCGACCCTCTTTGCGGAGCTCTCCCTGTCAATCGGACTGTGGTTAAGGCGCATCTTGCTCTAGCGCCGGAGATTGTTGATCTCCTCAGCAGCAGCAGACGCCGAAGCTGCGCTCCGTTCAGGACCGCTTTAAATGGACGGAGGACTTCTCTGGCCCGGACGTAGACCTCCATGTTGAGGGCGTGCTGATCGAAACTGTAGGAGCGGAGGCTGGCTTCGATGTCGATCGCGGCAGATGGGTCGAGCTGCCGGTTAACTGCGTTCTTAATCGTGTAGATTTCGGCAACATCTTGGAAATCGGGAGGCCCCGCCCGCGACATCCATGCACCGGAGAGCCATCTCGACCGCCTTTCCTTCCGCCAGATGGACGGGACTCGCATCCCAAAGCTATTTGGCGATCTGTAGCGGAGCAATCTGCAAGTTTGTCCACCAGGCTCGCTCGTTGCCATGCCGATGAAGAGATTGGTGATGCGATCGGCAAGTGGCGCGGTGAACTCGTCGCTGACTTTTCTCGGTCGGGAGAACGTCAGGTGATGCGCGTCCGCAGAGGTCTTTTGGCGGCCTGGCAAGCCGCGGGCGAAGGCGAGGTGTTCCTTGCTTCGCCTGCGCGCTCCTTTCGGGAAGGCACGGCCAACGTGCTCTTGGAGAGGCGGATTGGCAGTAGCATGAAGCTGGCTGGGCGCCGCCCTGGAACCTCTGTCGACTAGAGATTGATCGGCTGCGAACGCGGGCGGCTCGTCTGCTACATTTAGTCCAGAGGCTCCCAGGCGACTTCGAGAACGCGGACGTCCGGCTCCAGGAGGCTGTTCCCAGGCCAGTCTTGGCCTAGGCAAGAAGACCTTCGCGGTCCTCTTGGCCGGCCAGTTCGCCCAGGAGCCGGTCCAGGACCTCGGCGGAGCATTCGGGCGGCACGCGGAGGGCTGGTTCAGGACGTCCTAGGCGGCCTCCCGTCGGCCCCGGCGCGGTTCGATTAGCCTGCAATCCCGAAAGCAAACAGCGCATAGCCAAGAAGGTCAGCGCCGCCCCCATCCGGTGCGGCGCCTCAATGTTTCGAGGCGCCGCACCGGCAGATCCGAGGAGATCCATTCTCCCGAAGCGTGGGCGAGCACGATGGCGAGAGGGATCTGTCCCGTGCCCTGCTCAATGGGCCCGTTAGCGACTTGCGTGGACATTTCGGTAGGCGATCTACTGTGGTTTGGTTCCCCGGCCGACCGGCCAAATCGAAAACCCGAAATGGAACTTGCGCCGTCGGGCAAAATAGTGGTTCATAGGGTGCTGGTCCCACTCGTGAAACGACGAACCAGCCATGACCCACGAATTCAAAGCTTTATCCGATTTGCCCGCACTCGCTAGGCGCGTTGCTTTCGACCGCTTTGCTGCGCTGGCGTGGCTCGGCAAGCGGGGTGGCTGGCGGTTATAGCTTGATGAGGCGATTAGCCGTTTTGAACCACACAATTTCTGGCGTTCTTGCTGCTCATGATCTCGCGAAAGGGGCGGCGCAACTTACGATCAGGCGAGCGGCCTTCTCGCTACGCTCTTGCGAGATCTGGGCGCAAATTGCGGCGACATAAGCTCTCCACAAACCGGCTAAAACACACCACCGAAGTCGATGCCTTCCTTGGCGAGCCCCTCGGCTTCCTCGGCGGAGCCGGCGGGCCTGGTATCAAGGTAGGGACGCTCAGAAGCCGGCAGGATGGTGCGGATGTTCTGGCCATCCGCCCGGGTGATGCGGGCAACCCAGCGCCTATGGCCCTGCTCAAATCGCTGGATATGGTACTGCTTGTACGTAATCATGACTCTTGAACGCAACCGACGCTGGAGCAGGCCTGCTTTTAGCTAAAGTGAGGCCGCCGAACAACGGGTCTTAAGCCAAAGTTAAGATCCCAGTGGAACCGGCGTGTCCCGTCGGACACAAGGGTTAAAAGAAAACCCGCCGACCTAGGGCCGTCAGGAGCTAACTGAAATTGCAACCGAGTTAGTGGTCGCCCGCGGAGCCTAGTACAGCCCGCGCGCCGCAGGGCTTGTCGCCGAGCCGCACAAACCAACATGCCGAAAGCTCGGCTGTACTTGGCCGCGATCACTCACCAGATGTTCTCGACGATGCTCGCGAGCATGCTCCCATTGTTTTCGAACTGCTCCGCGCAATAAGCAACGTTGGTGCCAGCACGTCAGCAACGAACTTATGTTGCGCGCTTTCGTCAAGATCCTGGGAGCGCCCTCCATTGGCTGACGTCGTAACTAGGAGTTGGCAAGTCGGTCAGTTCTTCTCGATATCCTCAAGCAGTTGAGGGAGCCCAACCCTTGTTGGTAAACAACCCGCTCTCGCCTTCGTCGTTGTTGATTGTGAGACCTTTGGGCCCTCTCGACCACAGGAAAAGCCGATCCTTCCCAGACTCGCGGTCCTTCTCCCAATTGGCCGGAAAAACAAAACAGGAGACTCGAACCCGATGGTGAAGGAACCCTACCGCTCGTCCGCGATCACCTTGCCGTCGTTCGGCAGCGCGCCGGGGCTGACCAACTCGACGTTGCCGCCAAGTTTCGTGACGACGCGCAAGCTGGCCGCCACCTCTTCGCGCAGGGCGTCGTTTGGGGCCGCCGTTTCTACTCTCAGCGTCATCGCGTCGGTCTCGCCCTGGCGAGTCACGACGAGGCGCAGTCTTCCAAGGGCGGAATGCCGCTTGCCGATCTCGGCGACCTGCTCGGGACGGATGAACATGCCCTTGACCTTGGTGGTCTGGTCGGCGCGGCCCATCCAGCCCTTAATGCGCATGTTGGTGCGCCCGCATGGGCTCGTGCCGGGCAAGGCCGCGGTGAGGTCGCCGAGCGCGAGGCGGATCCAGGGATGGTGCGGGTCGAGCGAGGTGACGACGATCTCGCCGACGTCGCCTTCCGCAACGGGATCGCCGGTGCCGGGCTTGACGATCTCCATAATCAGGCCCTCGTTCACGACCATGCCCTCGCGCGCCTCCGTCTCGAAGGCGATGAGACCGAGATCGGCGGTGCCGAAGGCCTGGTAGGCGTCGATGCCGCGCGCCTTGATCTCGGCCTGGAGCGAGGGCGGGAAGGCCGCACCCGAGACCAGCGCACGCTTGATCGAGGAGACGGCGCGGCCCGCGGTCGCCGCTGCATCGAGCAGGATCTTCAGGAAGTCCGGCGTGCCGCTATAGCCGACCGGCCGGTAGGCCTCGATCAGCTCGAATTGTTGCTCGGTATTGCCGGGCCCGGCCGGGATCACTGCACAGCCGAGCGCGCGCGCGGACGAGTCGAAGATGAAGCCGCCGGGGGTGAGGTGGTAGCTGAAGGTGTTGAGCACGATGTCATTGGGCCGGAACCCGGCCGCGAACAGCGCCCGTGCGCCGCGCCAGGGATCGGCCTGCCGGCCCTCCGGCTCGAAGATCGGACCCGGGGAGGTAAAGAGCCGCGCGAACGAGCCTGGTGCCGCCGCCACGAAGCCGCCGAAGGGCGCGGAGGCCTTGTGCAGGGCCGGCAGTTCCGACTTGCGCAGCACCGGCAGGCGCGCCAGCGCCGCGCGCGTGGTCACCGTGGCCGGATCCACACCCTTGAGCCGCTCGGCATAGGCGGGCGCCGTCATCGCGCTGCGCAGCACGCCCGGCAGGCACGAAAACAGCTCGGCCTCGCGCGCGGCTTGCTCGCGCGTCTCGAGGGGGTCGTAATGGGCGGTCATGGCTGATCTTTCCGGGTTGGCATCCGTTGCACGCCGCCGCTGGCATGGGTATCAGACGGCCATTGTCGGGACGTGGAGAGAGCGAGATGGCGGACGAACGGATCATGGTGGCGGAGGAGACGGCCGGCGTTGTCGCGCGCCTGAAACGCCGCATGATCGACGACGCGATGCCGCTGTGGTCGAGCGTCGGCTGGGACCATGCCGCGGGCGGCTTCATCGACCGGCTGCACCGCGACGGCACGGCGGATGCCGCCGCGCCGCGGCGCGTGTTCGTGCAGGCCCGGCAGATCTACTGCTACGCCAAGGCGGCGCAGATGGGCTGGTATCCCGAGGGGCGCGCCATCGCGCTGAAGGGGCTGGAGCACCTGCTGGCACGCGCGAAGGCGCCCGACGGCCGGCCGGGCTATGTGCACCGGCTGACGCCGGAGGGCGCGGTGCTGGACGGCCGCCGCGACGCCTACGACCACGCCTTCATCCTGTTTGCGCTTGCGACCGTCTACGCGCTCGACAAGGACGCGCAGGTTCGCGCCGAGATCGACGCGCTGCTCGCCTTCCTCGACGGCCGTCTGCGCTCGCCGCATGGCGGCGTCCACGAGGGGCTGCCGGTCTCGCTGCCGCGGCGGCAAAACCCGCACATGCACCTGTTCGAGGCGATGATCGCGTGCTTCGACGCGACCCACGATCTGTCGTTCCAGAACCGCGCCGGCGAATTCTTCGCGCTGTTCCTCGCCAATCTCTACGACAAGCAGAAGCACATCCTGACCGAGTATTTCGAGGAGGACTGGTCGAAGATCGAGCCGGTCAGTGTCGAGCCAGGCCATCAGGCGGAGTGGGTCTGGCTGCTGAAGGGATTCGAGCGCATCACGGGCTGCCCGACCGGGCAGCGGCGTGCGGAGTTGCTGGCGAGCGCGCTGCGCTATCGCGACGAGGCGACGGGCTGCCTGAGCGACGAGGGTGATGCCACGGGCAACATCCGCCGCAGCACGCGCCGGCTGTGGCCGCAGACCGAGATCGCGAAGGCGTGGACTGCGCAAGCCGAGTCCGGCGAGGCGGGCGCGGCGGATGAGGCGCGCGCGGCCCTGGTGCGGCTCGAACGGCATTATCTCAGCCATCCCGTGCGGGGCGGCTGGTACGACCAGTTCGATCGCGACGGCAAGTCGCTGGTCGACACCATTCCTGCGTCGTCGTTCTATCATGTTCTCTGCGCAGTCACGGAAGCGGAGCAGGTGCTGGAGTAAGAGTCTCTTGTCTTGACGCGTCTTCTTCACGCGGACCGGTTCCCACTTCGCTTGAAAACGTTATGTCAGAGCCAGCGCTTGCGCCGCTTGAAGCTCTTGAGGTTCTTGAAGCTCTTGCGCTGGTCACCGGCGCCGCCGAGGTAGAATTCCTTGACGTCCTCGTTGTCGCGCAATTCGTCCGCGGTGCCGTCGAGCACGACCTTGCCCTGCTCCATGATGTAGCCGTGGCTCGCCACCGACAGCGCGGCGCGCGCGTTCTGCTCGACCAGCAGGATGGTGACGCCGAGGTCGCGGTTGATCTTCTGGATGATGGAAAACACCTCTTTCACCAGCAGCGGCGACAGGCCCATCGACGGTTCGTCCATCAGGATCATCTTCGGGCGTGCCATCAGCGCGCGGCCGATCGCGAGCATCTGCTGCTCGCCGCCGGAGAGATAACCGGCAAGGCCGGTGCGCTCCTTCAGGCGCGGGAAATAATCGAAGACCATGTCGATGTCGGCATCGACCTCGCGGTCCCTGCGGGTGAAGGCGCCGAGCTTGAGGTTCTCCAGCGACGTCATGTCGGCGACGATGCGGCGGCCCTCCATCACCTGGAAGATGCCGCGGCGGACGATCTTGTCGGGATCGATGCCGTTGATCCGTTCGCCCTCGAACAGGATCTCGCCGCGCGTGACCTCGCCGTCCTCGGTCTTGAGCAGCCCCGAGATCGCCTTCAGCGTCGTCGACTTGCCGGCGCCGTTGGCCCCGAGCAGCGCCACGATCGCGCCCTTGGGCACGTCGAGGCTGAGGCCGCGCAGCACCAGGATGACGTCGTCATAGACGACCTCGATATTGCGCACGCCGAGGAGGGGCGGCGCGGGGACGGTGATAGGCGAGGGACGTGTTGCTTGGGCGGTCTCGGTCATGCTTCATAACTCCGCTGTCGTCGCCCGGCTTGACCGGGCGACCCAGTATTCCAGAGACGCCTGAGATTCACGGAGAAGCCGTGGCGTACTCGATCCCCCGCCTTCGCGGGGGATGACATTTGTGCTTAAGGTGAGTGCCGGGCTCACCACCCCAGCCATTCCGGCTTGCGCGGCAGCTCGACGGTCTTGACCTTTTCGAGCTTGATCGTGCCCTTGGTCATGAGGTCGTTGAGGTCGCCGTCGGTCGCGCCCGAAACCTTGGTGCGATAGAGATCGACCTTGAGCGTGCCGCGATGGTCCTTGTCGGTCCAGGTCGAGGGATTGCAGACGCCCTCCATGCCGGCCGGCACCCAGTCCTTCTTCTGATAGAAGCCCTTGGCGACGTTCTCGCCGGTGGCGCCGCCGTTCTTGACGGCCCAATCGAGCGCTTCCTTCGTGTACAGCGCGCTGCAGACGCCGGCGATATAGTGCACGGGGCGATACGCCTTGCCACCGGCATCAGACATCTTGGAGATTTCCATCACCGTCTTCATGCCCGGCGCGTTACCGCCCCAGGTCACCGCCGTGCGCAACGGGAACACGACACCTTCGGCCGCGTCGGCCGCGGTCTTGGCGGCGTTCTCGTCCATGCCCCAGACGTTGCCGAGGAATTGCACGTCGACACCGGCGGCCTTGCAGGCCTTCAGCACGGAGATGTTGGAGGCTGCCGTGTTGCCGAGATAGGCGTAGTTGGCGCCGGAGCTCTTCAGGCTCAGGCACTGCGCCGAGTAGTCGCCCGGCGTCAGCGCGAACACGATCGGCGGCAGCACTTCGAAGCCGAGCTCGTTGGCGATCGCCTCGCCGGCCGCCTTCGGTGCGTTCGGGTAGGGATGATTGCCGCCCATGTGGACGAATTTGGGCTTGCCCGGCTTGCCCTTGGCCTTCCAGTCTTCGGCGGCCCAGGTCACGAGTGCCCGCATCGCGTCCGAGTAGCTCGGGCCATAAAAGAAGTTATACGGTGCCGGCTTGGCCTTTCCGCTGACGCCTTCCGGATCGGTCAACGCCGCCGCATAGGAAGCGGAAACATAGGGGATCTTGTCCTGCGCGACGAAGCCGGTCAGCGCTTCGGTGTCCGCGGTGCCCCAGCCCATGATCGCCGCGACCTTGTCGCCGCCGGACCACTTCTTGTACAGCGCAATTGCGCGCGGCACCTGATAACCGTAGTCGTTGCTGTCGAGATTGACCTGCTTGCCGCCGATGCCGCCGTTCTTGTTGATCCAGGCAAACGTGTCGGCCACGGCCTGGCCATAGGGCGTTCCGACATCCGAGGTCGCGCCGGAATAGTCGGCGAGATGGCCGAGCGCGATCTGCGCCTGCGCGGGCGCCGAGAAGGCCGCGACCGCAAGCGCGAGCGAAGCGGAGCTCAAAAGGGCTTTTGTCTTCATGGGTTGGTTCCTCCTGTTATCGTTAAAGTGAAGTTGCCGCCTTCAATGCGAAAACGGGTAGAGTTTCCAGTAGGCCTTGATCTGTCGCCAACGATGCGCGAGCCCGTCCGGCTCGAACATCAGGAAGGCGATGATGATGAGCCCGATCGCGATCTCGCGCAGGAAGGTGATGTTGGTGTTGAGCGACAGCGCGTGATCGATCGCGCCGCCCTTCAGGCGCAGGCTGATCCATTCCATCGATTCCGGCAGCAGGACCACGAAGGCGGTGCCCATCAGCGTGCCCATGATCGAGCCGGTGCCGCCGATGATGATCATGGCGAGGAACAGGATCGAGCGTTCGATGCCAAAGCCTTCCTGGGAGACCACGAGCTGGTAGTGGGCATAGAGCGCGCCGGCGATGCCGGCGAAGAAGGCGGCAAGGCCGAACGACAGCGTGCGATATTTGGTCAGGTTGATGCCCATGATCTCCGCGGAGAGATAATGGTCGCGGATCGCCACCAGTGCGCGGCCGTCGCGCGTGCGCATCAGATTGGTGACGAGGATATAGCTCGCCAGCACATAGGCCAGCACGACGTAGAAGTACTGCTTGTCGCCGCGCAAGGTGAAGCCGAAGATCGAGAACGGATTGGCGCTGGCCGGCACCGAGCCGCCGGTGAACCATTCGGCGCGGGAGAAGAAGTCGAGCAGGATGTATTGCGCGGCGAGCGTCGCGATGACGAGGTAGAGCCCCTTCAGCCGCGCCGCCGGAATGCCGAAGATCAGCCCGATCAGCGCGGTGACGACGCCCGCGAGCGGGATCGCGAAGAACACCGGGATCGGCGCATTGTTGGAGATGTAGGCCGAGGTGAAGGCGCCGAGCAGGAAGAAGGCAGCGTGGCCGATCGAGATCTGGCCGGTGAAGCCGACCAGGATGTTCAACCCGAGCGCCGCGATCGAGAAGATGCCGATCTGGATCAGGATGCTGAGCCAGTAGCCGCCGAGGAATTGCGGCACGAGGCAGAGCAGCAGCACGCCTACGATCGCAAAGTTGCGGCTGGTCGCCGTCGGGAAGATCGTGGTGTCGGCCGCATAGGAGGTGCGGAAATCACCAGCGGGAATGAGGGCAGGGCCGGCCATGGGTCAGATCCGCTCGATGTCGTGGGTGCCGAACAAGCCGTAGGGCTTGATCATCAGCACGATGATGAGGACGTAGAACGGTGCGATCTCGTAGAGATTGCCCCAATGCAGATACTCGCTGTCGACATATTGCGCGATGTTCTCGAGCAAGCCGATGATGATGCCGCCGAGCACGGCGCCGCCGACGGAATCGAGCCCGCCGAGGATCGCCGCCGGAAACACCTTGATGCCGTAGGCGGCGAGGCCTGACGATACGCCGTTGACGACGGCGACGACGACGCCCGCGACCGCCGAGACGGTGGCCGAGATCGCCCAGGCCATCGCGAAGACGCTTTTGACGGAAATGCCGAGCGACTGCGCGACCTGCTGGTTGAACGCGGTGGCGCGCATCGCAAGGCCGTATTTGGAAGCGCGGAAGAACCAGGCCATGCCGATCATCATGGCGACCGAGACCACCAGGCTCATGACATAGACGGTCTGGATCTGAAGCCCGAACAAGCTGACCGACTGGCTCTCGAACACGCGCGGGAACGGCTGCGGGTTGACGCCGAACATCCATTTCAGCGCGGCCTGGAGCACGGTCGAGAGGCCGATCGTCACCATGATCACCGAAATGATCGGCTCGCCGATCATCGGCCGCAGGATCAGGACCTGGATGGCGATGCCGAACACGAACATGAACACCAGCGTCATCGGCATGCCGATCCAGAACGGCACCTGGTATTTCGCCAGCAACGCCCAGCACACCCAGGCGCCGACCAGCAGCAGCTCGCCTTGCGCGAAGTTGACGACCTGCGTCGCCTTGTAGATCAGCACGAACGACATCGCGACCACGCCATAGAGCGTGCCGACCACGAGGCCGTTGACCAGGAGCTGGATGAGGAAGGCGGTGTTCATGTCGGCTGACCCAACTCGTCATTGCCGGGCTTGATCCAGCAATCCATCAATGTGGACGGAAGCTTGTTCGGAAGAGGATGGATGCGCGGGTCGAACCCGCGCATGACGATCACGTGTGTCACTCCGCAGCCTCCGCCAGATGCCCGGGCCCGCCCAGATCCACCACCCGCAGCGTGGTGCGCACCCTCTGCGTGGTGCCGTCCTGGAAGCGGATCACAGTGTCGACGGGGATATCGGCATCGCCGCGGTAGATCGCGTCGATGATGCCGGCGTATTTCTCGTTGATCACGCTGCGGCGCACCTTTCGCGTGCGGGTTAGCTCGCCGTCGTCGGCGTCGAGCTCCTTGTAGAGCAGCAGGAAGCGCGAGATGCGCTGCGCCGGCGGCAGCGTGGCGTTGACGGTCTCGACCTCCTTCTGGAGCAGCGTGTAGACCTCGGGCCGCGAGGCGAGGTCGCTGTAGGTCGTGAAGGAGAGGCGGTTCTTTTCCGCCCATTTCGAGATGATGGAGTAGCGGATGCAGATCATCGCCGCGAGTGCGTCGCGCCCCGAGCCGAGCACCACGGCTTCGGCGATATAGGGCGAGAATTTCAGCTTGTTCTCGATGAACTGCGGCGAGAAGCGCTCGCCGCGCGAGGTCTCGGCGAGATCCTTGATGCGGTCGATGACGACGAGCTGCCGGTTGGCGTTGAAATAGCCGGCATCCCCCGACAGCATCCAGCCATCCTTGATGTCGGCAACGCTCGCCTCCGGGTTCTTGTAATAGCCGAGGAACATGTTGGGATGCCGTACCACGATCTCGCCGACGCCGTGGACGTCGGCATTGTCGATGCGGATCTCGATGCTGTCGGCCATCGGCACGCCCGTGGTGTCGGGATCGACCTTGCCCTCGGGATGCAGCGTGTAGGCGCCCAAAAGCTCGGTCTGGCCGTAGAGCGTGCGCAGCGGCACGCCCATCGCCTGGAAAAACTTGAAGGTATCAGGGCCGAGCGCCGCGCCGCCGGTTGCGGCCGAGCGCAGGCGGGTGAAGCCGAGCCGGTCGCGCAGCGCGCGGAACAGGATGGCGTCGGCAAAGCCGGAGCGCTGGCCCTGTTCGAGCGCGGCAAGACCGCTTTTCATCCCGATATCGAACAGGCGCTGCTTGAAGGGCGTGGCGTCCATCACCCTGGCGCGCACGTCGGCGGCGATCGATTCCCAGACGCGCGGCGCAAACAACACGAACGTCGGCGCGATCTCGCGCAGATCGTTCATCATCGTATCGGGCTCTTCGACGAAGTTGATCTTCATCCGGCACAGGAGGCCTTTGCCGAGCACATAGACCTGCTCCATGATCCACGGCAGCGGCAGCACCGAGACGTATTCGTCGTCGGGGCCCTTGGGGTCGAAGGCGAGATAGGTCGCGCAATGGCCGAGCACGCGGCCGGCGGCGAGCATTGCGAGTTTTGGATGCGAGGTGGTGCCCGACGTGGTGCAGAGGATTGCGACGTCCTCGCCCTTGGTCGCATCGACGAGCTTGTCGTAAAGCCCCGGTTCGCGCGCAGCGCGGGCGCGGCCGAGCTCGGCGAATTTCTCCGCCGACAGCAGCCTGGGATCGTCGTATTTCCGCATCCCGCGCGGGTCGGAATAGATGATGTGCTTCAGATCAGGCACGCGGTCGGCGAGGGTGAGCAGCTTGTCGACCTGCTCCTCATCCTCGGCGAAGACGAGCTGCGCCTCGCCATGATTGAGGAGATAGGAGGCTTCTTCGTCCAGCACGTCGCGGTAGAGCCCGAGGCTGAGGCCGCCGATTGCGTGGGTGGCGATTTCGGCGGCGACCCAGTCCGGCCGGTTGTCGCCGATGATGCCGACGACGTCGTTGCGCCCAAGGCCGAGCTCGACGAGGCCGAGCGCGAAATCGCGCACGCGCGTCTGGTAATCGTTCCAGGTGAAGACACGCCACAGCCCGAGATCCTTTTCGCGCAACGCGATTTCGTTGCCATGCTCCCTGGCGTTGAGCCGGAGCATTTTGGGATAGGTATCGGCCTGCGCGACGCGGCCTGCATAATCCATCATGCCGCGCTCTCCTGCGCCGGCGGCGCATCGTCGGGATCGACCAGCACCTCGTCCTCCTCGCCGAGATAGGCGCGCCTGACGTGGGGATCGGCGAGCACCGCACCCGGATCGCCCTCGGCGATCTTGCGGCCGAAATCCAGCACCATGACGCGATGAGAGATGTCCATCACCACGCCCATGTCGTGCTCGATCATCACCACCGTCATCCCGAACTCCTCGTTGAGATCGACGATGTAGCGGGCCATGTCCTCCTTCTCCTCGAAGTTCATGCCGGCCATCGGCTCGTCGAGGAGGATGAGGCGCGGCTCCAGCGCCATGGCGCGGGCAAGCTCGACGCGCTTGCGCAGGCCATAGGAGAGCGTGCCGGCTTGCGCTTTTCGCACCGACTGGAGGTCGAGGAAGTCGATGATCTCCTCGACCTTGCGGCGATGCGCGAGCTCTTCCTTGCGCGCGCCGGTGAGCCAGTAGAGCGAGCCTGTGAGGAAATTGTTCTTCAACAGGTGGTGGCGGCCGACCATGATGTTGTCGAGCACGCTCATGTGGTGGAACAGGGCGAGGTTCTGGAAGGTGCGGCCGATGCCGAGCGAGGCGCGGGCGTTCGGCGTCAGGCCGGTGATGTCGCGGCCCTGATAGAACAGCTGGCCCTCGGTCGGCTTGTAGCGGCCGGAAATACAGTTCACGATCGAGGTCTTGCCGGCCCCGTTGGGGCCGATGATCGAGAACAGCTCGCCATCCCTGATGGCGAAGCCGACATCGGTCAGCGCACGGACGCCGCCGAATCGCAAGGACACGCCGCGCACTTCAAGACTGGTAGCCACCAAACAAATCCCTCCCGGTGATGGCGCTTGATTGGCGCTCTTCGTCGGTTCCTGTCGGGCGATCCTAGTACCGTCGTGTCGGCCAGACCATGCAGCTATTGGTCTCGACCGGACCCGTGAGGCTCTCTTTCTCGCTAGGGGATCAAAAGCCGCATCGCCCGAGGTGGTTCTCAATAGGGGAAAGCGCTATTTTGAAATGTCTCCGGCCTGACAATTCTGCGACAAAGTTTTTCAGGCGGAGGCGGTCTTCATCTTTCGTCGGATGGTGGCCGGAGCGGTCGTGTTGCAGTGCAACAGAAGGGCGGAGTGACGAAACGGTGCGGCTGGCTTCGGGATCATGATTTCAGAGGATCAACTGAAGCGCATCGCCGCCTGGTCGCGCGAGCTCACCCAAGCGGAGATCGAGGTCGCTCGCGCCGGGATCACGGAGCGGTCCTACGGCACCGGCGAGGCCGTGTTCATGCGCGGCGACACGTTCGACTATTGGGCCGGCATGGTCTTTGGCCTTGCCCGGATGGGCGGGGTGTCGCGCGACGGCAAGGAGACGAGCCTTGCCGGGCTGACCGCGGGGGCCTGGTTCGGCGAGGGCAGCGTGCTCAAGAACGAGCCGCGCCGCTACGACGTGGTCGCGCTGCGCAACAGCCGCGTCGCGCTGATGGAGCGCAGCGCCTTCATGTGGCTGTTCGAGAACAGCGTCGGCTTCAACCGTTTCCTGGTGCGCCAGCTCAACGAGCGGCTCGGCCAGTTCATCGGCATGCTCGAGGTCAACCGCACGTTGGACGCCACCGCGCGCCTCGCCCGCGGCATCGCCTCGCTGTTCAACCCGATCCTCTATCCGGAATCGACCGCGCATCTGGAGATCACCCAGGAGGAGATCGGGGCGCTCTCCGGCATGTCCCGCCAGAACGCCAACCGCGCGCTGAACCGGCTGGAGAAGGAGGGCCTGCTGCGGCTCGAATATGGCGGCGTTACCATCCTCGATGTCGAGCGGCTGCGCGGGTACGGGGACTAGCGCACATTGGCGGGGGCGTGCACGGGCCAGAGGTCGGCGCGCCAGCGCACGGCGATCGCCGTCATCGCGATGAAACCCGACGCGGCATAGAGCGACCCCGTCGCGGAATAGCCGATGATGTCGATCAGGCTGCCGGCTGCGAGCAATCCGACCGGCAGGCCGTAGATCACCATCATGCGCACGCCCATCACGCGGCCGCGCAGATGCGCGCTCGCCGTGCGCATCAGGATCACGGCGGCCGAGATCATCGACATGCTCTGGGCGATGCCGGCGAGAGCAAGGCAGGCCATGGCCACCGGCATGGTCCTGATCTCGACGAACACCAGCAGCATGGCGTACCAGGCCAGCGTCGCGCCTATCAGCAGTCGGGCAATGCGCAGTCCGCCGACGAGGCTGAGCGTGATGGAGCCGGTCAGCGAGCCGACGGCGAAGCTCGCCGACAGATAACCGAGGCCGGTCTGGTCGGTATGAAAGATCTCCCGCGCGATATAGGGCAGCAATCCGCCGGTGAGGGGAAAAGCGGTGAGATTGGCCAGGAAGGCGACGCACAGCGCCGCGCGCATTCCCGGGCCGTTCCAGGCGTAGACCATCCCTTCCTTCAGGTCGTCCAGCAATCTTGAGACGGCGCGGCTGTTCGCCCGGAGATGAGTTGCGGCAACGGTCCTTTCCGGCCGGGTCAGACAGAGCATGAGAAGCGCGGCCACGAGGTAGAGGCTGGCGACCGCCGCGTAGACGAGTCCAATGCCAAGCACCGCAAACAGTCCGGCTCCCGTCAGCGCTCCGGCAATGCGCGCGCTATCCTGGGTCGTGCGTGACAGGCCGATCGCGCCGACAAGCTGCTCGGCCGGCATGATGTCGGCGAGCAGCGCGCTGCGAATGCCGAGATCCGAGGAGCGGATCAGGCCCATGATCGCCACGATGGTCATGACGTTGAGCGGCGCCAGGTGTCCGGCGAGCGCCAGTACCATGATGGTGGAGGCGAGCGCCGTATAGGTAAGGCGCAGCACGACGAGGAGATCGCGATGTCCCATGCGGTCGCCGACCATCCCGAGCGCCGGTGCAATCAGCGTTCCCAGATATTGCAGCGAGGCGAGAATGGTCAGCAGCAGCACCGATCCGGTCTCGACCAGGATGTACCAGCCGAGCACCAGCGTTTCGATTTCGAACGCCCAGGAGGTGAGCAGGTCGGATGGCCACTGGAAGCGATAGTTGCGGATGCGGAATGGCGCGAGTGCGGATGTGCTCAAGATGCGATGACGGGTGTCACGGCGATTCCCTGCCCTTGTTCTTGTTCTTTCTAATCCGGCAGCGTAGCGCTGACACTGCTCGTGTCAATCAGCGCGGCCGCATACCAACATGCTCGAACGCCACGACCAATGCGCCGTCCCCCGCTGTTTCTTGTGAGCGTCGTCGTGTCGCCCTCCCGGGCGGGTCCGCAGGACATGCTCGCCTTGATGCAGCGCATTACGTCGCTCGCAAAGGAGACCCGCTATGGCGAGGCGGTGTGGCTTGCGCGAAAGCTCGTCGGCGAGGCCGAGAAAAGCGCGGGCGACAATCGCCGGGGGGCGATCCTGAACACCGAAAGACTGACCGGTTGCGGGGAGGAGTGAAGCCGCGCTCGCGGCCGTTGACCAACCACCACTTGCTCTTCCCGTGCGACGAGCCCATGCTTGTCTGGTTCCTGGGCCCATCCGGCGGGTCCAGTGGATTGCGGCATCGCGGCTTCCGCGAGGTCTTGACCCATGAACTGCTCTTGCTGTGGTTTAGAGGTCCAGAGCGGCTTTGCCTTCTGCCCGAAGTGCGGCACGAAGCAACCGAACGCGTGCCCTGGCTGCGGCTTTCCGTGCGCGCCGGACTTCGCCTATTGCCCGAAATGCGGCGCCCTCGTCTCTGAGGTCCCCACAGGCGGCGGGCAGGCATCCGCGCGGACGAGTCCGACGACGCTCCCGATCCGGTCCTCCTCTCCGCCGCTCGCGCCGACGGAGGAGGCTCAAGCCGCATTTCGACCTCAGTCGGACAAGATCGACAGCGAGGCGAACCGCCGCACCATCACCGTGCTATTTGCCGACCTCAGCGGCTTCACTGCGATGAGCGAGCGGCTCGACCCCGAGGTCATGCAGACGCTTCAAAACGAGTTGTTCGAGGAGTTGACGGCCGCGGTGCAAAGCTTTGGCGGCTTCGTGGACAAATTCATCGGCGATGCGCTGCTTGCTCTGTTTGGTGCGCCGGCGGCGCACGAGGACGACCCGGAGCGGGCGGTGCGCGCTGCCCTCGACATGATCGACCGGTCGGCGCGCCTCAGCGAACGCGCGAAGGCGTATGCAGGTTCACCGCTGCTGCTCCATGTCGGGATCAACACCGGGCACGTCGTCGCGGGCGGGCTCGGTGCGGGCGTTGCCAAATCCTATTCGGTGACCGGCGACACGGTGAATACCGCCCAGCGACTCCAATCGATGGCGGCTCCGGGCGAGGTGCTGGTCGGGCCGTTGACCCACCGTCTGACGCGGCATGCGTTCTCCTATGACTCGCTTGGCGAGGTCTCGCTCAAGGGCAAGATGGGCAGCGTGCTGGTCCACCGTCTGAAGGAGCCGCTCGACACGCCCCGTGCGGCGCGAGGTCTCGACACGCTGGGCCTCAATGCGCCGTTGATCGGGCGCGACGCCGAGCTTGCGCGCATGATTGGCAGCCTTGATCGCGCGTGCGGCGGCGCGGCTCAACTGGTGCGGCTGGTCGGTGAAGCCGGCATCGGGAAAACGCGCCTGGTCAGGGAGTTCGTCGCCCGCATCCGCGATCAGGATCGGTTCGCAGGCGTGGCGATCCGGCAGGCGGCGTGCTCGCCGCTCGGCGAACAATCCTACGGCACACTCGCCGCCGTGCTGCGCAGCGCCTATGGCATCGCGCAGAAGGCGAGCGCCACAGAGGCGGAGGCGAAGGTCGCCGAAGCGCTGTCGGAGCTTGGCCTCGCGACTGACGAGGCCGACCGCCTGATGCCCCTCTATCTGCACGTACTCGGCCTCGGCGACCCCAACGCCGTGCTCAGGCATGTCGAGCCCGAACAGCTCCGCCGGCAGATATTCTTCGCGATTCGCACCGTCTTCGAACGCCGCCTCGCACTGTCGCCACTGCTGATCATCGTCGAGGATCTGCATTGGGCCGATGCGGTGTCGCTTGAAGCGTTGCGCTTCCTGATGGACCGACTGGAGCGGACGCGGCTGATGCTGCTGTTTACGCATCGGCCGATGCTGGAACTGGACCAGTTCGGTTCGAGCAGGATCAGTCACGCAACCCTCCGGCTGCCCCCGCTTGGCGACGCTGACGGACAAAGGCTGCTCGCGGCCTATTTCAGTCACGGTTGGCGTGAACCACCGGGACGTCTGTTCAGTCGAATCCTCGATCGCGCCGGCGGCAATCCGCTTTTCCTCGAGGAGATCATACGCGGCCTGATCGAAGCCGGCACCCTGGAGCGCGACGGCGCGCAGTGGCGGATGACGTCGGATGAAGCCGCCGCCGATATTCCGGCAAGCATTCAGGCGTTGTTGCTGGCGCGTCTCGACCGGTTGCCGCATCAGGTGCGCCGCCTGGCACAGGAGGCCGCGGTGATCGGCCCGCGTTTTGATGCGGCTGCTCTCGGTGCGGCGGCAACCGAGCCGGCAAGGGTCGAAGCAGGGCTCGAACTTCTGTGCGACGCGGAAATCGTCGAGGAGATCGCGGGCTCGAACTCGATTTCGCTGCGGACCTACCGCTTCACGCAAACCATGCTTCAGGACGTGATCTATCAAAACCTGCTTCTGCAGCGCCGGATCGAGCTTCATGGACGGATTGGTGGGGCGCTCGAGAGGCTGTATGGCCATGAGCCCGAGCGCCTCGAAGATCTCATACTGCTCGGACATCACTTCAGTCTGAGCGCGAGCAAGCCGAAAGGTGCGCACTATCTGCGCGCGGCCGGCGATCGCGCACGCGCCAGCTATGCCAATGACGATGCCATCCGTCTCTACCAACAGGCCCTCGCCGTGCTGTTGACCGGCGGCGAACGGGAGCCGGAACGTCTGGTCCTGTACGAGCGGATTGCGGACCTCTGTGGCGCGGCTGGCCGCCGGAACACGGCCGAGGAGCACTATCAGAGCGCGTTGGAGGGGCACCGCGCCATACAGGACCGGATCGGCGAAGCGCGAATTCTTCGCAAGCTTGGCCGATTGCTGTGGGACGCCGGCAAGCGGATCAAGGCGGAGACGCATTACGCCGAGGCGGCCAACCTGCTTGGAGGGATCGACGCGCCCATCGAGTGGGCGCATCTCTTGCAGGAGCGCGGCCGTCTCGCGTTTCGGACGGGCGATCACGTGGCCGCCGCAAGATGGGCAGACGAGGCGCTCGGCTATGCACGGTCCGTATCGGCGGACGCGGACGAGCAGTGCGGGCTCGAGGCGGCACGTGCCATTGCGGAGGCCCTCAACACCAAGGGGGTTGCGCTGGCGCGGCTTGGACGACACGAGGAGGCGGTGCGCGAAGTGGAGCAAAGTGTTGCAGCCGCCGAAACAGCCGGCCTCCTCAACGTAGCCTGCCGCGGCTACACCAACCTCGGTGTGCTCTACACGATTGTCGACCCGGCGAAAGCCGTGGAGGTCTGCCGGCGTGGACTCGATGTCGCGCGTCGGATCGGGGATCTCGGCTTCCAGGCGCGTCTTCTTGCCAATTTTGCCGTTGCCTGTTGCACCTTCACGGACAGATGTACCGAGGAAGGGGTGCCGGCTGCCGAAAAGGCGATCGAAATCGACCGTGCGCTCGATCAGCGCGAGCATCTCTCCGTGCCCTTGATCGTGCTCGGGCAAATCCATCAATGCCATTTCCGCCCCGATCTGGCCGCCCTGTGCTACAACGAGGCAATCGAGGTGGCGAACGAAACCGGCGAACCGCAGCAGCTTTTTCCATGCTATGATGGTCTCGCCACGCTGAGCCTTGATCGAGGCGACATGCCCGAGGCCGAGCGGTATTTCGCGCTGGCCCATGATGTCTGCGCCCGCCACGGGCTTGATCCCGCCGGGCTGATCGTACTGCCGTTTCTTGACTAGGTTAGAAGGAGTTCAACCATGTCAGAACTTCATGTCGGACCGCTTCAACCGGGCGATCGCGCACCGAACATCGTGCTGGACGCCATCACACGCGATGGAACGATCGCGCTCCAGGACTTTCGCGGGCATAGCCCGATATTGATCGGCTTGTTTCGAGGGCTGCACTGCCCGTTCTGTCGGCGCCATATCGCGGCACAGGCGCAACTTGACGTAGCCCTGCGCGACAAGGGCGTCGAAAGTCTCACGGTCGTCAATACGCCGATCGAACGCGCGCGGCTCTACTTCCGCTATCATCCCTTGCCCAATCTGCTCGCCGCGTCCGACCCCGAGCGGGTCTCGCACCGTGCGTTCGGCCTGCCCAATCTCGAGTTTACGGAGAACGAAACCGAGTGGCCGCGCAAGGTGGGCATGGATGTGGTGAGAAGCATGCAGGTCGAAATTCCGGGCGAATTATCCGGACCGATGAATCGACTGGCGGCGTTTGACTACCTCAACAACAAGGACGGTTACGAGATCATGGAAGCCGACAAGCACATGGAAGCAACCGGCCTTGGCCAGTTGTTTGGGCAGTTTCTGCTCGACCGCGAGGGGATTGTGCGCTGGAGCTTCACCGAGATTCCTGACGGAGGCCAGCACATGTTCGAGGCGCCGAGCCCCCGGGAGTTGATGTCGGCTGCCTCGCAGGTGGCAGGCTAAGCACCGTTAGCTAAAAGTGAAGGAGTTCAACCATGTCAGAACTTCATGTCGACGGACCGCTTCAACCGGGCGATCGCGCACCGAACATCGTGCTGGACGCCATCACACGCGATGGAACGATCGCGCTCCAGGATTTTCGCGGGCATAGTCCGATATTGATCGGCTTGTATCGAGGGCTGCACTGCCCGTTCTGTCGGCGCCATATCGCGGCACAGGCGCAACTTGACGCAGCCCTGCGCGACAAGGGCGTCGAAAGTCTCACGGTCGTGAATACGCCGATCGAACGCGCGCGGCTCTACTTCCGCTATCACCCGTTGCCCAATCTGCTCGCCGCGTCCGACCCCGAGCGGGTCTCGCACCGCGCGTTCGGCCTGCCCAATCTCGAGTTTACGGACCACGAGACCGAGTGGCCGCGCAAGGTGGGTATGGACGTCGTCACGAGCATGCAGGTTGATATACCCGGCGAAACGTCGGGGCCGATGAATCGGTTGGCGGCTGCCGAGTACCTCAACAACAAGGACGGCTACGAGATGATGGAGGCCGATCAGCGCATGGCGGCAACCGGCCAGGGCCAGCTGTTCGGCCAGTTCCTGCTCGATCGTGAGGGGATCGTGCGCTGGAGCTTTACCGAGGTTCCTGAAGGCGGCCAGCGCATGTTCGGGGCTCCAAGCCCTCAGGAGTTGATGTCGGCCGCCTCGCAGGTGGCAAGCTAGGCATCGTCGCCTGGTGATTAACCCGCCACCTTCGGCCGTTTCTCGGCGAGCGCTGCCGCCATCGCCGAGATCAGCGGGCGCATGAAATAGGCCTCATCGGCCGGCGAGATATCGGTGCGCAGGCCATGCGCGGCGAGCTCCCCCGACACCGCAGGGCCCACCGACGCAATCAGCGTCCGCTCCAACCCTGCGTGCAACTTCGCCTCGCTGCCATGCGCCTTGGCGGCTTCGATCAGGCGGCGGACCTGGCCGAGATTGGTCAGCGCGATGGAATCGATCCGCCCCTCCGCCATGTCGTCGATGGCGGCGACGATGTTGGCATCCGCCGCCTTGGGATCGTAGACATAGGGCAGCACGGTATCGACCTCGGCGCCTTGCGCCGAGAGTGCGCCGGTCAGTGCGCTGTGGTCCTTGTCCGGATACAGCTGGAGGCCGAGGCGATGCCCCGTCAGGTCGAGCTTGCCCAGCATCTCGATCACGCCCTCGGTGGTCGGCTTCTCCGTGGTCTGCTGCGCCTCGAGCGAGATCTCGCGCAGCGCCTTGCCGGGCTTCGGCCCGCGGGTGAATTTTCGCGATTTGGCGAGGGCTGCGACCAGAGCCTGGTCGAGACCACGGGCCCGCGCGAGCTTCATGATCCGCCGCAGGCCTTCGCCGGTCATCAGCACGAGATCGTCGAAGGGCCTGGCGATGGCGCGGCGGATCCAGGCCTCGATCGGGGCGGGGTCCGGCGCATCGTGGATGGTGAACATCGGGCACTGCACGACGTCGGCGCCTTGCTCGGCGAGGAGCTTCGAGAACTGCGCCTCCTCGCGCGTTTCCAGGATCAGGATACGGTAGCCGTTCAAGCGGTCGGCCATGGGCGTGCTCCGGTATAAATCGCAATTGTCCGTTCATCCTGACTCTGCGCTTTATGTGGAAGCAAGTCTTGGGATTGGCGCAAGGGCGGGGTCGGTGATAGAGCAGGGCGCAAATCGCGGGTTGTTCCGCATCATTTGCCCAAACCTTCATCAAGAGCCATGCCCGATCATCAATATGTCCTGACCCTGTCCTGTCCGGATCGCCCCGGCATCGTCTCGGCGGTGTCGACCTTCCTGGCCCACAACGGACAGAACATTCTCGACGCCCAGCAGTTCGACGACGTCGAGACCAAGAAGTTCTTCATGCGGGTGGTGTTCACCGCGGCCGACCTAGCCGTGGAGCTGTCCGCGCTCCAGACCGGCTTTGCCGCGATCGCGGAGCGCTTCGGCATGGAGTGGCAGATGCGCGACCGCGCCGCGCATCGCAAGGTGATGCTGCTGGTGTCGAAGTCCGACCATTGTCTGGTCGACATCCTCTATCGCTGGCGCACCGGCGAATTGCCGATGGTCCCGACCGCGATCGTCTCCAACCATCCGCGCGAGGTCTATGCCGGGCTCGATTTCGGCGGCATCCCGTTCCACCATCTGCCTGTAACAAAGGAAACCAAGCGCGAGCAGGAGGCGCAGATCCTCGATCTCGTCGCCAGGACCGGGACCGATCTCGTCGTGCTTGCGCGCTACATGCAGATCCTGTCGGATGATCTGTCGGCCGAGCTCTCCGGCCGCTGCATCAACATCCACCACTCGTTCCTGCCGGGCTTCAAGGGCGCAAAACCCTATCACCAGGCCCATGAGCGCGGCGTCAAGCTGATCGGCGCCACCGCGCATTACGTCACGCGCGATCTCGACGAGGGCCCGATCGTCGACCAGGACGTCGAGCGCATCAGCCATCGCGACACGCCGGAAGATCTCGTCCGCAAGGGCCGCGACATCGAGCGCCGCGTGCTGGCGCGCGCGATCCGCTATCACCTCGACGACCGCGTCATCCTCAACGGCCGCAAGACCGTGGTGTTCATGGATTAGCGAATGGTGAGTGGCGAATAGAAAAAGGTAGCCTCCTTATTCGCTACTCCCTATTCGCCATTCGCCTCCTCAGCGCACTGCGTTGCCGGGCGCCGAGCCCGTCGCGCCCTTCTGCGCCTGCTCTTCCTTCTCGCGATCGGCCGCCGGCAGCAGCCGCTTGCGCTCGCGCTCCTTCACGTAGGCGTCGTATTGCGGCGTGCCTGCCCGCGGCGGGGCGTCGGCCGGCAGGCCGCCGGCCCATTGCGGCACGTAATCGCCCATGCCGGCTGACAGCTTCTCATTGACCGTGCCGCAGCCGGACAGTCCCGCGGCAAGCGCGAGGAGGGGCAGGAGAGAGCGGAAAGGCTTCGGCATTGTGGGGGCGCGCGGGTTCGGTCTGGTTGGACGCCGGGTCAGGCTGGCGCCGAGAGAGTAGCCTTCAACAAGGTAAAAGAGACTTATTCGAGGTAGGTACTGCGTTACCGAGTTGGAGCCGGGCCCAAGGCCCCGGATGTACCAATTCTGCAAAAGAAAGACGAAATCTTCCATCCACGCGGCCCGTCGCGTTTCTAGACTGTGGCGCGGGCTCGCGACAAAGTGGCTTGGCCGATCAGAGGGGTTTTTCGTTGACAGGTCCATTTTCTTTGTACAATCGTACAAATAGAAGCGGCCAAGGTCGGGGCGTTCGGGTCACCTCGACGTAACCGCGACATCACTCCCCGCCGTCGGAAAACGGGACGCCCGGCTTGCGCCGAATGGTCGCCAAACGTCCGATTGACAAGGGGGGCGCCAAGGACGCCATGTGGCGCGCGATAAGGCTCGCGCGTGAGCTAGAGTGAGGCAAGGATCGGGCACTCGGTTCGCCGCACAAGAGGTCAGGAATCAAGGGGAGGGACACTCTGATGTTCGAACGCAAACAACTTTCTTGGGCAGCCGCGGTGGCCGCCGTTGCGGGCCTGGTGGCCGTCGCACCGGCCAGGGCCGAGGACACGGTCAAGGTCGGCCTGATCCTGCCGATGACCGGCGGCCAGGCCTCGACCGGCAAGCAGATCGAGAACGCGATCAAGCTCTACATGCAGCAGAAGGGCGACACCGTCGCCGGCAAGAAGATCGAGATCATCCTGAAGGACGACGCCGCGATTCCGGACAAGACCAAGACGGCCGCGCAGGAACTGATCGTCAACGACAAGGTCAATTTCATCGCCGGCTTCGGCGTGACGCCGGCAGCCCTCGCCGCCGCGCCGCTGGCAACGCAGGCCAAGATTCCGGAAGTCGTGATGGCGGCCGGCACCTCCATCATCACCGAGCGCTCGCCCTACATCGTGCGCACCAGCTTCACGCTGGCGCAGTCCTCGACCATCATCGGCGATTGGGCGGTGAAGAACGGCATCAAGAAGGTGGCGACGCTGACCTCGGACTATGCGCCGGGCAACGACGCGCTGAACTTCTTCAAGCAGAATTTCACCGCCGGCGGCGGCGAGGTGGTCGAAGAGGTCAAGACGCCGCTTGCCAACCCCGACTTCGCGCCGTTCCTCCAGCGCATGAAGGACGCCAAGCCCGACGCGATCTTCGTGTTCGTGCCGGCCGGCCAGGGCGGCAACTTCATGAAGCAGTATGCCGAGCGCGGCCTCGACAAGGCCGGCATCAAGGTGATCGGGCCGGGCGACGTCACCGATGACGACCTCCTCAACAACATGGGCGATGCCGTGCTCGGCACGGTCACCGCGCACCTCTACTCGGCGGCGCATCCGTCAGCGATGAACAAGGATTTCGTCGCGGCCTACAAGAAGGCCTTCGGCAACCGTCCGGGCTTCATGGCGGTGAGCGGCTATGACGGCATCCACCTGATCTACGAGGCGCTGAAGAAGACGGGTGGCGACACCAATGGCGACAAGCTGATCGAGGCGATGAAGGGCCAGAAGTGGGAGAGCCCGCGCGGCCCGATCTCGATCGACCCCGAGACCCGCGACATCGTGCAGAACATCTACATCCGCAAGGTCGAGAAGGTCGACGGCGAGCTTTACAACGTCGAGTTCGCGACCTTCGAAGCCGTCAAGGACCTCGGCAAGACCAAGAAGTGACGCGCGAAAGCGCGTCATCCCGGGGCGCGCATTAGCGCTAATCCGGGATCTCGCGCCCCGCTCTCGTCATGCCCGGGCTTGACCCGGGCATCCACGCGAGAGCCGAAACAAGAACGTGGATGGCCGGGACAAGCCCGGCCATGACGATAACACCAAGCTGAGACGATGACCGCAATCCTCACCAACCTGTTCGATGGCGTTGCCTACGGCATGCTGCTGTTCGTGCTCGCCTGCGGGCTCGCGGTCACGCTCGGCCTGATGAACTTCGTCAATCTCGCTCACGGCGCCTTCGCCATGACCGGCGGCTATGTCTGCATGGTGCTGGTCAACCGGATGGGCTGGCCGTTCTTCGCCGCGCTGCCGCTCGCTTTCGTCTCGTCGGCAGCGATCGGCATTGCGCTCGAGCGTACGCTGTACCGCCATCTCTATACCCGCAGTCATCTCGACCAGGTGCTGTTCACGATCGGCGTGACCTTCATGTCGGTCGCCGCCGTCGACTACATCCAGGGCTCGTCACGGGTCTTCATCAACCTGCCGGCCGCGCTCCAGGGCCAGTTCGACCTGTTCGGCGTCGGCATCGGCCGCTACCGGCTGATGATCATCGTGATCTGCGGCCTGCTCACCATCGCGCTCCAGATGGTGCTGGCCAAGACGCGTTTCGGCAGCCGGCTGCGCGCCGCCGTTGACGATCCGCGCGCCGCCAGCGGCCTCGGCATCAACGTGCCGCAGGTGTTCGCTTTCACGTTCGCATTCGGTTGCGGGCTTGCCGGCCTCGGTGGCGCGCTCAGCGCCGAGATCCTCGGCCTCGACCCGTATTTCCCGCTGAAGTTCATGATCTACTTCCTGATCGTGGTCACCGTCGGCGGCTCGTCCTCGATCACCGGCCCGTTCCTGGCCTCGCTCCTGCTCGGCATCGGCGACGTCGCCGGCAAGTATTACGTGCCGAAGATGGGCCCCTTCGTGATCTACACCATGATGATCGTGATCCTGATCTGGCGCCCGAACGGCCTGTTCGGCCGCACGGCCGCGCGTTGAGTTCGCCGATGAGCGCTTCTTCCGACGTCGGTTATCGTGCCCAGCGCCAGGCGCGCTGGCACTACGGCGAAGTCGCCTTCTGGCTGATCGTGCTGGCCTGCGGCTTTGCATTTCCCACGCGCTATCTGATCATGACCGACATCCTGCGGCTGGCGCTGTTTGCGATGTCGCTCGATCTCATCCTCGGCTATGCCGGCATCGTCTCGCTCGGCCACGCCGCCTTCTTCGGCGTCGGGGCCTATGCCGCGGGACTGCTTGCGCTTCACGGCATCATCAACGAGCCGGTGCTCGCGCTGATCGTGGCCGGCCTGGCCGCGATGGTGCTCGGCTTCGCCACCAGCTTCCTGGTGATCCGCGGCGTCGACCTGACCCGGTTGATGGTGACGCTCGGCATCGCGCTGCTGCTGGAAGCGCTCGCCGAGCGCTTCTCCAACATCACCGGCGGCACCGACGGCCTGCAGGGCATCGAGATGCAGCCGATCTTCGGCGAGATCCCGTTCGACATGTTCGGCAAGGCCGGCTTCTTCTATTCGCTGGCCGTGCTGTTCGTGTTGTTCCTGTTCGCCCGCCGCGTCGTGCATTCGCCGTTCGGCCTGTCGCTGCGTGCGATCAAGAACAATCCGCTGCGGGCCGCCGCGATCGGCATCCCCGTCAACCGCCGCCTGATCGCGATCTATACGCTGGCGGCGTTCTATGCCGGCATCGCCGGCGCGCTGTTCACCCAGACCACCGCAATCGCCTCGCTCGACGTGTTCGCCTTCGAGCGCTCCGCCGACCTGATGCTGGTGCTCGTCATCGGCGGCACCGGCTATCTCTATGGCGGGCTGATCGGCGCGGTGGTGTTCCGCATGCTCCAGGAATTCTTCTCCACCATGACCCCGCAATACTGGCAGTTTTGGATCGGCCTCGTGCTGGTCGTGATCGTGCTGGTCGGCCGCCAGCGCCTGCATCGTTGGGTGCTGTACGTGCCCAACCTGATCATCAAGCAGATTGCGGGCCGCAAGGCGGTCGTCGCCGTGCCGGAGAGCGACGCATGACCATCGCGCTCGAAACCCAGAACCTCGAAAAACAGTTCGGGGGCCTGCGCGTGACTCGCGATCTCTCCCTGAAGATCGAGCAGGGCGCCCGCCATGCGCTGATCGGCCCGAACGGCGCCGGCAAGACCACTGTCATCAACCAGCTCACCGGCGTGCTGAAGCCGAACTCCGGGCGCATCCTGCTGGAAGGCCAGGACATCACGGACCTGCCCGTGCACAAGCGCGTGCTGCGCGGTCTGTCTCGCACGTTCCAGATCAACCAGCTCTATCCCGACCTGACCCCGCTCGAAACCATCGGCCTTGCCGTCTCCGAGCGCCTCGGCCATGGCGGCGACTGGTGGCGGCGGATGGGCACGCGCAGCGACGTCAACGGCGAGATCGCCGATCTGCTCGGGCGCTTCCATCTGCTCGACGTCATGAATGAACAGACCGTGACGTTGCCCTACGGCAAGCAGCGCCTGCTCGAGATCGCGGTCGCCATTGCAGCCAAGCCGCGTGTGCTGCTGCTCGACGAGCCTGCCGCCGGCGTGCCCGAGAGCGAGCGCCACGACATTCTCGCCGTCGTAGGCAGCCTGCCGCGCGACGTCACGGTGCTGCTGATCGAGCACGACATGGATCTCGTGTTCTCCTTCGCCGACCGGATTTCGGTTCTGGTCTCCGGTGCGCTGCTCACCGAAGGTCCGCCCGAACAGGTCGCGCGCGATCCGCAGGTGAAGGCGGTCTATCTCGGCGAGGAGGCGGTCAATGTCTGACCTGCTCGCGATCGACGCCTTGCGCGCCGGCTATGGCGAGGCGGTGGTGCTGCCGAAGATGACGCTGCGTCTCGCCGAGGGGCAGGTGCTGGCGCTGCTCGGGCGCAACGGCACCGGCAAGACCACGCTGATCAACTCCATCGTCGGTGTCACCCGCCGCTTCTCCGGCACAGTCGCGCTCGCCGGCATGGATGTCACCACGCTCCGACCCGATCAGCGGGCGCGCGCCGGCATCGGCTGGGTGCCGCAGGAGCGCAACATCTTCCGCTCGCTCACGGTCGAGGAGAACATGACCGCGGTGGCCCAGCCCGGCGCCTGGACGGTCGAGAGGGTCTACGAGATGTTTCCGCGGTTGAAGGAGCGGCGGAGCAATTTTGGCAACCAGCTCTCCGGCGGCGAGCAGCAGATGCTGGCGATCGGCCGCGCGCTGACCCTCAACCCGAAGGTCCTGCTGCTGGACGAGCCGACCGAGGGCCTTGCCCCCATCATCGTCGAGGAGCTGTTGAAGGCGATCGGCACCATCACCCGGGCCGGCGGCATCTGCTCGATCATCGTCGAGCAGAATGCGCAAAAGATTCTGGGGCTCGCCGACCGCGTTGTGATATTGGAACGCGGAACGATCGTCCACGACGCCCCGAGCGCCGCGCTGAAGGCCGACCCCTCGGTCCTGGAGCGCCACCTCGGGGTCGCAGGGGCGGTGGCCCACTAATCTTCGCCTCTCCCCGCAGGAGGGGAGAGGGAGTACAACGAGCGCCGACTGAAATTTCGGGAGAGACAAGAAATGCAGCGAACCAAAGCCCCCTTCCGCGCCGACGAGGTCGGCAGCCTCCTGCGCCCCGCCAAGATCAAGGAAGCCCGCGCCAGGCTCGAGAAGGGCGAGATCTCGGCCGACGATCTGCGCAAGATCGAGGACATGGAGATCGAGAAGGTCGTGCACAAGCAGGCCTCGGTCGGCCTGAAGCTCGCGACCGACGGCGAATTCCGCCGCTCCTGGTGGCATTTCGACTTCCTGGCCAAGCTCACCGGCTGCGAGCTCTTCCACCCCGACACCGGCATCCAGTTCGCGGGCGTCGAGACCCGGCACGACGCGATAAGGGTGATCGACAAGCTCGACTTCCCCGACAACCATCCGATGCTGGACCACTTCCGCTTCCTGAAGAAGTGCGCCGACCAGGCCCACGTCACCGCCAAGATGACGATCCCCTCGCCGGCGGTGCTGCACTTCCGCGGCGGCCGCAAGTCGATCTCCAAGGACGTCTATCCCGATCTCGAGGCCTTCTACGAGGACCTCGGCAAGACCTATCGCAAGGCCGTGAAGGCGTTTTACGACGCCGGCTGCCGCTATCTCCAGTTCGACGACACCGTGTGGGCCTATCTCTGCTCGCCGGACGAATTGCAGAAGGCGCGCGAGCGCGGCGACAATCCGGACGGTCTCCAGCAGATCTACGCGCGCATCATCAACTACGCGCTGGCCGAGAAGCCCGCCGACATGGTGGTGACGACGCATGTCTGCCGCGGCAATTTCCGCTCGACCTGGATCTCCTCGGGCGGCTACGAGCCGGTGGCCGAGACCATGCTCGCCGGCACCAATTACGACGGCTACTTCCTCGAATACGACAGCGACCGCGCCGGCGGCTTCGAGCCGCTGCGCTTCCTGCCCAAGGGCAACAAGGTCGTCGTGGTCGGGGTCATCACCTCGAAGTTCGGCGAGCTCGAGAAGAAGGACGACATCAAGCGCCGTCTGGAAGAAGCCGCCAAATTCGCGCCGCTGGAGCAGCTCGCGCTCTCTCCGCAATGCGGGTTTGCTTCGACGGAAGAGGGTAACATCCTCTCCGAAGAGGAGCAGTGGGCCAAGCTGAGCCTCGCGGTCGAGATCGCGAAGGAAGTGTGGGGCAACTAGGCCCCACGCAGTCCGTCGCGTGAGTGACGGATAGGACTCGCCACACTTTCGGTGTCGTCCCGGCGAAGGCCGGGACCCATACCCCCCAGAAAGAAGTTGTGGCGCAAAGCCGGTAACCGCGAGTCTTCGCCAAACACGACCCTGTGGCTATGGGTCCCGGCCTTCGCCGGGACGACATCGCGTTTTTGGCGTGGCCCTCGCCATGCGACGCGGGCCCGCACCCTACTTCTCCGCCAGGTAAACCTCACCCAGCAGCGACGAGTTCGACCATGGCACCTGCTTGTTCTTCGTGGTCGACACGACTTCCGCCCGCACCCGCGTCAGCATCTGCTGCACCTCCAGCCCGGGCGTGCCGATGTGGCGGGAGAGGGCGGCGGAAAACGGCGAGTTGGCGCCTTCGCCGTCGAGCGCGACCTGGCCCGGCGCGGTGGCGAAGGCGATCAGCGTGCCGGCGCCCAGCGTCGCGCCGGCGCCGAGGCTGGTTGGAGCTGCGAGGCCCGAGGCGCCCTCGATGCCGCGACTGCTGCCTGCGGAAGCCACCTGCTGTGCCATCGGATTGTTGCGGCAGGCATCGAAGATCAAGATGTTGGTGCGGACCTGGTCGTCGAGGCCGGCCATGATCGTATCCATGTCGATTATCGCCTCCGTCATGCCCGTGCCCGGCTTGAGCTCGACGTCGACGGGAATGAGATAGTTGCGGCCGTCGATCTGCACGCCATGGCCGGCATAGTAGACCACGGCAACTTGCCCCCGCGCCGCATCGCGAAGGAAGTCGCGCGTCATCTTCTGCATCGCGGCGCGGTCGAGGTCGACGCCCTCCGACACCGTGAAGCCGATGTCGCGCAGGCTCTTGGCGACCGCGCGGGCATCGTTGGGTGGATTGGGCAGCGCCTTCACATGCGCATAGGCGCCGTTGCCGATGATCAGCGCCATGCGCGTGCCGCGCACGGCCGGCACAGGTGAGGGCGCAGGCGCCGCGCCGGTCTGCTGCGGGGCAGGGGCTGCTGTCGGCTGCGTTGTGGGCGAGGGCGCATCGCGCGGGATCGGCACGGCTGCATCCGTCACCAGCGACAGCCGCACTTTGGCAGTCGCCTGATTGGCCTTGCTGCCGGCATCCGAGGCCACGATCGCCAGCGTCGCCCTGTAATCGTCGCGCGCGCGGGCGTAGTCGCCCTTCGCTTCATAGGCCAGCGCGCGATGGGTGTAGCCCGAGATCAGCACGCTGTTCGGCGGCGTCATGATGTTGGCCGGCGGCTTTTCCCTGGCGAGCCGGATCGCCTCGCTGCCATCGGCGATGGCGCGATCGAGGTCGCCCTTGGCGCGCCAGATCGAGGTGCGGTTGATCAGCGGCTGCGGCAGCGTCGGGTCGAGCCGGATCGCCTGGTTGATGTCGGCGAGCGCGCCGTCGAGATCGCCGAGTGCTTCTTTCGAGATGCCGCGGTTCTGGAACGAGAACGCCGATCTCGGATCTGATTTGATCGACATGTCGTAGTCGGCGATTGCCCTGGCATAGTCGTGCTTGCCCCGCCAGGCATTGCCGCGGTTGTGGAAGATGATGCCGCTGGGCGGGCCGAGCTTCAGCGCGTCGTCGAAATCGGTGATCGCGATGTCGTAGTCGCCCTTGTCGTAATAGGCCGATCCCCTGAGGTTATAGACCGCCTGACTCGGCTGGAGCCGGATCGCCTCCGTGGTATCGGCGATGACCTTGACGTAGTCGCCCTTCCTGTTCCAGCCCACCGCGCGCCAGAAATAGACGGTCGCAAGCTGCTCGCCCTTGAAGACCTTCAGCGCGATGATCTTGGTGCAGGCGTCGACCATCTGGTCCGCCGGCGTGGTCTCGGTGGTGCAGAGCGGCCCGAGCTGGTTGCGCGGCTGCGTCAGGGCGGACGTCGACCACAGCACGGCGGTGAGCAGGCAGAGCGCGACGAGCAGGCGGCGCATGGCGGTCGTCCCGTAAGAGGAGAGGCGCTTGTTTGTTGCCCGGCGGTGCGCCGGGGTTCACGCTCCCGTCATTGGATGTGGAGTAAGGCAGGCGAGGGTATTCCCTCGGTGGGCAGACTTTGCTAATAGGCAGGACCCAACATCGCTGCCCACCAGCTTCCCACTTATGAAAAACGACGAAATCCTGAGCCAGATCACCGAGTTCTGCCGCAAGGCGGACATGGCGGAATCGACGTTTGGCCGGCGCGCCGTGAACGATGGGAAGCTGGTGCATCGCCTGCGCGAGGGAAAGCGCATCACCATCGACACGCTGGAGCGGATCCAGGCCTATATGGCGGCGTCGATGGCCGGCGGCGTGCCGCCGCCGCGGGGACTTCAGGTGCCCCCGGAAAAGCGCGATCCGCGCGGCAATTTCCGTTTCTTCGAGAACCGGCAGAAATATCTGCTGTTCGTCCACACCTGTAGCGAAAAGCGGGTGATCGCGGACAGGGTTGCGCTGGAGCTGGCCGCCATCCATCCGCGCCCGCCGGCGCTGCGTGTGTTCGACGCCGGTGTCGGCGACGGCACGGTGCTCGCGCGGGTGCTGCGCGCAACGCACCAGCGCTTTCCGCACATGCCGTTCTATGTCGCCGGCAAGGAGCTCAGTCTCGAGGATTTGCGCCTGACGCTGGAGAAGGTGCCGGATCGCATTTTCGAGCATCCTGCGTCGGTGTTCGTCTTCACCAACATGTTCTACTCGGAGGCGCCCTGGCTCACGCCGGCATCGCCCGCAGCGGCGGCCGCCACCGTCTGGCACGAGGTTCCGCTACGGGGCGCCTCGTCGGGCGAGTTCGAGCAGCAGATCGCAGAGCTGCGGCCGTTCCTGGAGCAGAACTGGCGCGCCGCGATCAGCCCACGCACGGCCATGCCGCTCTACGAACGGCCCGTCGTCCTGGTGCTCTATCGCGAGGACCACCGGTTCCTGCTGGATTCGACCATTCCGCGGCCGGGCCAGACCGAGGCCAATTTCGACCTCGTTATTGCATCCCAGCCATACCGCGCGCTGTCCTCGGTCAATTTCCGGGCAAAGCGGATCATTGCGCCTCTGGCGCGGGCATTGCGGCCGGGGGGGCGCCTGATCGGTATTCACTCTCATGGTCACGATCCCGGCATGGAAATGATCCAGGCAATCTGGCCCGGAGAAAATCCTTTCGCGGTCAGCCGTCATGAGCTATTGCGCGCAATCAAGTATGAGCTCGGATCGTTGGGCCGAGACCTAAATTTTAATGCTTATGCGGACAACCGCTCGATCTTCAGGTATGATATGGAAGCGCTGCCCAACGAGGTGACGGGTACCATCGGAACCTCGACGGCCTTTGCAGCGTGGAATGCGGCGGTGTATGTCGCTCAGATCGAGGACGACCGATTGGCAGAAATGACTCAAAACGGCCGCACTCTGGATGCCGCCAGGGACGTGCTGAGAAAGTACAACGGGCTCTGGTTTCTTGACGAATCCTACGTCATCTCGCGCCGGCGTGATTGACATAATCCAAAGGTAAACATCGCAAACGAACCGCCATCTAGTGGCGGAACAAGGGGTTTCTTGATGCGCGCGTCCTATCTCTTCACCAGCGAGTCCGTGTCCGAAGGCCATCCGGACAAGGTCTGCGACCGGATCTCCGATGAAATCGTCGATCTGTTCTACCGCGAGGGGCCGAAAGCCGGCATCGACCCGTGGCAGATCCGCGCCGCCTGCGAAACGCTCGCGACCACCAACAAGGTCGTGATCGCCGGCGAGACCCGTGGTCCGAAGTCCGTCACCAACGAGCAGATCGAGGGCGTCGTGCGCGCCGCGATCAAGGACATCGGCTACGAGCAGGAAGGTTTCCACTGGAAGACCTGCGACATCGAGATTCTGCTGCATCCGCAGTCGGCCGACATCGCCCAGGGCGTCGATGCGCTTCAGCCGGGCGAGGTCAAGGAAGAAGGCGCGGGCGACCAGGGCATCATGTTCGGTTACGCCACCAACGAGACGCCTGACTTGATGCCGGCGCCGATCTTCTACGCCCACAAGATCCTGCGCCTCATCTCCGAGGCGCGCCACTCCGGCCGCGAGAAGGTGCTGGGCCCGGATTCCAAGAGCCAGGTCACCGTGCAGTACGAGAACGGCAAGCCGGTCGGCGTGCGCGAGATCGTGGTCTCCCACCAGCATCTGGTGCCGGACCTCACCTCGAACCAGGTGCGCGACATCGTCGAGCCCTATGTGCGCGAGGCGCTGCCGAAGGACTGGATCACGCCGAAGACCATCTGGCACATCAACCCGACCGGCAAGTTCTACATCGGCGGCCCCGACGGCGACTCCGGCCTGACCGGCCGCAAGATCATCGTCGACACCTACGGCGGCGCGGCCCCGCATGGCGGCGGTGCGTTCTCCGGCAAGGATCCGACCAAGGTCGACCGTTCCGCGGCCTACGCTGCACGCTACGTCGCCAAGAACATCGTTGCCGCCGGTCTCGCCGACCGCTGCACGCTGCAGCTCGCCTACGCCATCGGCGTGGCGCGGCCGCTGTCGATCTATATCGACACCCACGGCACCGGCAAGGTGCCGGAGGATCAGCTCGAGAAGGCGGCAGCACAGGCGATGGATCTCACGCCGCGCGGCATCCGCAGCCATCTCGACCTCAACCGCCCGATCTACGCGCGCACTTCGGCCTATGGCCATTTCGGCCGCACGCCGGACAACGAGGGCGGCTTCTCCTGGGAGAAGACAGATCTCGTCGAGCAGCTCAAGCGCGCGCTCTAGTTCTCTCGCGTCGTTCCGGGGCGCCGCAACAGCGGCGAACCCGGAATCTCGAACCTCCGGATCCGGGTTCGCTCGTTTCACGAGCGTCCCGGAATGACGAGCCAAACAAACAGGAACCCCCTATGAACGCGAAGCCCGGCTTCACCGATTACATCGTCAAGGACATTTCGCTCGCCGATTTCGGCCGCAAGGAACTCTCGCTCGCCGAGACCGAGATGCCCGGCCTGATGGCCACCCGCGAGGAGTATGGCCCGAAGCAGCCGCTGAAGGGCGCGCGTATCGCCGGCTCGCTGCACATGACGATCCAGACCGGCGTGCTGATCGAGACGCTGGCAGCCCTCGGCGCCGACATCCGCTGGGTCTCCTGCAACATCTATTCGACGCAGGACCACGCCGCCGCGGCGATCGCAGCCGCCGGGATTCCCGTCTTCGCCGTCAAGGGCGAGACGCTGACCGAGTACTGGGACTACACCGCAAAACTGTTCGACTGGCACGGCGGCGGTCACCCGAACATGATCCTCGACGACGGCGGCGACGCCACCATGTACGTCCATCTCGGTCTGCGCGCCGAGAACGGCGACACCGCCTTCCTCGACAAGCCCGGCTCCGAGGAAGAGGAAGTCTTCTTCGCACTTCTGAAGAAGCAGCTCAAGGAAAAGCCGAAGGGCTACTTCGCCGAGATCGCCAAGAGCATCAAGGGCGTTTCCGAAGAGACCACCACGGGCGTGCATCGTCTCTATGACATGCAGAAGGCCGGCACGCTGCTGTGGCCGGCGATCAACGTCAACGACAGCGTCACCAAGTCGAAGTTCGACAACCTCTATGGCTGCCGTGAATCGCTGGTCGACGGCATCCGCCGCGGCACCGACGTGATGATGTCGGGCAAGGTCGCGATGGTCGCGGGCTTCGGCGACGTCGGCAAGGGCTCGGCCGCCTCGCTGCGCCAGGCCGGCTGCCGCGTGATGGTCTCCGAAGTCGATCCGATCTGCGCGCTCCAGGCCGCGATGGAAGGCTACGAGGTCGTGACCATGGAAGACGCCGCCCCGCGCGCCGACATCTTCGTCACCGCGACCGGCAACAAGGACATCATCACCATCGAGCACATGCGCGCGATGAAGGATCGCGCCATCGTCTGCAACATCGGCCACTTCGACAACGAGATCCAGATCGCGGGTCTGCGTAACCTGAAGTGGACCAACATCAAGCCGCAGGTCGACGAGATCGAGTTCCCCGACAAGCACCGCATCATCATGCTGTCGGAAGGCCGCCTCGTGAACCTCGGCAACGCGATGGGCCATCCGTCCTTCGTGATGTCGGCGTCCTTCACCAACCAGACGCTGGCGCAGATCGAGCTCTTCGCCAACAACAAGGACGGCAAGTACAAGAAGGAAGTCTACGTGCTGCCGAAGACCCTCGACGAGAAGGTCGCGCGCCTCCACCTCGCCAAGATCGGCGTCAAGCTCACCGAGCTGCGCAAGGACCAGGCCGACTATATCGGCGTGAAGCAGGAAGGTCCGTACAAGAGCGACCACTACCGCTACTGAGATTTTATCCAGCTGCGACACGAAAGCCCCGGAGCGATCCGGGGCTTTTTTTGTCGCCATTCTCTGTGGTACGCTCGGAGGTAGAGCCAAAACAAGCCTGCCACTTTCGAAGCGGGCGGCCGCCTTTCCCAGTTCATTTTCAGAATGCATATGGAGGGAATACGATGTCCAGCGAAGCCAACGTTGAGCTGTTGAAGGAAGCCTATCGCCAGTGGAACGACAGCAAGGGCGCCAGCGTCGACTATTGGTTCGACAGGGTCATCGGCCCGCAGATCAAGTTCGATTCGATTCCGCGAGGTGCCGAGCCGGTGCCTTTTGCCAAGCGCTATGACGACCGTACCGAGCTGCGCGGCTATTTCGACGGCCTGCTGGCCGACTGGAGCATGCAGTACTACACGATGAACGAGTACGTCGCGCAGGGCGATACCGTCGTCGCGCGCGGCGAGTGCGCGTGGACCAACAAGAAGACCAAAAAGGTCGCGAAGACGCCGAAGGTGGATTTCTGGCGCTTCAAGGACGGCAAGGCAGTCGAATTTCACGAGTATTTCGACACCGCCTGTGTCTACGGCGCCACCATCCCCTGACGGTTGCAATTCGGCGCGGCGCCGCCCATCCTGTGCGGCGGGAGAACGCCATGATCGAAGCCAAAGAGCATTTCGACGTGCTCATCGTCGGTGCCGGCCTGTCCGGCATCGGCGCGGGCTATCATCTTCAGACGAAGTGCCCGGGCAAGAGCTACATCATCCTGGAGGGGCGTGATTGTATCGGCGGCACCTGGGATCTGTTTCGCTATCCCGGCATCCGCTCCGACAGCGACATGTTCACGCTCGGCTATTCGTTCAAGCCGTGGACCGATCCGAAGGCGATCGCCGACGGGCCGCAGATCCTGAACTATGTGCGCGAGACCGCGGCCGAGAACGGCATCGAGACACACATCCGCTTCCGCCACCGCGTCAAGCGTGCGGCGTGGTCGACGCCGGACGCGCGCTGGACCGTCGAGGCCGAGCGCATGACGGGCGAGGGTGCAACCGAGCTTGTGCGCTTCACCTGCAATTTCCTGTTCATGTGCTCGGGCTATTACAAATACGAGGCGGGCTATACGCCGGAGTTCAAGGGCGCGGCGGATTTCGCCGGCCGCATCGTGCATCCGCAGGAATGGACCGAGGACATCGACTATGCGGGCAAGCGCGTCGTCGTGATCGGCTCGGGTGCGACCGCAGTGACGCTGGTGCCGGAGTTGGCCAAGAAGGCCGCGCAGGTCACCATGCTTCAGCGCTCGCCGACCTATGTGGTGTCGCGCCCGGCGCAGGATCCCCTCGCCAACAAATTGCGGCGCAACCTGCCGGCGCGGCTTGCCTATCATCTGATCCGTTGGCGCAACGTGATGTGGGGGATGTTCTTCTTCCAGCTCAGCCGGCGCAGGCCGGCGAAGGTGAAGGACCTCATCCTCAGGGGCGTGCAGATGGCGCTCGGGCCCGACTATGACGTCGCGACCCATTTCACGCCGCGCTACAATCCCTGGGACCAGCGGCTGTGCCTCGTGCCTGACGGTGATCTGTTCAAGGCGATCCGCGAGCAGCGCGCCTCCGTCGTCACCAATGAGATCGACAATTTCACGCGCGACGGCATCCGCCTGAAGGACGGCCGAGAGCTTGCGGCCGATATCATCGTCACCGCGACGGGGCTGGTGCTTCAGGTCGTCGGTGGACTCGAAGTCAGCGTCGACGGCCGCGCCGTCGATTTCGCCAATACGCTGACTTACAAGGACATGATGTATGCCGACGTGCCGAACATGGCGTCGGCCTTCGGCTACACCAACGCGTCCTGGACGCTGAAATGCGATCTCACCTGCGAATATGTCTGCCGGCTCATCAACTACATGGACCGGCACAATTTCCGCCAGTGCATGCCGCACAACGACGATCCCACGATCACCGCGCAGCCCTCGCTCGATTTCACCTCGGGCTATGTGCAGCGCTCGGTCGCGAAGATGCCCAAGCAGGGCTCGAAGCAGCCGTGGCGGCTGTACCAGAACTACGCCCTCGACATCGTCTCCCTGCGCTTCGGCCGGATCGACGACGGCGTGATGCAATATTCCTGATCTTGCTACGTAAATTACCGGGAGAGGCTCGCGATCGCTTGAGACGAATCGCGACTTGGGGTAGCATTTTTGCGTTGCAAGAAGTTTATTTCCAGCGAAGTCTGAGTTCCACGTTGTTGCCGTCCTGAGGAGAACGCGGAACATGCACGTCCTTGCTCTGGTCACGCAGAAAGGCGGAAGCGGCAAGAGTACGCTGTCCGTTGGACTAGCGGTGGCAGCGATGCAGCGCGGAGAGCGCGTCGCTCTCGTCGAGGCGGACGCGCAAGGTACGATCTCGAGATGGAAAGGGCGCCGTGAGAAGCCCTATCCTCGCGTCGATTCTGTTACCGATCCCACCGAAATCGAGCCGGTGATATCCCGCCTCAAGGCCGAAGGGGTTTGGCTCGCAATCATCGACACAGCCGCCACGAACAACGCCTTGGCGACGCGCGCCATTGCCAGTGCCGATCTTTGTCTCATCCCGGCTCGTCCGAGCCCGGCCGATATCGAAGCCGCAATACCTACGCTGATCGCTACTCGCAGGCTCGATCGCCGGTTTGCCTTCATCCTCAATCAGACGCCCACACGGGGGGGCCGGCTGAGCGAAGCCGCCACGTCGCTCAACTCGCTTGGCGTGCTTGCGCTCCCCTTCATTGGGCAGCGCAACGACCACCAGGATGCGCTCGGGGTAGGGCTGGGCGTGACCGAGTTCGCGCCGGAGGGAAAAGCCTCGGAGGAAATTGCGGCCCTGTGGGGTTGGATCTGGGAACGCCTTATCGTGGAGTCGAATGATCATGGGCAAGCCGCGCTCAAGACAGCCTGCTGACGTTGCACGCACCGGGCGTCGCTCGCTGGTGGAACTGGCGGCGGAAGTGAGCCGTGCCGTTGACGAGGGCTTGGCCATGCCGCCGGGCCCGGTCAACGTCGTCATGCAAGATGCGCCGCAGATCGGGCAAGCAGCGCCCGCCCCGATGACAGCTCCGGTAAGAGAAGCGGCCAGCGTCATCGTTGCAACATCTGAACCTCCGGGCAGTACGACCATTGATCTCATCGTGGACATGGCCAAGGATTATCAGGCTCGTGCTTTGGACGGCATGAAGGTTGGTGCTCACGCTGCGCTGGATTATGCCAAGGACCTCGCCAAGCCACGGTTGGCCGATGTGGCATCGGAAGCCAATGGAATCACGGCCGCAGAAAGCCACCTCATCGAGGCGATTGGAACGGCAGCTGAGTGTCGTGTCGTCGTGCTCGAACTGATGAAAGTCAATGCGGGCGCGACCTTGGAGTATGCGCGGGAGTTGGGCCGTGCGAGAACGCTGGCGGAGTTGGTTGAGCTGTCGAGCACGCATGCGCGACAGCAATGTGAGTTGGTCCTGAAGCAAACCGAGTTGCTGAGATCGCTTACTCAAATCATGACAAAGCCCGGTGCCGGGTAGCACCGCTCGCCTGCCGTCATCGCGCTCAGGATCTGCGCGGGACAATCAGTGCGAGGCCGAGATCAATTGCGAGCGCCAGGACCACTGCGCCGCCGCCTAAACCGAACAGCACGAGATAGTCGCCGCCGGTCTGCGCATAGATCCAGGAGAAGCCGTAAGCCGCGGCCGCCTGGAACAGCGCAAAGCTGGTGGTGGCGTGGCTCCACGTCGCGCGCTGCTGCTCGGTCGAATGTGGAAGAAGCTCATGGATGCGTCCGAGCACCAGCGGCACGATGCCGGGCGTGAAGCCGCCGACCACGACGCTCGACACGATCAGCGAAATCGGCGCGGTGCTGACGGTCGGCAGCAGCACGGCCGCCGCCTCGATCAGGAAGGCTGCCCGCAGGGCCGGACCGAAACCTGCCCTGTCGCCGAGATGGCCGGTGACGAGCGGTCCGACGATCGCGCCGAGACCGTACAGCACCCAGTAGCGCGATCCCGCAGCAATGCCCTGGCCGAGGCCGCGCGCCACGAAATCGACGCTAAAGACCATGTGCGGCACCAGCGCCACCGCGTTGAGGCCGTATTGGACCAGCAGCGCGCGGGCAGCCGTCGATGCATGGTGGTGCTTCGCGTGATGCAAGGGCGCAGCGTCAGCCTTGGCCTCCGCAGGCCAGTCCCACCAGCTTGCGAGGGTGAGCAGCGCGGAGAGGGCGCCGAGGCCATACCAGCTCTGCTGCAGGCCTTGTTGCAGGAGCAGCGGCACCAGCGTGCCTGACGCGGCGACGCCAAGGCCGACGCCCGCAAAGATCACACCGCCGAAGATGCCGCGCCTCGCGGCCGAAATGTGCGGTAGAATGACGGAGGCCGCCAGCACCATGATGATGCCGCCGGTGAGACCCGACAGGAAACGCCAGGCGAAGAACCAGCTGAACGACACCGGGGTTGAACTGGCGAAGAAAGAGAGCGTGGCGAGCAGCATCATCGCACGCAACGTGCGGACCGCGCCGATGCGGGCGGCGACAGCCCGTGCCGCGAGCGCGCCGGCAAGGTAACCGGCAAGGTTCGCCGCGCCGAGATAGACGACATCCGACGCGCTGAACCATTTTGCCGCGATCAGCGCCGGGATCAGCGGCGTGTAGGAGAAGCGGGCGAGGCCGAGCCCGACCAGCGATGCGGACAATCCTGCCACCGTATATCGCCAGGTAGACTGCGACGTCGATCCCGGCCGCTGACGCGGCCGGGTCTCGACGTGCTGCTTCGTATCTGCGTTGGTCATGTCATCCTCCTGCGCGCTCGGTCGCACGCGGATCATCCTGTCTGGGCGGCGCGGCGGCGCCGGAATTCCGGCACGGGCAGGCCGCCCCAGCCCCAATTGTCGGTGTCGACTTCCTCGATCACGACGAAGGTGGAATCGAGCGGCTTGCCGAGCACGTCGAGCAGGAGCTGGCTCGATCCCTTGATCAGCGCGGCCTTCTCTTTCGCCGTGAGCGCCGCCGCGCCCGGCGTCGTTCCCTCGCGGGTCACTTGAATGGTGACGATGGGCATGGTGTCTCTCCTCTCACGCTCAGTGGCCGGCGCTCTGGCCGCCGTCGACATGCAGGATCTCGCCGGTGACGAAGCTCGCCTGCTCGAGATAGAGCACGGCATCGACGATGTCGGACATCTCACCCATGTGGCCGACCGGGTGCAGCGCGCTGAGCTCGGCATGCGTCGAAACCGGATGCATCGGCGACTTGATGACGCCGGGCGCCACGGCGTTTACGCGGATACCGCGCCTGGCGTATTCGATCGCGAGCGACTTGGTCGCGGCGTTGAGGCCGCCCTTGCTCAGCGAGGCCAGCACCGAGGGCACGTTCGAATTGGCCTGATCGACCAGGGTCGTCGTGATCTGCACGACGTGGCCAGAGCCCTGCTTCTCCATCTCGGCGATGGCGAGCTGCGTGATGTTGAAGAAACCGGCGACGTTGGTGCCCATCACCGCCGCATAGTCCTCGGCGGTGTACTGCGTGAACGGCTTTGCGACGAAGATGCCGGCATTGTTGACCAGCGTGTCGACGCGGCCGAAGCGAGCGACGGCTTGCGAAACTACGCGCTCGGCGGTGGCCCGGTCGGCGATGTCGCCGGGAACGGCGAGGACGTCGTCGTCGCCCGACGGCTTGATGGAGCGCGCCGTTGCAACGACGCGATAGTTGCGATCGCGAAAACCCTGGACCAGGGCGGCGCCGATGCCCTGCGATGCACCTGTGATGATGGCGACCTTCTGCTCGATACCCATGACGGGCTCCTTTTGTTGGCTTGAGAACTGCGCCGGCAGCGGCCGGCTTGGTTGGTGAGGTATGCCGCGGCGGCCCGGCTGCGAATACGCGCTGTCTGGCAGACACTCTTTCGCGGCGCGAACGAATGCCGGATCGGCCCCGGCGGCGGTTGTGGCGGCCGGTGCGAACGCTTAGCCTTCAGCCGGAATCTCAGGGGGCGGCGGGAAGCGTATGGATCGTCTGGATGCGATGAAGGTGTTCGTCCTTGCGGTGGATGAGGGCAGCCTCGCCGCCGCAGGGCGCAAGCTCGGCCGTTCGCCGGCGGCGGTGAGCCGCGCCATCGCCTTCCTGGAGGAGCGCGTCGGTGCCGAGCTGCTGCACCGGACGACGCGGTCGATCAAGCTGAGCGAGGAGGGCGAGCGTTATGTCGCGATCTGCCGCCGCGTGCTGACCGAGCTGGAGGAGGCCGACGACATCGCGGCCGGACCGCGCACGGCGCCGCGTGGCCTGCTCACGATCACCGCGCCGGTGGTCTCGGGGGAGATGGTGCTGCGGCCGATCCTCGATGCGTTTCTCGACGCCTATCCGACCGTGTCGGCAAAGCTTCTGCTGTTCGACCGTGCGGTCAACCTGATCGAGGAGGGTGTCGACATCGCGCTTCGCATCGGCCATCTCGCGGATTCGGCGATGGTGGCGATGCGGATCGGCGAGATCAGCCGCGTCGTGGTGGCTGCTCCGCGCTATCTGAAGCAGCATCCGCGCATCACTGACCCCGGCGATCTCGCCTAGCATCAGATCGTGGCGATGGCGCATCTGCCCAATTCCTGGACCTTCGCGCCCCAGGCGGGCTCGTCGGCGGCCCGCACGGTCCAGTTCACCCCGCGCCTCGTCGTCAACAGCACCTATGCGGCCGTGGCGTCCGCGGTCGCCGGGCGCGGCGTGGCGCGGATGTATTCGTACCAGGTGGCCGAGCAGGTCGCGCGCGGCGAGCTCGAGATCGTGCTGGCCGCCGACCAGGATCCGGAGATGCCCGCGCATTTGATCTGCCCGCAGGGGCGGCTCTCGGTGCCCAAGGTGCGGGCGTTCACCGACTTTGCCGTGCCTCGGCTGAAGAAGCAGTTCGCGCAGCTGAAGAAGAGCATCAATGCGCGCTGAGCCGCCGTGCGCCCGGCAATGCGTTGTTTTGCGTATACGGGTGCTGGGCTGAATCGGCGATGCTGCCCGAACGGTTAACGCCGGATTAACCGGTGAGTCCTAGCCTGTCTCGGCCGGGGTTACTCGCAAGGCCGAGGTGAGCCCAATGGAAGCCCAGAAGATCGCGGTCGACGCCGTCGTCGCGCTGACCGATTGCGACCGCGACGCCGTCATCGCGTTCATCCGCCGGCTCTATCTCGCCGGCGTCACCGACCCCAAGCGCCTGACCTTCAAGGGTCTCCAGGCGCTGGCGCGGGGGTAATTCGGCTCGTTTCGGCCAGTTTCAGCCCAGGTTCCGTACCCCCGCTCTCCCCAGCGTGATTGCAACCCACCGGCGAATATCTTGCCGCTCGGGCCGGCTCGGAGTAGATCACGTCCCCGGCTGGGTCACTCGGGAACTGGGGAAATGCTGAAACAGCTTTTTGCACCGCAGCTCGTCATTCTGTATGTGCTTGCGGCTTCGACGATCTACGTTCACTTCCGCGGCAAGCAGCGGCTGCGCTTCGCGCGCCAGCTTGGCGATCACTCGACCTATCTCGCCCCCTACAATGTGCTGATGTATGCGGGCTCGGCGGTACCGAACAAGCCGGTGATCCCGGTCGAACAGTTTCCCGAACTCAAGCCCCTCAGCGAGAACTGGGAGACCATCCGCGACGAGGCCGTGCGCCTGTTCGACGAAGGCTTCATCCGCGCGGCCGCCAAGAACAACGACTGGGGCTTCTACTCGTTCTTCAAGAGCGGCTGGAAACGCTTTTACCTGAAATGGTACGACGACTTCCTGCCCTCGGCGCGCACGCTGTGCCCGAAGACCGTGGAGCTGCTCAATTCGATTCCGAGCGTGCACGGCGCGATGTTCGCGATGCTGCCGCCCGGCGGCAAGCTGGGCGCGCACCGCGATCCCTTCGCCGGCTCGCTGCGCTATCATCTCGGCCTCGTCACGCCGAACTCGAACAAGTGCCGTATCCTGGTCGACGGCGTCGAATGCGTCTGGCGCGACGGCGAGGCCTTCATGTTCGACGAGACCTTCATCCACAGCGCCGAGAATGCGACCGACGTCAACCGCATCATCCTGTTCTGCGACGTCGAGCGCCCGATGAAGTTCGGCTTCATGACCGCGATCAACCGCTGGGTCAGTCATCACATCGTCAAGGCATCGGCGACCCAGAACGTCGACGGCGAGAGCGTCGGCGTGCTCAACAAGGTGTTCGGCAAGCTTTATGAGATCCACCTCGCCAGCCGCAAGGTCAAGGAGTGGAATCGCAACGTCTACTACACGCTGAAATACTCGCTGACGGCGCTGATCCTCGGCCTCATCGTGATGTCGGCGCTGCGGTGAAGCCGGTGCGAATGACCCCCTTGCCGACCGCGAATACAGAGACAGTGCAATTCTTCCGCCAATGGCTGGAGACCTTCGCCGGCTATGTCCGTGAGGTCGACTACGCTTCGGCGAGGCCGCTGTTTCATCCGGAGGTGCTTGCCTTCGGCACGCACAACGATGTCATCCCAGGCCTCGACCAATGGGTCACCACGCAATGGGACAACGTCTGGCCGAAGACGGCCGACTTCCGTTTCGTGCTCGAGCAGACGTCGGTTCTGGCATCTCCTGATGGTGCGATGGCGACCGTGATCGCGCCGTGGACGAGCACGGGCTATCATCCCGACGGCAGCGCGTTTCCGCGTCCGGGCCGGGCGACGATGGTGTTCTCCAAGACCGCCGACGGCTGGCTGTGCGTGCATTCCCACATGTCGCTCAATCGCGGCGTCCCGCAGGTGAGCCACGCCAATCGGCCGGTGAAGGCCTGGTAGATCGAAGCCGTCGTTTGTGCTTCACCTCTCCCGTAGGGAGAGGTCGGATCGCATCGAATGATGCGATCCGGGTGAGGGGTTACGATCTCACCGAATGCCGCGGCCCCTCACCCGGATTGCTGCGCAATCCGACCTCTCCCCGCTGGGGAGAGGTGAGCACCGAGGTGTGCAGGCCTACTCCGGCTGGCCGATCGAGACCTTCAGCGTGCCGACACCGTCGACGCCGCATTCGAGCTTGTCGCCGGGCTGGAGCTGCGACACGCCGGCCGGCGTGCCCGTCATGATGATGTCGCCGGCGGCGAGCTTCACCTGCTGCGAGAGCTGCCAGATGATCTCGGGCACGTTCCAGATCAGCTCGGTGAGGTCGCCCTTCTGCGCTTCCTTCCCGTTGACCGTGAGCCAGATCTTGCCCTTGGCGGGATGGCCGATCTTCGCGGCCGGCTGCACGGCGGAGCAGGGCGCGGAATAGTCGAACGACTTGCCGATCTCCCAGGGACGCTCCTTCTTGCGCGAGGCGATCTGGAGGTCGCGGCGCGTGAGGTCGATGCCGACGGCGTAGCCGTAGACATGGTCGAGCGCCTTGTCGGCAGGAATGTTCAGCCCGCCGCTCTTCATCGCGACGATCAGCTCGACCTCGTGATGCAGGTCCTTGGTCAGCGGCGGATAGGGGATGGTGGCGCCATCGGGCACCAGCATGTCGGCGTGCTTGGCGAAGAAGAACGGCGGCGCGCGCTCGTCATTGCCCATCTCGCGGATGTGCTCGAGATAGTTGCGGCCGACGCACCAGATGCGGCGCACCGGGTAACGGCCGCTTTCCCCGACGACGGGAAGCGAAGCCTGGGGCGGAAGCGGGATGACGTAGGAGGCGGCGTTCATGAAGCGGTCTCGCTGCTCTTGAGGTGAAAACAATTCTATGCGGTTGCGCTAATCGGCGCCAGAGTGCCGGCGTCGTGATGCTGCAGGCGGAAGAACGAGGCGTAGCGGCCCGAGCGGCGCAGCAGCTCGTCGTGTCGGCCCTGCTCGACGATCTCGCCGCCCTCGACCACCAGGATGCTATCTGCGTGCATGATGGTGTGCAGGCGGTGCGCGATCACGATGGTGGTGCGGTTCTGGCAGAGATGCTCGATCGCCTCCTGCACCTGCTTCTCGGACTCGGAGTCGAGTGCGGCGGTGGCTTCGTCCAGCAGGATGATCGGCGCGTTCTTGATCAGCGCGCGCGCCACCGCGATGCGCTGACGCTGGCCGCCTGAGAGCTGCGTGCCGTGCTCGCCGACCGGCGTGTCGTAGCCGAGCGGGAAGCTCATGATGAAATCATGTGCGCAGGCCGCTTTCGCGGCGTCGATGATCTGGTCTTCGGTCGCGCCCGGCTTGCCGAAGGCGATGTTGTTGCGGATGGTGTCGCGGAACAGATAGACGTCCTGGCCGACATAGGCGGTCTGCGCGCGCAGCGATTTGCGCGAGATCGCGCCGATCGACTGGCCGTCGATGACGATGTCGCCTTGCGTCACCTCGTAGAAGCGCAGCAGCAGCGCCAGCACGGTCGACTTGCCGCCGCCGGAGGGGCCGACCAGCGCGGTGACCTTGCCGGGCTCGGCGACGAAGCTCATGCGGTTGAGCACGGTCTCGCCAGTCCGGTAGGAGAAGCTGACATCGCGCAGCTCGATCCGCGCGTCCGACAGCTTCAGCGCCGGCTTGTCGTCGTCGGAATGCTCGCTCGCCGGGCTGTCGACGACTTCCAGCAGCATGCGCGCGCCGACGAGCTGGCTGTTGAGGTCGATATTCAGCCGCGCCAGCCGCTTGGCCGGCTCGGTCGCCATCAGGAAGGCGGTCATGAAGGAGAAGAACGCGCCGGGCGTGGCGTTGAGCGCGACCACGCTGTAGCCACCGTAGAGCAGGCAGCCGGCGACCGCGAAGCCCCCTAACATCTCCATCAGCGGATTGGAGCGGTTGGCGACGCGGGCCATCTTGTTGGCGTTGCGCTCGACGATCGCGATGTTCTCGTCGATGCGCTTCTGCATCGTCTCTTCGAGCGTGAACGCCTTGACCGTGCGGATGCCTTGCAGCGACTCCTGCATGGTCTCCATGATGTCGGCGGTGCCGGTGAACTGGTTGAAGGCGAGGCCCTTGATGCGCTTGACCAGCTTGCGCAGCACCAGCATCGCCGGCGGCACCGCGACGAGGCCGATGAACGACATCAGCGGGTCCTGCCACACCATCACGCCGATCATCGCGAGCAGCATCAAGAGGTCGCGCCCGATGGCGTTGACCAGCATGTTGAGGACGTCGGTGATCGACTTGGCGCCGGCTGTCAGCCGCGCCAGGAATTCGGACGAATGCCGCTCGGAGAAGAAACCGATGCTCTCGCGCATCAGCTTGGCGAACAGCTGGCGCTGGTTGGTGGCGAGGATCGCGTTGGAGATCTTGGTCAGGATCACCATGTGGCCGTAGGTCGCCACGCCCTTGATGAACAGCAGGATCACCGTGATGCCCGAGAACATCGCGATGCCCGGGATGTTCTTGTCGACATAGGCCTGGTTGATGACCTGGCCGAGCACGTAGGTCGCGCCCGCGGTCGATCCGGCGGCAAGCGCCATCAGGGCGAAGGCGACGAGGTAACGCCGCCAATAGACGATCCCCTGTTCCGTGACCAGGCGGCGAATCAGGACCGCTGCCGTATAGGGATCGTCGGTGATTTTCTTTGGAAACTGGGCCATCCGGAGTCCATTGACGGCGCAAGGAAAAACCTGCCCGCGCGTCAGGGATCGATGGGCCTCTGTGCCCGCTAAAGCGGGGCTTTTCAAGCCCAATTAAGGGCTTGCGTCCGGATGGAATCTAGGCCGAGACCGCGTGGCGGAGCTCGCCATGGCGCTCGCGGAACAGCTTGTCCTCCCAGGCCAGCGCATGGGCCGCGATGGTCTCGAGGTCGTCGTATTGCGGCTTCCAGTCGAGCAGGCCGCGGATGCGGCTGGTGTCGGCGACCATGGTCATGATGTCGCCGGGCCGGCGCGGGGCGTATTGCACGGCGAAGCTGCGCCCGGACACCCGGCGCACCGCGTCGATGGTCTCCAGCACCGAATAGCCGCGGCCATAGCCGCAATTCAGCGTCGTCGAGGCGCCGCCATTGCGCAAGTATGCCAGCGCCGAGCGGTGGGCCTGCGACAGGTCCGTGACGTGGATGAAGTCGCGGATGCAACTGCCGTCCGGGGTCGGATAGTCGGTGCCGAACACGTCGATCTTGGCGCGCTGGCCGGTTGCGGCCTCGACCGCGATCTTGAGCAGATGCGTGGCGCCGACGGTGGCAAGGCCAATGCGGGCCTGTGGGTCGGCGCCGGCGACGTTGAAGTAGCGCAGGGTCACGTACTGCATGCCGTAGGCGGCGGCGACGTCGTGCAGCATGATCTCGGTCATCAGCTTCGACGAGCCGTAGGGCGACAGCGGCCGCGTCGGCGCGTGCTCGGGCACCGGCACCTGGTCCGGATTGCCGTAGACGGCGGCGGTCGAGGAGAAGATGAAGCGGCCAATGCCGCGCTTCACTGCGACATTGAGCAGGTTGCGCGCGGTCATGAAATTGTTGCGGTAGTAGCCGAGCGGATCGCGCATCGAATCCGGCACGACCACCGAGCCGGCGAAATGGATGATGCTCTCGATGTTGTGCTGGGCGATCACGCCCTCGAGCAGGTTCTCGTCGCCGGCATCGCCAATGAACAGCGGCACGCCTTCCGGCAGGTAGGCGGAGAAACCGGTCGAGAGATCGTCGATCACGACGACGTCCTCGCCGGCTTCCGCCAGCGCCAGGACCGTGTGACTTCCGATATAGCCGGCGCCGCCAGTGACTAGCACAGTCATGATCTCACCCGTCTTCGATCAACGCTCCAAGCTACCGTTTGCGTGGTGAAGAGGGGGTATCGGCGCAGGTGAACTGGTCACTATGCTTAATGTTGCGTATAGGGGGTCTGCTAAACGGAGCGTGACGTGACGAATTCCCCGGGCGATCTGCAAGTGATCGTGCCAAATCTGCACAGGCGCTATTCCGGGGTCACCGCGACCAACCGGATGGTGGCGCCGCGGCTGGCAAGACTGTATCGCGCGGCGTGGTTCGGCTCGGACGCGCCGGAGGGGATCGCGCGCCTGAGCGGCGCCGATTTCCTCAAGCTATGGCGCCGCAAGACGCCACTGATCTGGCATGCGCGCCGCAACAACGAGATGATCGCGGGCGTCGTGCTGCGCGCACTCGGCTGGCCGCTCAAGCTGGTCTTCACCTCGGCGGCGCAGCGTCATCACAGCTGGATCACGCGCTGGCTGATCCGCCGGATGGACGCGATCATCGCGACGACAGATCTCTCGGCCTCGTTCCTGAAGGTGAAGGCCACGGTGATCCCGCACGGCGTCGACACCGACGTCTACGCGCCCCCCACGGATCGTTCGGCGGCGTTCGCTGAAAGCGGGTTGCCGGGGCGCTACGCGATCGGCTGCTTCGGCCGCGTGCGCGCCCAGAAGGGTACGGACGTGTTCGTCGATGCGATGTGCCGATTGCTGCCGCGCTATCCTGACTTCACCGCAATCATCGTCGGTCAGGTCACGCCCGAGCAGACGCCCTTCGCGAACGACCTGAAGAAGCGCATCGAGGCCGCCGGCCTGCAATCGCGCATCGTCATCACCGGCGAGTTGCCGATCGAAGCGGTGCAGCGCTGGTACCAGCGGCTGACGATCTACGCCTTCACCTCGCGCAACGAAGGCTTTGGCCTGACGCTGATCGAGGCAATGGCAGCCGGCAGCGCACTCGTCGCCGCGCGCACCGGTGCAGCCGAGCTCGTGGTCGGGGATGGGGTGACGGGCGTGCTGATCCCGACCGGCGATGCCGATGCGCTCGCCGTGGCCCTGGAGCCGCTGATGCGCGATGTGGCTGCCGCAACTGCGATGGGCGAGCGCGGACGGGCACGGGTGCTCGAACGGTTCAGCCTCGATGCCGAAGCGGCGCGGATCGGCGAGGTCTATCGTCCGCTGCTCTGAACCCCCGCTGTCGCGCCCCCAAAACAAAAAGCGCGAAAACAACCCCATGCACAGTAGCCGAAGTCAGCGAAATCAATGGCTTGGCGGTGGAGCTCACGCGCTGCTGATTTTACGAAATCTGTTTGACTCGTCGGGCAAGACACCTGTAGACAGGCATCATCGCAAAAGTCGTCAGCCGCACGCTTTAGCGCGTAGCCATGATCGCGTAGGCCGGCACCGCCACTCTTGTCACGATCCGACAATGAGAAGCGCAAGCGTTCAACATTGTCTGCTTACAACGATCTGCGTCTGAAATGTTACGCGAGCATGATGGTGCTCGCGTCCGTATGGTCAACGTTAAAGTTCAGTCAACGCGCCTGCCGGCAATCGCTCCGTTTCATGCAAAATTGGGCATCCAGGGCAGTAAAGGTTGACGAAATCGGCAGATGCTACCCAATTGCGCGCGGTCGGCCGCGAAGACGGATACCTTTGGCGCGAGCGAAGCCACATGTCGGACCTCATGTCTCCTTCCGATCGTTTCAATGCGCTGCCGTTGATGCCACGCCCCGTCGGCATTTACTTTTGTGTTTTGGCAGGGCTGACATTCATCGCGTTCATGCCAGGGATGATCACGCTCGGCCTGTTGCTGTTCATCCTCCCGGGTCAGACGCTGATCGCAGCTCCCACGCTGCTTTATTACTCCCTCGCTGCGCTCCCCGGATATCTGCTCGCACGGTTTCTTGGAAGCAACCTGCTCGGCGTCACGGTAGCGGGGATCACGCTCTCCGCGGCTGCGCTGTTGCCGCATTACCTCAGCCAACACCAGCTCGAGAGACTGCTCGCGTCGGATATCTCGGACCCCGTGCCATCGTCATTCCAGCCGCGCTCCTTTGAGCTGCCATATCCCGAACGGGACAATTACTGGATGAATTGGCGGCAGCCCGAAAGCCACGATCCTACCCCTCCGCCGCCGTGCGCGGATCTTTGTCAACAGTTGCTATTCAAGGGACATGTCGACCACGTCATCATCCGAGATCACAATTCGCGCAACGCCCGGATGACCAACACCGAGACCAATGAGAGAGGGCCTGACGGCTCGATGCGACGGATGATTCACGTCACATGGCTGCCACGTTGGAGGAGATTTCACCTCGAACATCGCGAGAGCTGTCCCGACACGCTGAGCCTGATCGCAGCTGAATTCGTTCACGAGGTCGTCGGCGGCCGCTGCTTGATCGAAGACACCATCGATCAGCGCGAAGCCGATGTCCTCGTGTCACTGTCCAAGCCCCTTGATGTACGCGGCGCTGATGGCCAGTTTCGTCCGGATCCGAACATCGCATTCGCCAACCTCGAATCCGACCCGACCACCATCACCATTGCCGAGCAGCATGACAGCAAGGTCGTCCCGGCCGAGATCAGGACAGCGCTGCACGCGACCTATGCGAACGTTCCGTTCTACTTCAGGACGAGACGATGTGGCGGAGGTGAAATTCCAAATCTGTGCCTCACCGCGGCGGCCGAGCCGTTTGCGAACAGCCGCGCTGATCCCTTTGAGATGATCAATCGCCGATATGGCTTGCCGGTGGTGCCGGGATCCAAACCGGCCCGTCTTTCAGCCGTGCCCACATCGGAGGATGACAGAGCGACGGTCAATGCCATTTTGAGGCGGGACTACGGCGCGGGCGGATTGATTCCAACGGCGCAGTCGAAACTCGTCGCAAGCTTCGTCAATGCAAGGCTCAAGAACGGACAACTCAATCAAGACGATATCGAGCTGATCCGGATGGCGCTGAAGCAGCACGCCTTTGCCGCATCAATCGAGACCGACAAGCTGCCCTCGGAAGCTTGTCAGGCCCTGAAGCCGTTGCTGCCCGACATGTTCGAGCGGATCGCCGATCGGGCCGACGGGCAGCAGGAGATGACGCAGTCGCTGAACGTGATACTCGGGCACTATCCAGCTGAGGATACGAACCCGTACTCATCCACGCTTTGCCAGGAACCCAAAAACGCCGGTTTGCGTGTCTGCTATCAGCGGGAATTTCGCACGCGCAAGAAGTGATGGCCTCTGGCTCTAGCGCCAACCGTGGTGACGGTTTCGTCAGGTGCTTTTTCCTTAGTTAGCGCTCGCGCGCCCCAGCCTCACTCAGCACCTTCTCCGCAATCGCCACCACCTCCGACGCTGCGATATCGCGCATGCAGCGGTGGTCGTTCATCTTGCAGATCGTGCTCTGGCAGGGCTGGCAGGACAGCACGCTCTTGTACTGGACCACGGTCGCGGCCAGGCCGTTGAGGGGGGCCCAGAGGTAGGGGCTGGTCGGGCCGAAGATGCCCATGGTGGGCGTGCCCAAGGCCGCTGCGATGTGCATCAGGCCGGAATCGTTGGAGATGGCGACGCCGGCCGCGGCCATGGCGAGGACGCCGTTGCGCAAATCGGTGCCGGTGAGGTCCCGGACGCCCGGGCCGCCCGCCGCGACGATCTCCTGGGCGAGGCCCTTTTCGGCGGGGCCGCCGACCACCCAGACCTCCAGGCCGCGCTCGACCAGCAGCCGGGCGGCCTCCGGATAGTAGGTCCAGCGCTTCGAGACGCCGACCGAGCCGGGGGCGAGCGCCACGGCGGCGCCGGCGCTGAGGCCATTGGCCTGCCGCCAGCGGACGATGTCCTCGGCCGGGACCCGCAATTGCGGCACCGGCCATTCCGGCGGCAGGGGGGCGCCATCGGGCTGGGCGAGGGCTGCGTTCTTGTCGATGAAGCGGGGCAGCTTCTTCTCGCCCCAGCGCCAGCGGTTGAGCAGGCCGAACCGGAACTCGCCGACGAAGCCGACCCGTTCGGGGATCCCGGCCAGCGCGGGCGCAATGGCGGCCTTCCAGGTCCGGGGCAGCACCAGGGCGGTGCCGTAGTTCCGCTCGCGCAGGAGCCTTGCCAGGCCGAACTGGCGGCCGACGGCGAGCCGGCTGCGCGGCAGGTCCCAGACGACGCCAGCGCGCACGCCGGGCATGTAATCGACCAGCGGCGCGCACAGGGACGTGGTCAGGAGATCGACCGGCCGGTTCGGCCAGCGCTCCTTCAGGACCCGGACCACGGTGTGATTCCGGACGAAATCGCCGATCCACATGTAGGGAACAATCAGAATCGGGCGCGTGTCGCTCCGATCTGCGCTTCCACTAAATTGCGAATCTTGGTTCATTTGTTAATAGGACCGAGGGCGGGCTGATCTGGCGGTTCGGTTAGCCGCTCCCGGCCGGCAGGTAAAGCCGGGAGCGCGTTGGTCCCAAAATGCTTACACTTTGGCAGATGATGCGCTACGGCAGGTATTGGGCCGCGAAGATCGGGCAGGGTGGTTGGAATGTTGCTGGTGACCGGCGGAGCCGGTTTTATCGGGTCGAATGTCGTGGCCGCGTTGAACGACGCCGGCCGCAGTGACGTCGTCGTCTGTGATTTCCTTGGTACCGAAGGCAAGTGGCGCAATCTCGCCAAGCGCCAGCTTGTGGATATCGTCCCCCCGGCCGAGCTGCTGGACTGGCTGAAGGGCCGCAAGCTCGACGCGGTGATCCATCTCGGGGCGATTTCCGCGACCACCGCGACCGACGGCGATCTCGTGTTCGAAACCAATTTCCGCCTGTCCATGCGCCTGCTCGACTGGTGCACGGCGAATGCGGTGCCGCTGATCTACGCCTCCTCGGCGGCGACCTATGGCGACGGCGAGGCAGGCTTCGACGACGATTCCTCCCTGCCCGCGCTGAAAAAACTGCGGCCGATGAACCTCTACGGCTGGAGCAAGCACCTGTTCGATCTCGCCGTCGCCGAGCGCGTCGCGCGCGGCGAGAAGCTGCCGCCGCAATGGGCGGGGTTGAAATTCTTCAACGTGTTCGGCCCCAACGAGTACCACAAGGGCTCGATGATGAGCGTGCTGGCGCGGCGCTTCGACGACGTCAGTGCGGGCCGCGTCGTGCAATTGTTCAAGTCGCATCGCGAGGGCATTGCCGACGGCGACCAGCGCCGCGATTTCATCTATGTCGACGATGTCGTGCGCGTCATCATGTGGCTGCTGGCAACGCCCTCGGTGTCCGGGCTGTTCAATGTCGGCACCGGCAAGGCGCGCAGCTTCAGGGATCTGATGTTAGCTGCCTATGCGGCGCTCGGGGCGAGGCCCAACATCGAATATATCGACATGCCCGAACAGATCCGCAACAGCTATCAATACTTCACCCAGAGCGAGGTCGATCGCCTCTGCCGCGCCGGCTATAACGGCGGCTTCACGACGCTCGAGGATGCGGTGAAGGCCTATGTCGGGGATTATCTCGACCGGCCCGACCGCTTCCGCTGAGGCTCCAGGATCATGCCGACGCCCATTCTCGATTTCGACGCCCTCGCGCAAGCGATCTCAGGCCGCACGGTGCTCTGCATCGGCGACATCATGCTGGACGAGTTCGTCTATGGCGAGGTGTCGCGGATCTCGCCGGAAGCGCCGACACCGGTCATCGTTGCCCAGCGCAGCGAGATCCATATCGGCGGCGCCGGCAACGTCGCGCGCAACGTCGCCTCCCTCGGCGCGCGCTGCATCTTCGTCGGCCTCGTCGGCGAGGATGATGCGGGCAAGCGGCTCGCGGCCGCGCTTGCGGAGCAGGGGGCCATCGAAAGCGCGCTGGTGTGCGACCCGTCGCGGCCGACCACGCGAAAGGTCCGCTTCGTCTCCGAGCATTTCTCCACCCACATGCTGCGCGCGGATTGGGAGCAGGCGCAGCCTGCTTCCGACGAGGTCGAGGCGAAGCTGATCGAGGCGATCCTGCCGCAGATCGCGCGCGCCGACGTCGTGCTGCTCTCCGACTACGCCAAGGGCGTGCTGACGGCGCGGGTGATCCGCCACACCATCGACGCCGCACGAAAGCTCGGCAAGCCCGTGATCGTCGATCCTAAGAGCCTGAACTGGGCGATCTATCGCGGCGCGACGCTGCTCACGCCCAATCGCAAGGAATTTGCCGAGGCTACCCGCAGCCGCGCCGACACGCCGCAGAGCATCGTCGATGCCAGCGAGGACGTGATGCGGCTCGCCGATTGCGAGGCGATCCTGGTCACGCAAGGCGAGCACGGCATGACGCTGGTGCCGCGCCATGGCGCGGCCGTTCACGTTCCGGCCGTCCCCGTGAAGGTGCGCGACGTCTCCGGCGCCGGCGACACCGTCGCCGCCGCGCTCGCGGTCTCGCTCGCGGCGGGCGCGGACTGGGACACGGCGCTGCGCGTGGCCAATGCCGCCGCCTCCGTCGCCGTCGGCAAGCAGGGCACCGCCATTGTGAGCACGGCCGAGCTGCGGCGAAAGATCCTGCCGCACGCCTATCTCGCGGCCGAGGAGAAGATCGTGCTCGAGCCGGCGGCGCTCGACGCGCAACTCGCGGAATGGCGCAGGCAGGATTTGCGGGTCGGCTTCACCAATGGCTGCTTCGACATCCTGCATCCCGGCCACGTCAAGGTGCTGACCGCGGCGCGCGGCGCCTGCGACCGCCTGGTCGTCGGCCTCAACAGCGACGCCTCGGTGCGGCGGCTGAAGGGCGCCGACCGTCCGGTCCAGGACGAGCGCGCCCGCGCCGAGGTGCTGGCCGCGCTCGAAGCGGTCGATCTCGTCGTCATCTTCGAGGAGGACACGCCGATCGACCTGATCACCCGGATCAAGCCCGGCGTGCTGGTGAAGGGCGGCGACTACACCCGCGAGCAGGTGGTCGGCCATGAGGTCGTCGAGGCCGCGGGCGGGGCAGTCGTGCTGGTCGACATCCTCCAGGGTTTCAGCACAACTGCGCTGGTCCATCGCGCGCGAGGAGGGGGCAAGTGACGGCGCTCGCGCAGAAGGAGTCGACGAGCGCGCTGCTGCTGCGGCGCCTGCGCAGCCCGGAGGCCTGGAGCGAGACGGTCGACGTGCTCGCGGTCCTGACTGCAGCCTCGCTGCCCTGGTCGACGTCGCTTGTCGCGATCTTCAATGCCCTGATGCTCGTCTGCATGGTGCCGTTTCTCGATCTCAAGGCATTCCTGCAACACCTGAAGCGTCCGATCTGCGCGGCGCCGATCGCGCTGTTCCTGCTCGCTTTGGTGGGCACGCTGTGGTCGGACGCGGCCTGGGGTGCGCGGCTCTATGCGGTCAATCCCACGGTCAAGCTGCTCGTGCTTCCGATCCTGCTCTACCATTTCGAGCGCTCGCCACGCGGACATTGGGTGTTCGTCGCCTTCCTCGTTTCCTGTGCGCTGCTCGCGGTGGCATCCTGGCTGGTCGCTTTCTACCCCAACCTTACGATCAAGCCGGGTGGCATTGAGCGCGGCATCATCGTCAAGAATCACATCGACCAGGGCCAGGAATTCACGCTGTGCGCGGTCGCGCTTGCCTATCCGGTCGTGATGCTGCTGCGGGAGAAACGGTACTGGCTTGCCGGGCTGCTCGCCGCGCTTGCGTTCGGCTTCCTCGCCAACATGGCTTTCGTGGTGGTGTCGCGCACGGCGCTGGTCACGGTTCCGATCATGTTCGCGGTGTTCGCACTGCTGCATCTGAGGTGGCGCAGCATCCTAATCATCGGCGCCGGCCTCGTTGCCGTCGCGCTGCTCGCCTGGCAGGTCTCGCCGCAGCTCCGCAGGACGGCCGACACAATTTCGAGCGACTATCAACTCTACAAGGAAAGGGGGGCGCCGACCTCGATGGGCCTGCGGTTCGAATTCTGGCGGAAATCCCTCGGCTTTTTCGTGGAGGCCCCGATCAAGGGCCACGGCACCGGTGCGACGCGCGGACTGTTCGAGCAGGTCGCGATCGGAGGCGCCGACAAGGCTTCCGGCGAGGTGATCGGCAATCCGCACAACCAGACGCTGAATGTCGCCGTGCAGTGGGGCGTCATTGGCATTGTCATTCTCTACACGACTTGGATTCTCCATCTTCTCCTGTTTCGTGGCGACGGACTGGCCCACTGGATCGGACTGCTGCTCGTAGTGCAGAACATCTTCACCTCGTTGTTCAATTCCCATCTTTTCGACTTCCACGAGGGCTGGATGTACGTCCTGGGCGTCGGCGTTGCTGGCGGCATGGTTATGGGAGCGCGACGCGCCGAAGGTGAAACAAGCTGGTTCCTGACCCGCCGCACTGCTGGCAAGTCTTGTTGAGATGGGCTATCAGCGCGGTCAGGTTGCATCAAACTGGACATTCATCGGTCGGCGGATGACGCGTCTTTCGCATCTCACCTTGCGCAAACTCCTCATCGCGCTCCACGACCTCCTCATGACCACGGCGGCGCTGTTCGTCGCGTTCTATCTGCGATTCGAGGGCCACGAGGGCTTCTTCGACCGCCTGCCGATGCTATTCCAGATCCTGCCCTACTTCCTCGCCTTCAGCGTGGTCGTGTTCTTCATCTTCAACCTGACCGATACCAAATGGCGCTTCATCTCGCTGCCCGACGCGGTCAACATCATCCGCGTCGCGACCGTGCTGACGGTGGCGCTCCTCGTTCTCGACTACGTCTTCGTCGCTCCTAACGTCCGCGGTGTCTTCTTTCTCGGTAAGGTGACGATCGTCCTCTACTGGTTCCTTGAAATTTCCTTCCTCAGCGCGTTGCGCCTAGCTTATCGCTACTTCCGCTATACCCGCGTGCGCCGCCACGCCCGCATTGACGATGCCGCGCCGACGCTTCTGATCGGCCGCGCCGCCGATGCCGAGGTGCTTCTTCGCGGCATCGAGAGCGGCGCCATCAAGCGCCTCTGGCCGGTCGGCGTGCTGTCGCCATCGCGGGCGGACCGAGGCCAAACCATCCGCAACGTGCCGGTGCTAGGCGGCCTCGACGATCTCGAGGATATCAACAACGACTTCGCCAAGCGCAACAAGGCGATCGCCCGCGTCGTCATGACGCCATCCGCCTTCGAGCCCGAGGCTCATCCGGAATCGATCCTGATGCGGGCGCGCAAGCTCGGCATAATCGTTAACCGCTTGCCGTCGCTCGATAGCGGCGACACGCCGCGGCTCACCGCGGTTGCGGTCGAGGACCTGCTGCTGCGGCCCAGCGAGAAGATTGACTATGCGCGGCTCGAAGCCCTGATCAGGGGCAAGGCGGTGATCGTGACCGGCGGGGGTGGCTCGATCGGTTCCGAGATCTGCGAGCGCGTCATCGCCTTCGGCGCCGCGCGGCTCCTGATCGTGGAAAATTCCGAGCCGGCGCTCTACGCGGTCACGGAGGCGCTGGCCGCGCATGGCTCGGCTGCTGCGATCGAGGGGCGCATTGCCGACATCCGCGACCGCGAGCGTATCATGCGCGTGATGGCCGAGTTCAATCCAAACATCGTGTTCCATGCGGCCGCGCTCAAGCATGTGCCGATCCTCGAGCGCGACTGGAGCGAGGGCGTCAAGACCAACATCTTCGGCTCGATCAACGTGGCCGATGCGGCGCTAGCCGCCGGCGCCGATGCCATGGTAATGATCTCGACCGACAAGGCGATCGAGCCGGTGTCAATGCTCGGCCTGACCAAGCGTTTCGCCGAGATGTACTGCCAGGCGCTCGACCATGATCTTGCCGCAGGGAGCGGTGGCGCCAAGCCACCGATGCGGCTGATCTCGGTCCGGTTCGGCAATGTGCTGGCATCGAACGGCTCGGTGGTGCCGAAGTTCAAGGCCCAGATCGAGGCCGGCGGCCCGGTGACGGTCACCCATCCCGACATGGTCCGCTACTTCATGACCATCCGCGAGGCATGCGATCTCGTCGTCACGGCGGCGACGCACGCGCTCGGAACGCAGCGTTCGAATGTTTCGGTCTACGTGCTCAACATGGGCCAACCGGTGAAGATCGTCGATCTCGCCGAGCGCATGATCCGTCTCTCCGGCCTTCAGCCCGGCCACGACATCGAGATCGTGTTCACGGGGATGCGGCCGGGCGAGCGCTTGCACGAGATCCTGTTCGCCTCTGAGGAGCCGGCGGCCGAGATCGGTATCGCCGGCATCATGGCCGCGCAACCGAACGAGCCGCCGATGCAGACGCTGCGCAAATGGATCGCAGTGCTCGAGCAGGCGATCGCGCGCGACGATCGCGCCACCATCAGGACCATCCTGAAGGATGCGGTTCCGGAATTCGGGTCGACCACGGCCTGATTATGCAGCCTTCCGCCAAGATCGTCGTCGCGAGCCAGCATTATCCACCGGATCCGAGCATGACGGCGGCTATCATGGTCGAGATCGCTGCCGCCTCGCCGAGGAGCACGAGGTCGTTGTGCTGTCAGGCTCGCCCGGCGCGGCGCCCGTCGCGCAGACCGGCCCGGGCAGGCCGCGCGTCGTTGCCATCCGAATGGCAGGAAGGGCGGTGCTGACGTGGCGCGGCGCGTCCGAGATGCTGTCTGCACTGCGCACATTCCTTCTTGGTGTCGCAGCTCCGCCCGGCGAAGTAGTGCTCACCTTCGGAGGATGCCCAGCTCGAGGCGTTTCTGGCATCCGCCAATCTCTGGATCATTCCGTACCGGAAGGACGTTGCGGGGGTGTCAGTGCCGAGCCGGTCTTACGATCTGCTGGCGGTCGACCGTCCCATGGGACTGTTGCTGAGCCGAAGGCCGAGGCCGCGTTGACGGTGGAGAACGGGCTCGGCTGGGGCTTGACGCCGGGCCGCGCCGATCAGCTCGCCAAGTTGATCCGTGCGGCGTCCCGTTCTAACGGCAGTGCCGTGGCGGCGCGCGCGGCGGAGGCCGCAGCGAGATTCAACCGCACGACGGCGATGAACGCCTATGCAGGTCTGATCGACGAATTGTTGCGCAATCCGGACCTTTCGGAGCAGCGATGACCGAGGGCAAACCGGTCGTACTGGCGACGGGAGCGCGCGGCTTCGTCGGCCGTGATGTTCTCTCACGCTGTCGGCGGGGCGGTCTGTTGCCCCTGAGGGTATTGACGGCGAAGTCGTGATCGAATCGATCTTCGTGACACTTGCGCGCGACAGCAACAAGAAGATCTCGGTGATCAGGCCGCCGCTGGTCTATGGTGTGGGCGCCAAGGGCGACCTGCTCGGCACGCTCCTCAACGTGATCGGACGGCAGGATACGCACGACAGCCTGATCGGCTCGCTCGAGCTCAACATCTCCAAGGCGATCGCAACCGGCTGGGAGCCGCAGGTCTCCCTCGACGAGGGCTTGCGGCTCGCGCTGTTGGCTCAGGACGCCTGAGGGAAGGAGAAGCGCCGCAGGACGAAGCCGATCGCGATCGCGCCTGCGAGCAGCGCGAGCAGCGTGACCGGCATCGAGCCGGCGCGCACGGTGACGATCGCCAGCAGTGCCAGCACGAGATTGAGCGCGAAGACCTCGCCGACCACGCGCGGGACCTTGAAGCCATTGTCGGTCGCACGCTGGTAAAAGTGCGAGCGGTGCGCCGACCAGAATTGTTCGCGGCGGGCGATGCGGCGAAACAGCGTGATGGTGGCATCCGCGAGGTAATAGGCCGGCAGCAGCAGCGCCGCGGCCGGCTGCCCGTGCCAGGCGAGCTCCAGCAGGCACCAGCCGAGCAGAAGGCCGATCGGCAGGCTGCCAACATCGCCGAGAAACACCTTTGCGACGGGACGATTGAACGGCGCAAAGCCGATCATGGCGCCGCACAGGGTAGTGGCGAGCAGTGCGGCCGGCCAGGACAGGTCGCCGAGCCATCCCAGCAGCAGCAGCGCCGCGGTGATCGGCACCACTTCCACGACCGTCATCAGGTCGAGCCCGTCCATGAAATTGACGAGGTTCACGAACCAGATTCCGGCGAGCAGGACGAGGCCGCGCTCCAGCGCGAGCGGCACCGCGGGCACGATGCGCGCCGTTTCGGGCGCGGTGAAAACGACGGCGCCGACGGCCGCGGCTTGCAGCACGAGCCGAACCAGCACCGGCAGCGAGACGATGTCATCGGCAAATCCCACCAGGGCGATCAAGACCGTGGCAGCCATCAGCGCCGGCGGGATCGCGACGTTTGCCCATGCTGCCCAGGTCGATGCGACCAGCAGCGTCGCTGATATCACCGCGATGCCCGCACCCTGCGGGGTCGGAACGCGGTGCGAGGATCGCGCGTTGGGCCGCGCCAGTGCGTAGCGCTGGAGCAGGGGACGGCTGGTCCAGGTGATGACGGCCGACACCAGCGCGGCGATCGCAACGCCAAGCAGCGAAGGTGCGGCGGCGAGCGCGTCGGCGGCCGGGTTCACTCCGGCACTCCGAGCGGGGCCGACCCTTGCGCGGCTTTCTCCGCGCTGAGGATCCAGACCAGGCCGCCGATCGCGCCGACGATGAAATACACGGCGCCGAACAGCAGCGAGACGTTGACGCCCTCGCTTGCGGCCAGCCCCGCGAAGCCGAACGCCAGGCCCATCGTGGCTTCACGCAGGCCCCAGCCGGCGATCGAGATCGGCATCATCGTGATCAGCATCACCGGCGGCACGAGCAGGAAGACGTCGCTGAAGCGGACGGGAGCGGCGATCGACTGCACGACGCACCAGGCGACGACGGCGGCGAGCACATGCACGATCAGCGACAGGATCGCGACGATCGGCCCGCGCCTGCGGCTGAAGATCACGCGATTCGCGATCACCGCGCAGGCGTGGATGTGGTGGGTGGCCCACCACGTCTTCAGCCATCGCCATTTCAGCGCGCCGAAGACCAGGAAGCCGAGGCCGCCCGCGAGCGCGGCGAGGTCGACGAGCAGCAATGCCGAGCGCCCGTGCGGATCGGTGATGAGGGTGTAGCTCCAGGGCAGGCTCGCGACGATGAGGATCGCGAGCGCGATGAGGCCGATCGCGCGATCGACAAAGATGGAGTAGGTGGCCGCACGCCATCCGGCGCCGCCGCGCGCGACCAGCCACAGCCGGACCGCATCGCCCCCGATCGCCGATGGCAGGGTCTGGTTGAAGAAGGATCCGATCACGTTGTAGCGCATGGCCCGCTCGAGCTCGAGCGGCGCGCCGCATTCGGCGCTGATCTCCCGCCAGCGCAGCACACCAATGAAGATCTGCAGGAAGGTGATGGCGATCGCGACCCCGATCCAGAACAGGCTGGTCACGGTGAAGCGCGATAACAGTTCGGTCAGATCGACCTTGCGCAGCGCCAGGTAGAGCAGCGCCGCGGAAATCAGGATCTTGGCCGTCGACAGCAGGATTCGGCGCATCTCGTCCGCATGAACAGGGTTTGCGAAGATTTGAGGCAACCCGACGCGAGGCGCCGAATTAGGCCGCTTTGGTATGGTTTTGGCGCCGATCTTGCAATAGCGGTGACGAGGTGCGGTTATGAACGGCCGTTATGACGTGCGGCGGGGCTATTGCGACGCCCACGATACCGGCTAAAGAGGCGGCGCGGGCCAGGGGTCCCCTTGGGAACAGGATGACGGATCAGGCGATTTTGGTCACGGGTGCCGCCGGCTTCATCGGCTTTCACGTCGCCCGGCAGCTGCTCGCCGAAGGCCGGCCCGTGATCGGGCTCGACAATCTCAACAACTATTACGATCCGGCGCTGAAGAGCGCGCGCCTGGAGCTGTTGCGCAGCGATTCCCGCTTCTCCTTCGTCAAGGCTGACCTTGCCGACCGCGAGGCCATCGCGGCGCTGTTCGGACGACACCGGTTTGCCAAGGTCGTGCATCTGGCCGCCCAGGCCGGCGTGCGCTACTCGATCGAGCATCCGCAGGCTTACGCCGATTCCAATCTCCAGGGCTTTCTCAACGTGCTGGAGGGCTGCCGCAACAACGGCTGCCATCATCTGGTCTACGCCTCGTCATCCTCCGTTTACGGCGCCAACACAAAACTGCCATTTGCCGTGCAGGACCGGACCGATCATCCCGTGAGCCTCTACGCCGCGACCAAGAAGGCGAACGAGGTGATGGCACAGTCCTACAGCCATCTCTACCGGCTGCCGGTCACGGCCTTGCGCTTCTTTACCATATACGGCCCGTGGGGACGGCCCGATATGGCCATGTTTCTGTTCGTGAACGCCATCATGGCGGAGAGGCCGATCCGGCTCTTTAACCATGGCAGGATGCGCCGCGACTTCACCTATATTGACGACGTCACCCGTGTCGTGTCCAAGCTGATCGATCGGGTGCCTGCCGACGACCCGGCTGCCGCAAATGCGCCGTCTAAGGTCTACAATGTCGGCAACCACCGCCCCGAGGAGCTGATGCATGTCGTCGGACTTCTGGAGCAGGAGCTGGGTCGGACGGCGATCAAAGAATTGCTGCCGATGCAGCCGGGAGACGTTTTGGAAACGTTCGCGGATGTCGAGGACCTGATGCGCGACACCGGCTTTGCACCGTCAACGCCGATCGAGCAGGGGGTTCGTAATTTTGTCACCTGGTATCGGGACTACTTCAAGGTTTGAGATGACGATGGACAAACGCATTATCCCCCTGATCATGTGCGGCGGTGCCGGCACGCGGCTGTGGCCGGCCTCGCGCGAGGTGCGCCCAAAACAGTTCCTGCCGCTGTTCGGCTCGCGCTCGACCTTCCAGGACACGCTGCTGCGCGTCTCGGACGCCTCGCTGTTTGAGCGTCCGATCCTCATCACCAACGCGTCCTACCGCTTCATGGTGCTGGAGCAGCTCGCCGAGATCGGTATCGAGGCCGACGTGATCCTCGAGCCGATGCGGCGCGACTCCGGCCCCGCGATCGCCGCAGGGGCGGTGTTCGCGCAGAACCGCGCCAGTGAGGCGATCGTGCTCGCGGTCGCCGCCGATCACGTGGTGCAGGACAAAGCCGCCTTCGTCGCGGCCTGCCGCGAAGGCCTCACCGCCGCGAGCGCCGGGCGCATCGTCACCTTCGGCGTCAAGCCGGAGCGGCCGGCGACCGAATACGGCTATATCAGCCTGGGCGAGGTGATCTCCGGCGAGGTGCACGCGGTCGCACGCTTCGTCGAGAAGCCTGACGCGGTGAAGGCGGCCGACTACGTCAATTCGGGCTATCTCTGGAACAGTGGCAACTTCATGTTCCCGGCGACCGTCCTGCTCGACGAATACCGCAAGGTCGATGCGGCCAGCGTGGAGGCGGTCTCCAATGCGGTCAACAACGCCGGCCGCGATCTCGGCTTCGTGACGCTGGAGCCGGAGGCGTTCGGTTCGGCGAAGGCGATCTCGATCGACTACGCGGTGATGGAGAAGACCGCGCGGGCGGCCGTCGTGCCGGTGTCGTGCGGCTGGTCCGACGTCGGCTCCTGGCACGCGGTGTGGGAATTGTCGGAGAAGGACGCGCTAGGCAACGCCGCGCACGGCGCCGCGGTGTTCGAGGATTCTCGCAACTGCAACGTCACCACCGATTCCGCGCTGGTTGCGCTCGAAGGCGTCGACGATCTCGTCGTGGTCGCGACCGCCGATGCGGTCCTGGTCTCGCGCCAGAAGGATGCCAACGGCCTGAAGCGCCTGGTGACCAAGCTCAAGGCGGTCGCCCCGAAGGTCACCGAGGAGCATCTCAAGGTGCACCGGCCGTGGGGCAGCTACCAGTCGGTCGACAATGGCGAGCGTCACCAGGTCAAGCGCATCGTGGTCAAGCCCGGCGGGCGGCTGTCGCTGCAAAAGCACCATCACCGTGCCGAGCACTGGATCGTGGTGCGTGGTGCCGCCCGGGTCACTGTCAACGAGACCGTGAAGACGGTGCACGAGAACGAGTCGATCTACATCCCGATGGGCGCGGTGCACCGGATGGAGAATCCCGGTAAAATCATGCTGGAGCTCATCGAGGTCCAGACCGGGAGCTATCTCGGGGAAGACGACATCATCCGGATTGAAGACGACTATCAAAGGTCGTAACCAGCAGGCTCCGAATCACGCGACCCGGGCCGAAAGAGCCGTATCTTTCAGCGGCTTAAGGCCCGGGGGACGTGTAACTTTTTGAATCAAATCGTGTCCGGACCGGAAGCTGTGCATTCGCCACAAATGTGGCGTCCGTGCTAGAAGCGGCCCGGGGATTTGCGTTGAATCGGGGTTTGCTCAAATGAGTTCCAAAGGGTCAGCACCTGCCAAGGCAGGCTTGCGCGTCGGCGTCATTGGCGCCGGCGTGATGGGCAGCAACCACGCGCGCGTGCTCGCGGGTCTTCCCGGAGTCACCCTCGTCGGCGTGGTCGATCCCTCGCCGGCGCACCTGACGCGCACCAGCGAGCTTGCCAACTGCCAGGGGTTCGAGACGCTCGACCAGCTCTTCGCCGCCGGCGTCGATGCCGTCACCATCGCAGCGCCCACCCATCTGCATCACGAGGTCGCGCTCGCCTGCATCGCCAAGAACATCCACGTGCTGGTCGAGAAGCCGATCGCCTCCACGGTCGCTGAAGGCCGTGAGATCGTCGCCGCCGCGCAAAAGGCCGGCGTCACGCTGATGGTCGGCCATGTCGAGCGCTTCAATCCGGCGGTCGCCGCCGTCAAGCAGGCGATCGCGGGCGAGGACATCCTCTCGATCGCGATCACGCGCGTCGGTCCGTTCCCGCCGCGCATGTCCAATGTCGGCGTCGTCATCGACCTCGCCGTGCACGACATCGACCTGATCCGCTGGTTCACCGAATCCGACATCGTCGAGGTGCAGCCGCAGCTGTCGAGCGCAGTCGCCGAGCGCGAGGACATCGCGCTCTTGCAGTTCCGCACCGCCAACGGCGTGCTCGCGCACATCAACACCAACTGGCTGACGCCGTTCAAGGCGCGCAGCGTCACGGTCGCGACCCGCGGCAAATACGTGATGGGCGATCTCTTGACGCGCCAGGTCACCGAGTGCTTTGGCTTCAAGCCCGATGGCAGCTATTCGATGCGGCATCTGCCTGTCGGCCACGACGAGCCGCTCCGCGCCGAGCTGATCGCGTTCCTCAAGGCCGTGCGCCACGGCGAGACGCCGGCGGTCACCGGCGACGAGGGCGTCGCCAGCCTCGAGATCGCCACGCAGTGCCTGGAGACGCCGTCGCGCCCCGCCGCGACGTCGCCCGCCCGCAAGGCTCCGCGCCGCGTCGCCGGCTGATCTCCATCCATGTCGGCTTCTCCAACTTCGCAGGACAATCAGCAAGGCGCCATGAACCAGCATCTGCGCTCCGAACCCATTCCCTTCATCGACGTCGGCTCGCAGCGCCGCCGGCTCGGCGCCTCGCTCGATGCCGCCGTCAAGCGCGTGCTCGACCATTGCCAGTTCGTCAACGGCCCTGAAGTCGCCGAGCTCGAGAAGCAGCTCGCGGCCTATTGCGGCGCCAGGCACGTCATCGGCTGCGCCAGCGGCACCGACGCGATCCTGATGGTGATGATGGCGAAGAATGTCGGGCCCGGCGATGCCGTGCTGTGTCCCTCCTTCACCTTCATCGCAACCGCCTCGCCGGTGGCGCGGACCGGCGCGACGCCTGTTTATGTCGACGTGGACGAGGCGACCTTCAACATGAGCCCGGAATCGCTGAAGCGCGGCATCGCGACCGCGCGCAAGGCCGGCCTCAAGCCCGCCGCGGTCATTCCGGTCGACCTGTTCGGCCAGCCTGCCGATCACGACGCCATCGCCGAGATCGCAAAGGCCGAAGGCCTGTTCGTGCTCGACGATGCCGCCCAGGGTTTTGGCGCGAGCTACAAGGGCCGCAAGCTCGGCACCCTTGCGCACGCCACCGCCACCAGCTTCTTCCCGGCAAAGCCGCTCGGCTGCTTCGGCGACGGCGGCGCGATCTTCACTGATGACGACGAGCTCGCAGCTAAGCTGCGCAGCATCCGCGTGCACGGGCAGGGCGTGGACAAATACGACAACGTCCGCCTCGGCCTGACCGGCCGGCTCGACACCATGCAGGCCGCGGTCCTGATCGAGAAGCTGAAGATTTTTGACGACGAGATCGCCGCCCGCAACCGGGTTGCCGAACGCTATGAGCGCGGGCTCAGCAACGTGGTCACCGTGCCGCGCCTTGCGCCGGGCCATACCTCGGTCTGGGCGCAGTACACGATCCGCCTCCCTGAGGGCACCGACCGTGACGGCTTTGCCGCCGCGCTGAAGGCCCAGGGCGTGCCGACCGCGATCTATTACGGCAAGTCGATGCATCAGCAGACCGCCTACAAGCAGTATCCGGTCGCCGAGGGCGGCCTGCCTGCTTGCGAGAGCCTGTCGCAGGACGTCATCAGCCTGCCGATGCACGCCTACCTGACCGAAGCCGACCAGGAGCGAATCATCGCCGCCGTGCGCGGCGCGCTTGCGGGCTGATTTCGCCGTTTTGCGGCGCTGGTCGTCATGCCCGGGCTTGTCCCGGGCATCTACGTTCTTTGTGTGCGTGGCAAGGCGTGGATGGCCGGGACAAGCCCGGCCATGACGCTGTGGAGACTGTCGGCGTTCCTGACGCGCAGCTCATGTGCAATTGCCCGCAAGCAGGGGAGGGAGCAAACCTTCCTGCAGCTTGCTCCTAGACCTAATCTCGCCATGCTGTAGAGCCTTATCGATTGACCGATAAGGCTCTACAAGAGACGCATGCTCGGACGTATCTTCACAGTCGGTGGTTACACGCTGCTCTCGCGGCTGACGGGATTTGCCCGCGACATCATGCTCGCGGCGATCCTTGGCGCCGGCCCGGTGGCCGACGCCTTTTTCGTGGCGCTGCGGCTGCCCAATCATTTCCGTGCGATCTTTGCCGAGGGCGCCTTCAACGCCGCCTGGGTGCCCGCCTATGCGCATGTCCATGGCGAGCGCGGGGAGGGGGCGGCACGGCTGTTCGCCGACCGCATCTTCACGCTGCTGCTGGCCTCGCAAGTTCTGCTGCTGATCGCCGCCTGGCTGTTCATGCCGCAAGCCATGAGCATTCTGGCGCCCGGCTTCGGCGAAGACGCCGAGCAGCGCAAGCTCGCGATCGAGCTGACCCGGATCACCTTTCCCTATCTGCTGCTGATCACGCTGGTGACGCTCTACGGCGGCATGCTCAACGTGATGCAGCGCTTTGCCAGCGCCGCGGCCGCCTCGATCTTCCTCAACGTCGCGATGATGATGACGCTGGCAGTTGCCGTCTGGTTTCCGACCGCGGGCCACGCCGCGGCCTGGGGCGTCCTCATCTCTGGCTTCCTGCAATATTTTTTGCTGGCGGGCGATCTCGCCCGCCATGGCGGCCTGCCGCGATTTGCGCCGCTCAAGCTCGACGAAGACGTCCGCGGCTTCTTTAGGGCGTTGGGGCCCGCGACGCTGGGCTCGATGGGCACGCAGGTCGCGCTGTTCGCCGACACCATCATCGCGACCTTCCTCCCTGCGGGTGCGCTGTCGGCGCTGTATTACGCCGACCGCCTCAACCAGCTGCCGATCGGCGTCATCGGCATTGCCATCGGCACGGTGCTGCTGCCGGAGATGTCGCGGCGGATCACCGCCAACGACCATGATGGCGCGATGAAAGCGCAGCGCCGCGCGTTCGACTTCACGCTGCTGTTCTCGATCCCGTTCGTGGCGGCCTTTATCACCGTGCCGGATGCGATCATGCGCGCGCTGTTCGCCCGCGGCGCGTTCTCGAAGGCCGATGCCGCCGCCGCCGGCGCCACGCTCGCGGCCTATGCCATCGGCCTGATCCCCTTCGTGCTGATCCGCAGCGCGGTCGCGACCTTCTATGCGCGCAAGGACACGGCGACGCCGGTTCGCGCGTCGCTGACCGGCATCGCCGTCAACGTCGCGCTGAAGGTTGCCCTGATGGGATCGCTCGCCCAGATCGGCCTTGCGCTGGCAACCGCTGTCGGCGTCTGGACCAATCTCTTGCTGGTGCTGTTCTTCGCCGTGCGGCGCGGCTTTCTCGTGCCGGACCGAGCCTGGCTGATGTCGCTCGCGAAATTCCTGCTGACCGGGCTCATCCTGGCCGCCGCCTTCTGGCTGATCGCACGCTTCAGCGGTTCTTGGCTGGGCTCGATGCACTTCCACGATGAGCTGATGCTAGTGCTGCTCGCGGTCGGCGGCACGATCGTCTACGCAGTCGCGATTCTCGCGTTGTTCGGCCGCCGCTGGCTGGTCTCGCTGGTGCGCGGCTAGGCGTGTCCCGATAGAGTTTGGCCTCTCAATGACTGCTCAGGGGGCGCGGCCTCACGTGCCGTGGGCCCTACCACTTCCGATCAAAGCTCCTGCATTGCCTTAACGATGCGGGAGATACCAGCGTCAATATTTGCGACCTGCTTATGAAGGCTCTCTATAGATAGTTGCGACTCCAATACCCCAACCACAGTGCCGCAGCGAGCGCACTGCAGAACGGAAACCTCTCGCTGTTCTCCTAACGGCACGATACGTCCGCGCTCGAAAGCGTGCCCTTCGCACTTCGAACATGTCGGAATGGTCATCTGACGCTCGCTCCTTGGAACGCTACTATTGCATGATGTGCTCATCATGGCGCGGTTCTAAGATGAGTGCATTCCAAATCGCAACTGAAACATCATAATGACTTCGCCGAGGGGCGGGAAAGCGTGGTTATCAGCGATCAACCGAGCGGCTCTGCTGTCTGTTCGCTTTCTTGCGCTTGATGTCAGGTCAAAAGTCGTCCCGCGGGCTAACGGTGCTAGGGGCTCGCCTCCAGGATGCAATCGGCCTCCGCACATCTCTTGATTTTGCGCGCTTGCCGTGGTATGGGTGTCTCATGATCAAATCCGTACGCACCGTCAACCGCAACCACATGACCCGCTTCGGCTGGGCCGTGGAAGGAGTCGTGCGCTAGGATTTCGACGACGACATCTTTCCACCAGGCCCCGCCGGCATCGGACGGGGCCTTTTCTTTGGCCACGCTCCCCGCCGGCACAACAGCAGGAGCATCCGATGCCACCCCAACAGACGAACATCGCATCCGAGACCGGGGGCGATGCCGCGAGGCTTCGCCTCGACCTCTCCACCATCTTGAGCCTGCTCAGGCGATATTGGTATGCGTTTCAGGAGCGGCGGCAGCGCCCTCGGGTCACATTGCAGGACCTGAGTGACAGGGAGCTGATGGATATCGGCCTGACGCGTGGCGAGATCGACTACATCACGCCGGAACGCGCTATCGATAAGCTGAGAGAGCGCGCCACGGATCTATGGAGCCGAGGGGGGATGTAGGTGATCAACCGTTAGAAGCGGAGATGCGCTTTGCGAACAAGCGGCAGTCAGCGCGACTACTTCTCTTTAGGAGTGCACTGCGGGACGAGTTCGGCAACTATCATGCCATCAACCGGACCGTTCTTCACATGGAAATGACCAAGCTGCGGCCTTTTCGTCGCATCCCGCTCTGACAGGCGAGGCGCCGGGCGAGTCTTCGCGGACTGTGCATGGCTAAACCCGTTTGCCTTGCCACTTTTTCCACGGCAATATGCCGGCAAAACAACCATAGGACGGGACGAGAAAAATGGCAGCCCCCATCAAGTTCGGCGTCGGCCAAAGTGTGCTGCGCAAGGAGGATGACGCGCTCATCCGCGGCAAGGGCCGCTATACCGACGATTATGCGCCGCAGGCTGCGCTCCGCTGCCTGATGCTGCGCTCGCCGCATGCGCATGCCAAATACACCATCGATGCGAGTCGCGCCCGCGGCTTGCCCGGCGTCGCGCTGATCCTGACCGCCGACGACGTCAAGGACCTCGGCAATCTGCCGTGCCTGTTCAATCTCGAGACCGATCCTTTCACCGGCCCGCCTTACCCGATCCTCGCGAAGGATGAAGTGCGCCATGTCGGCGATTCCATCGCCTTCGTGGTCGCCGAGACCATCGACCAGGCGCGCGACGCGATCGAGGCGATCGAGGTCAAATGGAGCCCGCTGCCATCGGTGACCGGCGTCGTCAATGCCGTGAAGAAGGGCGCGCCGCAGGTCTGGCCGGACAAGCCCGGCAATGTGCTGTTCGACGTCTCGATCGGCGACAAGGCCGCGACCGAAGCCGCCTTTGCCAAGGCGCATGCGGTCGCCGAAATCGCCATCGTCAATCCGCGCGTGGTCGCAAGCTTCTTGGAAACGCGCGCGGCGGTCTGCGAATATGACGCCAAGCGCGACCATCTGACGCTGACGGTCGGCAGCCAGGGCAGCCATCGCCTGCGCGACATCCTCTGCCAGAACGTGCTCAACATCCCGACCGAGAAGATGCGGGTGATCTGCCCCGACGTCGGCGGCGGTTTTGGTACGAAGCTGTTTCCGTACCGCGAATACGCCCTGATGGCGGTTGCCGCGCGGCAGTTGAAGAAGGCGGTGAAATGGGCGGCCGACCGCTCCGAGCATTTCATGGGCGACGCGCAGGGTCGCGACAACGTCACCACCGCGAAGATGGCGCTGACTGAAGACGGCAAGTTCCTCGCCATGGATTGCGACCTGATGGGCGACATGGGCGCCTATCTGTCGACCTTCGGACCTTACATTCCGCATGGCGGCGCCGGCATGCTGCCGGGCCTCTACGACATCCAGGCCTTCCACTGCCGGGTGCGCACCATCTTCACCCACAGCGTGCCGGTCGATGCCTATCGCGGTGCGGGCCGGCCCGAGGCGGCCTATGTCATCGAGCGTCTGGTCGATGCCTGCGCGCGAAAACTCGACATGACGCCGGATGCGATCCGCCGCAAGAATTTCATCCCGCCGAAGGCGCTGCCGTACAAGACCGCGACGGGGAAGGTCTATGATTCCGGCGACTTCGCCGCGCATCTCAAGCGTGCGATGGAGATCGCCGAGTGGAAGGAATTTCCCAAGCGCGCCAAGGCGGCCAAGAAGAGCGGCCTGATCCGCGGCATCGGCCTTGCGAGCTATGTCGAGATTTGCGGCGTGATGGGTGAGGAGACGGCCAACGTCCGCCTCGATCCCAATGGCGACGTCACCGTGCTGATCGGCACGCAATCGAGCGGGCAGGGGCACCAGACCGCCTACGCCCAGATCGTCGCCGAGCAGTTCGGGCTGCCGCCGGAGCGCGTGCATATCCGCCAGGGCGACACCGACGAGATCGCGACGGGTCTCGGCACGGGCGGCTCGGCCTCGATACCCACGGGCGGCGTCTGCGTGGAGCGCGCTGCGGGCGATCTGGGCAAGAAGCTGAAGGAGTTCGCAGCGCAGGCGCTGGAAGCGAGCGCGGGCGACCTCGAGATCACCGACGGCGTGATCCGGATCGCCGGCACCGACCGCTCGATCTCCTTCGCCGACCTCGCCAAGCGTCCCGGCGCCGATCCGTCGAAGCTGAACGGCAGCGCGACCTTCGCCAGCGCCGACGGCACCTATCCCAACGGCACCCATGTGGCGGAAGTCGAGATCGATCCGGCGACCGGCATCATCAAGATCGTCAACTACGTGATCGTCGACGATTTCGGCAAGACGCTCAACCCGCTCCTGCTCGCCGGGCAGGTGCATGGCGGCGCCATGCAAGGCATCGGCCAGGCCTTGATGGAGCAGGTGGTCTACGGCGCGGGCGATGGCCAGCTGATCACCGCGACCTTCATGGACTACGCGCTGCCGCGGGCGGCGGATGGCCCGTCCTTCGTGTTCGAGACCGCCAACGTTCCCTGCAAGACCAATCCCATGGGCGTGAAGGGGGCGGGCGAGGCCGGCGCGATCGGCTCCTGTCCGGCCGTCGTCAACGCCATCGTTGACGCGCTCTGGCGCGAGTACAAGATCGACCACATCGACATGCCGGCAACCCCGGAGCGGGTGTGGATCGCCATCAGCGAGCACCGTCGCCGTCACAGCCTGTAAGCCACAATCCTCCCCCGCGGGAATAAACGCCTCGCGCGGGGTTCTATCCATGAATGGACCGCGACTCCCGTGAAGCGGGGGGAGGGTCCAATCCCAAGACATCTGCGAGTCGGAGAAACTGACCAATGAAACGGACGATGATTGTCGTGACGACCCTGCTATTGGGCGCGGGCGCCGTGATGGCGCAGCAGGAGGTCGCGGTTCAGCAGGACAATCTGATGCGCTCGCAGGCCAAGAGCCTCTATACGGTCATCCAGAAGATGACCAAGGGCGACATCCCCTACGACCAGAAGGCCGCCGACGAGGCGATCGCCAATCTCGAGACCGACGTCGCCAAGATCGCCAAGACCTTCGAGGTCAATCCAAAGCAGGACGTGGTGAACGCGACCTATGGGGCCTCGCCGAAGGTTTGGAAGAACAAGGCCGATTTCGACTCCAAGATCCCGCCGGTGCAGAAGGCGATCGCGGAGGTCAAGGGCAAGATCACCGACGTCGCGAGCCTCAAGGCCGCCTATACCGCGATCAACGATCGTTGCACCGACTGCCACGAGACATATCGGCTGAAGTTGAAGTAGCGGCCCGATCTTTCACGCTCAACCTCCTGCTATTTCGTGTCATCACCCGTGAAAGCGGGCGGTACGCCGTGGCGGGGCAGGACCGTTTGACGTCTCTGGGATACTGGATTCCCCGCTTTCGCGGGGAATGACAGCGGTGAGAGACGCAGCAAATTCTATTCGCAAGGCCTGACGGATCGTTGTCGGAGCGGTTATCTTCAAACCCAGCCGACGCGACGTTGATGCGTGCCATTGGATGACGACGCATTGCTCCCCCCACGCCTCACCAGGGAGTTCCAACGCGCGACGAGGATCCAACCAGAACAGCGAGACAGGCCATGGTAAAACCGTTCCCGTCGAAGACCCACATCGGCAACCATATGCTGCATCCGGAAACGCTGATGCTGACCTATGGCTATGATCCGCAGCTGTCGGAAGGCGCCATCAAGCCGCCGGTGTTCCTGACCTCGACCTTCGTGTTCAGGACGGCCGAGGACGGGCAGGACTTCTTCGATTTCGTCGCCGGCCGGCGCGAGCCACCGGAAGGCATGGGCGCGGGCCTGGTCTATTCGCGCTTCAACCACCCCAACAGCGAAATCGTCGAGGACAGGCTCGCGGTCTATGAGCGCACCGAGAGCTGCGCGCTGTTCTCCTCCGGCATGGCGGCCATCGCAACCACGATCCTCGCCTTCGTCCGCCCCGGCGACGTCATCCTGCACTCGCAGCCGCTCTATGGCGGGACGGAAACCCTGCTGACGAACACGCTTGCGCGCCTGTCGATCGGCGCCGTCGGCTTTGCCGACGGCATCGACGAGACGGCGGTCAAGCAGGCCTCGGAGGAGGCGATGCGCAAGGGTCGGGTTTCGATGATCCTGATCGAGACCCCGGCCAACCCGACCAACGGCCTGGTCGACGTCGCGATGATCCGCCGCATCGCCGATGCGATCGGAAAGGCCCAGGGACACACGCCGATCATCGCCTGCGACAACACGCTGCTCGGCCCGGTGTTTCAGCGGCCGATCGAGCACGGCGCGGACCTTTCGCTGTACTCGCTGACCAAATATGTCGGCGGTCATTCAGACCTGATCGCTGGCGCCGCGCTCGGCGCGAAGGCGATCATGAAGGGCATCAAGGCGCTGCGCGGCGCCATCGGCACCCAGCTCGATCCGCATTCCTGCTGGATGATCAACCGCTCGCTCGAGACGCTGAGCCTGCGGATGGAAAAAGCAGATGCGAATGCGCGGCTCGTGGCGGATTACCTGCGCGATCATGACAAGGTGGCGAAGGTCCACTATCTCGGTCACCATGAAGAGGCCTCGCCGGCCGGACGCGTGTTCGCAAGGCAGTGCCTTGGGGCGGGCTCGACGTTCTCGTTCGACATCGTCGGCGGCAAGGAGGCCGCGGTCAAATTCCTCAATGCGCTGCAAATCCTCAAGCTCGCGGTGAGCCTCGGCGGCACGGAGTCGCTTGCCAGCCTGCCTGCGACGATGACCCATTCCGGCGTTCCCGCCGACATCCGCCAGAAGATCGGCGTTCTCGATTCCACGATCCGGCTGTCGATCGGCATCGAAAACCCGTCGGATTTGATCGCGGACCTCGAGCAGGCGCTGAGTGCGGCTTGAGTTCCTGGCTACTGATTTCAAATGCTTCTCTTGAATCGAAAAGGCCGGGCGCTCCCTCCAGCACCCGGCCTTCGCCGACGAAGCCGTCGTTGAAGCTTACTTCGTCACCTGACCGCGGATCTCGCCGCCCGGATTGGCCGCGGTGTGGATGTTGACGTAGAGCTTGCCGGCCAGCAGATCGGCGGCCTGCGCGTCGGTCAGGGTTGCAGAGCCCTCGACCGGGCTCGACGCCGCATTCGGGATCGCGACCGAGACGCCGGCGTTCTTGCCGGCCTCGGCGGGCCCATGGAAATGAGCGGCGGTGACAGGGCCGGAGAGGCCCGAATAGGTCACCTTCCAGGAGAGCTTCTTGCTCGCAGCGTCATAGTCCAGGGCGGCCGTTCCAGTGCCGCTGGTGGTGGTGGCGGGCACTTCGGACTTGCCGTCCAGCGTCGCCTTCAGTTTCTCCGCGCTGGCCGGCGCGGCGAACGCGACGGCAGCTCCGAGTGCCAGCGTGGCAAAAAGGGCTCTGTTCATGTGTCTCTCCCTGTTGACGCCTGATTGCTATTAACCTGCAAACAGTGCGCGTTTGAGTTTATTCCCGGATCGGGCTCAAACCATCTAAATTATTCGTGGCTGGAGCGGCCGCCGCCGAATCCGTAAGTTCGCCTGATCTCCATGGGACACCTCGATGCTGCGACGAACAATTCTTGTCATGCTGATGGCCGCCGTTGCAGGCTTGGGCGCCTATTGGTGGCTGACCGCGCCGGCTGCATCGGCCGTGCCGTTGCCATCCCGCGCGCCGGATCTTGCCAACGGGCAGGAGATCTTCAACGTCGGCGGCTGCTCATCCTGCCATGCCGTGCCCAACCAGCCCGACCGCTTGCGGCTCGGCGGGGGCCTGGCGCTCGGCTCGCCATTCGGCACGTTCTACGCGCCCAACATTTCCCCCGATCCCGCCGACGGCATCGGGCGCTGGAGCGAGACCGATTTCGTCAGTGCCGTGATGCGCGGCGTGTCGCCCGAGGGCAGGCACTACTTCCCGGCCTTTCCCTACACGTCCTACCATCTGGCGAAGGTGGAGGACGTTCGCGATCTCTTCGCCTATCTGAAGACGCTGCCGCCGGTGTCCGGCAAAGTGCGCGACCACGACCTGCCGTTTCCGTTCAACATCCGCCGCAATGTCGGAATCTGGAAATTGCTGTTCATGGATGGCAAGCCGTTCGTCGCCGACGGCGCGAAGTCGCCGCAACGGAATCGCGGCGCCTATCTCGTCAACGGTTTCGGCCATTGCGCGGAGTGTCATAGCCCGCGCAATCTGCTCGGCGGCATCATCACCGCGCAGCGCTTCGCCGGCGGTCCCAATCCGGAAGGCGAGGGATGGGTGCCGAACGTCACGCAAAAGGGCATCGGCGAGTGGAGCGCGAAGGATATCGCCTATTTCCTGAAGACGGGCGACTTGCCCGATGGCGACAGCGCCGGCGGCGCGATGAAGCGCGTGATCAGGAACACCTCGCAATTGTCGGACGAGGACATCGCGGCGATGGCGGATTACGTCAAGTCGCTGCCGCCGGTGGACGGTCCGCCGCGCCCGAAGCGCAAGGAGGGTGGCGCCTGAGGCCGGTCCTTTTCCGATTGGCACACAGGGATCGCGCCAGCATCCTTTGCTTGCGTCAATTCCGGGCAGCTAGCCGGTGCCGAATGCCTTGAAGGTGATGATGGTGAGCGTGTCCTGGATGCCCGGCAGCACCTGCACCTTCTCGTTGACGAAGTGGCCGATGTCGGTGTCCTTGTCGACGTAGAATTTCACCAGCAGGTCGTATTGGCCGGCGGTGGAGTAGATCTCGGAGGCGATCTCGGCTTCGGCGAGCGCATTGGCGACCGTGTAGGACTGGCCGAGCTTGCATTTGATCTGGACGAAAAAAGGAACCATTGCAGTCACTCCGAAGGCATATCTGGCGGCTAATAGGCCAAAACCGGCCGGGCTTGGCAAGCGAACTTGCTGGCGCCCGGGAGAGATCGCCCCGCGCGCGGACGCCGGTCCTGCCCTACGAGGTCAGGGCTGCCGCGGCGAATGCGTCCCGGAGCCGCTGCGCAAGCTCGATCTTGCGATAGGGCTTGGTCAGAAGGATCGATTGCGTGCGCGCTCGGCCCTGCTCGACCAGGGTCTCCAGCGCGTAGCCCGAGGTGAACAGGACCGGGAGACCGGGGCGAATGAGCCGGGCCTGATCGGCGAGCTCCCAGCCGCTCATGCCCCCCGGCATCACGATATCGGTGAACAGCATGTCGATGCTGGGATCGGTGCGCAGTCGCTGCAGGGCCTCCTTGCCGTTGACGGCCGCAATCACGCGATATCCAAGAGATTCCACCCTGCGGATGGCCGAGGAGCGCACGAACGGATCGTCTTCCGCGACCAGGATCGTCTCGTAGCCTCGCGGCGCCGCCTCCTCGCTCTCCGGCGCGTCGGCCACCGATTGTCCGGCGCCGGGGCGCGGCAGGTAGAGCCGGACCGTCGTCCCCAGGCCCTGCTCGCTATAGATCGCGACATGGCCGTCGGATTGCTTGGCGAAGCCGTAGACCATGCTGAGGCCGAGGCCCGAGCCCTTGCCGACTTCCTTGGTGGTGAAGAACGGCTCGAAAGCGTGCTCGATGACGTCAGGCGTCATGCCTTCGCCGTCATCGGTGACGGAGATCAGGGCGTAGCTGCCGGACGCCACTTCCGGGTGAAGGGCGCGATAGTCGTCGTCGATCGCGGCGAGCTCGGTGCTCAGGGTGAGATGCCCGCCGGCCGGCATGGCGTCCTGCGCGTTGAGCGCGAGATTGAGGACTGCGGCTTCGAGCTGGGCGCGGTCGGCGAAGGCCAGGATCGAGCCGGGGCCGAACGCCGTGTTGATCTCGATGTTTTCGCGCAAGGTCCGCTTGAGCAGCTTGTGCATGGACTCGAGGAGGTCGCGGCACTCGATCGTCCGCGGTTGCAGCAATTGGCGGCGGCTGAACGCGAGCAGCCGCTGCGTCAGCTCCGCGCCCCGCTCGCCCGACAGGCAGATATCGTCGGCGAAACGCCTGAGGTCGGGATGGGCCTTGAGCTGGTCGCTGAGAAATTCCGCGTTACCGATGATGACGGTGAGCAGATTGTTGAAGTCGTGGGCGATGCCGCCGGAGAGCTGGCCGACCGTCTCCATCTTCTGCGCCTGCTGAAGCTGCTGCTCGGTCAGCTTGCGCGTGGTCAGGTCGTGGACGATTCCGACGTAGATCAGCTCGCCGTCCTGCCACGCCTGACCCACCGACAGATTCATCGGAAAGGTCGATCCGTCCTTGCGCAGGCCGCCGGCTTCCCCGTTTGCGAAGCGCCGCGCATGACCCGTGGATGAGGGCCTCTCCTCGTTGGACATCAGCATGCCGATGTCGCGGTTCATGACCTCGTCGGCGCGATAGCCGAACAAGCGTTCGCAGGCGGGATTGAACAGGAGAATGCGGGCTTGCGCGTCGAACAGGATGACGCCGTCGACCGCGGTCTCGACCACGGCGGTGAGGCGAGTCATGCTCTCGCGCAGCGCGCGCTGGGCTTCACGGACCTGTCCGAGCAGCTGGGCTGCATCCCGGTTCTTGGTCTCCTCCTCCTCGAGCGCGGCCTGGACCTGCCGGAGCTCGAACGGCGAGGGGATCGTCAGGATCTTCGGCAACAGCGGCCAGAGCGCACCGGCCGTGAAGACCGACGCAATGGCCGTCGCCGCCTTGACCATGCCCTCGATGCCGTAGACCGGGACCCAGAGCGTGTAGATCGACAGCACATGCGTCAGGCCGCACGCCATGATGAAGACCGCGAACGCCCAGTAGACCCACCCGAATCTGAGGTCGCGCCGCTTGGTGACGAGGATCGCAAGGGCGAACGGAATCGAGAAATAGGCTGCGGCGATGCAGGCGTCCGAGACGACGTGCAGCCAGATCAGTTCGGGCTCCCAGAGCAGGCAGATCCCGTGCGGCGAGAACATCGAGGAGTCGAGGAGACGTTCGAAGAAGGCCCACATGATTCCACCCCGAGAGGCTTGCAGGTCGGGTCGGCCCGCAGCATTGGTGCCATTGGACGGCTCTGCCGCCCAAGGCCTCACTCATCGGTGTGGAGGCCAAGGGCCAAGGCCGTGTCGGGCCATATATTGCAGCATGTTCCTGATTCGGGGGCGACAATGCCGCCCCGAATCGGCTCCGCCTGATTGGCCTGGACCCCGACCGGCGGTGTCGCGAATCACCGCTGCCGCGGCCGGTCCGGCTTGCTGGCGTTCCAGGGGCGCGCTAGGACAGGCCATGGCGGTGTTCCTCTCAAACGACTGTATCCGGCGATGACGACGCCCGTGGCGCTGACCATTGCCGGTTCCGATTCGAGCGGCGGCGCCGGCATCCAGGCGGATCTGAAGACCTTCGCGGCGCTCGGCGTCTACGGCGCCTCCGCGATCACGGCGCTGACGGCGCAGAACACGCGCGGAGTCACCGGCATTCATGCGGTGCCGGCTGATTTCGTCACTGCGCAGATCGATGCGGTGTTCTCCGATCTCGACGTCGGCGCGGTGAAGATCGGCATGGTGGCCCAGGCCGCCAGCATCGATGCGATCGCGGCCGCGCTGGCGCGCTGGAAGCCCCGCCATGTGGTGCTCGATCCCGTGATGGTCGCAACGTCAGGCGATCGCCTGCTGGCGTCCGAAGCCGTGGAAGCCCTGCGCACACGACTGATGCCGCTGGCCTCGGTGATCACGCCGAACCTGCCGGAGGCCGCGGCTCTCCTCGGCGAGCAGGTCGCGGCCAGCGAGGCCGGGATCGAAAGCCAGGGGCGCCGCCTGCTGGCGCTCGGCTGCCGTGCCGTCCTGATCAAGGGTGGGCACGGCGAGGGGGCCGAGAGCATCGACTATCTCGTCACGTCCGAAAGCACAATCGCGCTCGCCGCGCCCCGCGTCGCCACCCAAAACACCCATGGCACCGGCTGTTCGCTGTCCTCGGCCGTGGCGGCAGGTCTTGCTAGGGGCGAGACTCTCGAGCAGGCGGTGCGCAACGCCAAGGTCTGGATCAGCGCCGCGATCGCGGCTGCCGACCGCTTCAGCGTCGGTCACGGCCACGGGCCGATCCATCATTTCCACAAGTTCTACTGACGCCGGCTTCGAGCTGCGCGCCGGCCCCGCCGTTAACCAATAAGGCGACGGGATCCGGGCTTTTGCGGACAGCCATGGCCGCTTCATGTCGCCTGATTGTCGCATGCGACTGATATTCGCGGGGAGGGCGAGGCGAGGTTTGATTCGTATCTGAGGGTGCCTCAAAGGTTCAATTGGTCATCCCCCTGTCACGGGATATTGTTACAGGCTGTCGCATGGGAAGCTACGATGTGAGTGACGAGAGCCCTGAAAGGCGCTTTCGCACCTTGTTCATCTCCGACGTTCATCTCGGAGCCCGCGGTTCACAAGCCGACCTTCTGCTGGACTTCCTGCGCTACCATGACGCCGAGACGATCTACCTCGTCGGCGACATCGTCGACGGCTGGGCGCTGAAATCGAGCTGGCACTGGCCGCAATCGCATAACGACCTCGTCCAGAAGCTTTTGCGCAAGGCGCGCAAGGGCGCCAAGGTGATCTACATCCCCGGCAATCACGACGAGTTCCTGCGCAATTACTACGGCACGCATTTCGGCGGCATCGACGTGGTCGAGAACACCGTCCACACCGGCGTGGACGGCAAGCGCTATCTCGTCATCCACGGCGACATCTTCGATCTCGTGGTGCAGAACGCGCGCTGGCTCGCCCATCTCGGCGACAAGGCCTACGACTTCGCGATCCAGATGAATCGCTTCGTCAACTTCTTCCGGCGCATGTTCAAGGTGCCCTACTGGTCGCTGTCGCAATGGGCCAAGCAGAAGGTCAAGAACGCCGTCAACTATATCGGCGCGTTCGAGCAGGCGCTCGCCGCCGAAGCGCGCCGTCACGACGCCGACGGCGTGATCTGCGGCCACATCCACTATGCCGTGATCCGCGACGAGGCCGGCATCCGCTACATGAACTGCGGCGACTGGGTGGAGAGCTGCACCGCGCTGGTCGAGCACGACGACGGCCATTTCGAGATCATCACCTGGGCGGATCAGCTGCAAAAGCCGGCAGCCGTCCCGCAGGTCGCAGCAAGGGCCGCTTGATGCGCATCCTGGTCGCGACCGACGCCTGGCACCCGCAAGTCAACGGTGTGGTTCGGACGCTGACCAAGCTTGCTGACGCCGCCAAAGGGCTCGGCGTCGAGTTCACGTTCCTGACGCCGCAATCGTTCCGCACCTTCGCGATGCCGAGCTATCGCGACGTGCGGCTCGCGATGCCGCGCCCGGCGCGGATCGCGAAGCTGATCGAGGAAGCCCGTCCCGACAGCATCCATATCGCGACCGAAGGGCCGATCGGCCTGATGGTCCGCCGCTATTGCCGCCAGCGCAAGCTGCCGTTCACGACCAGCTTCCACACCCGCTTTCCCGAATATGTCCGCGCCCGGGTGCCGGTTCCGGGCTCGCTGATCTGGCGGGCGCTGCGCCGTTTCCATGCGCCGAGCCGGGCCGTGATGGCGGCGACCCCGGCGCTCGCCGGCGAGCTGACCGAGCGCGGCTTTGACAATGTCGTGCTGTGGCCGCGCGGCGTCGACACGCACTTATTCCATCCCCGCGCGATCGATCTCTGCCTGCCGGCCCCGGTGTTCCTCTCGGTCGGCCGCGTCGCGGTGGAGAAGAATCTCGAGGCGTTCCTCGACCTCAAGCTGCCCGGCACCAAGGTGGTCGTCGGCGACGGCCCGGCGCGGGCTTCGCTCGAAGAGGCCTATCCCGACGCGATCTTCCTCGGCGAGAAGCACGGCGAGGCGCTGGCGGAAATCTATGCGGCCGCCGACGTGTTCGTGTTTCCCAGCAAGACCGACACGTTCGGCCTGGTCCTGCTGGAAGCGCTCGCAAGCGGCCTGCCGGTCGCGGCCTTCCCGGTGAAGGGCCCCCGCGACGTGATCGGCGATGCGCCGGTCGGCGCCCTCGATCACGATCTGCGCAATGCCTGCTTCGCCGCGCTCGACGTTTCCCGGCAGGCCTGCGTCGAATTCGCCGCCAACTACACCTGGGAAGCCTCGGCGAGGGCCTTTATCGACAGCATAAGGGCCGTCGGCGCGGTGCTGCCCGGCCGGAACGGCGGGGAACAGCCACGCTTCGTCGCCTGAAGGGGCTAGAGCCATTTCCGTTCCGATGGATCGGAACGGGCTCTAGATTCTTGTTTTGACGCGTTTTCTTCACGCGAACCGGTATCCACTTCGCTCGAAAACGCTTTCGAAACCCTCGCGCGGAGGTGTCTTGCCCGGGCCTCATCCGCCGCGATAAGGTCAGCCATGACCGAACAGCCCCTTCCGATCGGCCCTGCCGATATCGATGCCGCAGCGCGGGTGATCGCGCCCTTCGCCATCCGTACCCCGCTGTTGTCCTTTCCCGTGCTCAACGAGCGCGTCGGCGCAAAAGTGTTCCTGAAGCCGGAGATGCTCCAGCGCACCGGCTCCTTCAAGTTCCGCGGCGCCTTCAACAAGGTCGCCTCGATCCCGCAGGACCAGCGCGCCGGCGGCGTCGTGGCATTCTCCTCCGGCAACCACGCCCAGGGCGTTGCGGCGGCGGCCAAGATCCTCGACATGCAGGCGACCATCGTGATGCCCGCGGACGCGCCGCTGTCCAAGCGCGAGCGCACCAAATCCTATGGCGCCGAGGTCGTGCTGTACGACCGCGACCGCGACGACCGCGAGGCGATCTCGCGCGGCATCGCCGAGAAGCGCGGCGCGACGCTGGTCAGGCCGTATGACGATCCCTTCGTGATCGCAGGGCAGGGCACCGCCGGCCGCGAGATCGCGGAAGACATGGCAACACTTGGCCTCGCGCCCGACATCGTGGTGGCTCCGGCCTCTGGCGGCGGACTGATCGCCGGCGTCGCGACCGCCGTGAAGGCGCGATATCCGCAGGCGCAGATCGTGGTGGCCGAGCCGGAAGCGTTCGACGATCACGGCATTTCGCTGACCGCGGGTCATCGCGAGCCGCATGGGCCGGCTGGCCGCACCATCTGCGATGCGCTGATGGCGCTGATCCCCGGCGAGATGACCTTTGCGATCAACAGCAAGCTGCTAGCGCGCGGCGTCACGGCATCCGACAAGGAAGTCGGCGCGGCGGTGGCGTTCGCCTATCGCGAGCTGAAGCTGGTGGTCGAGCCCGGCGGCGCCGTCGGCCTTGCCGCGCTGCTCGCGGGACGTCTCGACGTCGCCGGCAAGAACGTCGTCATCGTGCTCTCCGGCGGCAATGTCGATGCCGATTTGTTCGCCGAGCTGGTGGCCTGACTATAGTTGAACTGCGAACAAGGGACCTCGGTCGATCCCTCTCGAAGAGGGCCATTCCGGGTCCTTTCAGCTACTTGCCAGCGACAAATACATAACCATATTGTTGCGCCAATTTCTCGCAACGCTCTCGGCGCTGCTTTAGCCGAGGGCGTCTGAAATTATCCATGGGAAGCACTGCATCGAGGAACATAAAACATTGTAGCTGCACGCTAGCCAGGATGTTCTCCGCATGCTTGAAGTTATTTTCGTGATTCGGAGAGATCAGATATTTGAGCGCCTCGTGGCCGTGCAATGTCATCAGAAAGCAGAGATCTATAATGGCGATCAGATCATCCTTCTTTTGTTGCTGGCTGTAGCCCGCCTTTGTCCAATTCGCAATTGCTCCTGTCGCATCGCGTGATGCCTTGAAGAATGTCGAGAAGGCCGTAACGTTGTTGACCACTTGTGAGCCAAGCGCACCAAGCTCCGCGGAATTCTTCTCGAATACGGTCAGGTAGCTTTCTTTGCGAGCGCTGTCGGCAAACCCAACACCGGAGTCAGGCTCCGTTGACGAATGCGAGGCGGTCGCATCACTCACCCTCAGATATTGGGCCGCGAAGTCACCGATGATGTTGGCCGCTGAAAAGACGCGTAAGATGCTGACAATCTCGGCGACAAAGAGGTCGATCGTGGTCAGTCGTTTGAATGCCGTGTCCAGCGTGCGGCGGATAAGCTCCAGAAGGGCCCCCAGAAGTGCCGCGCTGAACAGAAGTGGAATAACCTTATCTCTCTCCGAGAGCGCTTCGTATGCGAAAACCACGGAAATGATGAAGGTCGCGACGTATAGCAGAGCTGTAATCAAAAGGTCATCATTGTAGCGCGTGATCATGTCGCGCCAGCTCGTTGGCTCCCAAGTCTCTTCGACGGGGGCACCGAATGCTTTGCTCTGCTTGCGGGAGATGACCGCTGCGAGCTTTTCTTTCAGAATTGCCAAATCCTCTTCGTCGCTTCCGTTCATCGCCACCCCCTATATTCAAGCGATATCCCGTATTCCGATCTCAGTTCTTCAAAGGGCTCTATTTGCATCAGAAATGGAACTTCGGTTGGTGTGACGCCAGTTCAAGGGTCAATATTTCTCGGCGGAAATGCTGGCTGGGAATTACTGTTCATATCAAGCAAGACTCCTGCCAAGAATGACCGGACCATGATATGTGTTCGTTTCTGACGTGAAGGAGGGGCAGAGCGTTTCCGCTCTGCCCCTTTGTCGTTTCGCTTGCCGCGATCAGTGCATGAAGCCGCGGTGATTGTTGCCGTTGCTCATGGACGGCGCCTGGTTCATCGACTGCCGGAAGTTGTTGCCGCCGTTGTTGACCATACGGGTGGTCGCATTGAACTGCGGGCGGTTGTTCTGCTGGGTGTTCTGGACCTGCACCTTGTTCACCGGGTTGTTGTTGAGCTTCACGATGCCGGTGTTGCCGTTGTTGACGCGGCTCGGGTTGTTCTGCGTCTGAACAGGCTTCACGTCGACCGTTGAACCGCCCTTGCCGACATTCACCGGCATGCTCACGATCTTGCCGGGGGTGCCGTTGCCATTGCCGGCGTTCGGCGTGTTGTTGGTCGCGGGCAGCGTCACGATCTTGCCGATGCCGCCATTGTTGTTGGTGGTGTTGGTCGGCGCGGGCAGGGTGACGATCTTGCCCGGGGTCTGCGACGGCGTGCCGTTCGGCTGGTTGTTGCCCGCCGGCAGGTTGACGATCTGGCCGCCATTGCCGAGCTTGCCGATGACGTTACCGTCCACGGGCTTCTGCACGACCGGCAGATTTCCGTTCATCTGACCACCACCATTGCTCTGCTGGAGCGGCATGTATTTGGGCTGGCCGAGATTGCCGATCTTGAAGGTCGGCGCAATGTTCTGCGGGGCCAGGAACTTCGTCGCCTGCATCAAGGGGATCAGCTTCGGCTGTGCTGCGAGCTTCAGCGCGGACACGGCGTAGGGGCTGTTGCCATAGCTGTCGTAGAAGGTCTGGTAGCCGAGCGGCGAATTCGCAAGCACCGCCTTGTGCCAGGCCTGCGTGAGCAGGAGGTTGTTGAGCAGCCAGCGGATGTGATCGCACAGCGGATCGTGCGGGTACATCTGGATGAACTCCTGATAGTACTCCGGCCGTCCCTCTGACACGACGTAGTCATAGGCCTGGCGCGTCGAGCGGCTCGGCAGGTTGGAGGCCATCTGCACGACGGGTGCATTCACCGGCGCGCGGTTGGCAGCGACAGCCGTGTCGCCGAAGAAGGTGAAGTCTGATGTCAGCGAGGAGCTCTCCCACGGGATCTGCGCGCCGCTGGTGGTCTGGTTCACTTCCAGACGCACGCGCTTGAACAGCTGCTCGATCGGCACGTTGGGCTCGCGCGCGGCGTTGAGGAAGGCCTGGGTGTAGGGGCTGTGGCCGCCGGTGCCGTCGAGCGCCTCGGCGCCCGGCGCGGTCGAATAGCCGACGATCGAGCCGTTCGGCGCATCGACGATGGCAAGGCCGCGGCCGGCGTCGTTGACGCTCGGGAACGGGTTGTTGCGGCAGGCATCGAGGATGACGATGCGCATGCGGCTCGGGATCGTCTCCAGCGTCGACATCACGTCGACCAGGCGCACCGAATTGGTGACGAGCTCGGTCGGGCTGGAGACCTTGGCGTCGACGGGAACGAGATAATTCTCGCCGGCGAGCTGCACGCCGTGACCGGCGTAGTAGACCATCGCCACGGTATTCGGACCGCGCGCGGAGACCTTGGCGGAAAAGTCCTGCACCACGCGGAGCATGTCGTTCTGGGTGAGGTCGGTTGCGGCGACCACCTCGAAGCCGGCCGAATTCAGGAACTTCGCCATCGACTCGGCGTCATTGTCGGGATTCTGGAGCTGCGGCGCGTTCTGGTAGTTCGAATTGCCGATCACCAGCGCCACCCGCTGCTCCGGGCCTTGCAGTGCGGTGGGGGCCGGCTCGACCGGGGCGACTTGCGCGGAAACAGGCCCGCAGGCGAAGCCGAACAGGCTTCCGATAAGGCCCGCAGTCATCAGGAAAGGCTTTAGGCGGAACATGGCGTGCTCCTCTGGCACTGATCTCGATACGAGATTGGTTGCGAGGTAGCTTGGCCGCGTTCGACCCCGCGGTCCGTGATGGCAATCACCCTGGGTGGCTGCGTGATCTGAATCACGCTTGGAACCTGCTATGGTGAATGGCCGGTTTCGCCGGCGACAGAAAAGACAAGCCTTCAGGGGAAATGCCGTCACATGCTGAAATCGATCGATCCGATCCTGACGCCCGATCTGCTCTGGCTGCTGGCCTCGATGGGCCATGGCGACGACCTCGTTTTCGTCGACGCCAATCATCCGGCAACGCGTATCGCCAAGACGACATCCTCGCAGCGCCTGATCCAGCTGCCGGGCATGCGCATGGAGACCGCCGCCCGCGCCATCATGTCGGTCTATCCGCTCGACGATTTCGATCCCGATCCGGTGCGCGTGATGATGCCGGTGGACGATCCCGATCGCGTGCCCGACGTGCAGCGTGCGGTGCTCGCGGAGATCGAGCGCGCCGTCGGCCGCACTGTCGCTCCCGGCAAGCTCGCGCGTCCGGATTTCTATCGCGCGGCGGCGGCGAGCTTTGGCGTCGTGCAGGTCGGCGACAGCAGGGGCTATGGATGCTTCCTGATCCGCAAGGGCGTGATCAGCTAGGGATGCCTTGCGTTCGATCGACGGATCGCCGCTCTTGGCGCAAGGCGTGACGCGATTCCCGTTTGCGCTATCCTGCGCGTGGCTGCAAACAGTTCTGCACTCGGATTTGAATGGTCATCTCGCAACCGGCTGTCTATGGTCGATCCATGTCGCGCCTTGTGTGTCTATCTGTTGCTATCGTCCTGTCGCTGCTGCCGGCCACGGCGCCGGCGGAGTCCATCAAGAAACGCCCCGCGGCGGTCTGGCGCGGCTACGGCTTCCTGCCGGGCTACCGTCAACCGCTGAGCAACAGCATTCCGCTCTATAAACAGAAGGACGCAATGCGGCGCCTTGCGCGCAACGACCGGCGCCATTGGTACATCGATCCGGTTCCCCAATATTATCGCTGGGATGGCGAGTGGCACTATTTCGGCCGGCCCGGCTTCGGCGGCGGCCGCTACAATGGCGGCAGCTTCGGTCCGTGCTGGACGCGGACGCCGATCGGCCCGGTCTGGAATTGCGGGTAATGGGGCGGGTGCGGCGGTCAATCCGTCATTGCGAGCGGAGCGAAGCAATCCAGACTGTTGCCGCGGAAAGACTCTGGATTGCTTCGTTGCGCTCGCAATGACGATGTTGAGAGAGTGCTGGTCGCACTCCGCTCTCGTGCCCCGGACGCAGCGCAGCGTCTCTTCGACGGTGCGCTGCCGAGCCGGGGCCCATGTTTGCGAGAGCACCCGCGCAACAGCCTGGGTCCCGGCTCTGCGCCGCAACGCTCGCGCGTTGCAGGCTTGTCCGGGACACGAGAGGGAGCGTGGTGATCCACCTTGTTCCGTCATTGCAAGCGTAGCGAAGCAATCCTGACTGTCGCCGCGGAAAGATTCTGGATTGCTTCGCTGCGCTCGCAATGACGATGTGGAGAGAGCGCGCTCTCTTTACGAGAAGAACGCGATCTTCTCGGCCTGGGTCATGCGGCGGATCGGCGCGAGCGGGTCGTTGGCGGGCGCGCGGGGTTTTTGCAGGATGCCGCTGGCGAGGATGCTGGCGCCGAGCGAGGACTCGGGCAAGGACGCCGACAAGGGTGAGGGCATCGGCAGCGGTGCGGTCGGCGCTGCTGCGAAGGATGCCGTGGCCGCCATGGCCGGGGCCGGCTGCTCCATCACTTCGGCGGCGGCTTCCGCGATGGCATGGGTGAGGCGCGCCAGCGATTCCATCGCGATCGGCGCTTCCTCTGCGTGCTCCTTCACGATCGGCGCGGCGGCGGGTTCCGGCGCGGCCGGCTCCGGAAGCTCGGCGGCGACGGGCGCTGCGACCGCCGCAGCCACCGGCTCGGGAATGGCCGCTGCCATCTCGACCGGCTCGATGATCTCGTCGAACTCCGGATCGGGCGCGGCCATCTCCAGCGCGATGGCTTCGAGCACGGCCTCGTCCTCGGCTTCCGCCGCGGCATCGAGCGAGAACTCGTCGGTGACTTCCGCGAAAGCGGCAGGCTCGGTGGCCGGCTCTTCGAAAACTGCGTCGTCGGGCGCGGCATCTTCAAGCGCGACCTGGCTTTCGGCTGCGATCTCCGGCGCGACGGCAGCGCCCATTGCCGGCTCGGCCATTGCGAGCGCTTCAGCGGTGCCGGCCGTCTGCGCGGCGGCTTCGGGCTCGGCAGCCACCGCGCTCTCCTGCGGCGTCTCCGTAAAAGCCACGGGGGCTTCGCTCGCCATCGCGGCGGGCGCGGCCTCGACGGGCGAAGCCTCTGCGACCGGCGGTGCTTCCCGCGCCGGAGCCGGCGAAGGAGGCACTGCCGACGCCTGCGGCGTTGCGTCGCCGTCGGCATCAAGCTGCTCGACCCGATCCTTCAGCAGATCGAATGCGGCCTTGAGCTCGGTGTGGGGGTCGATGGTCGAAACCTGTCCGCAGGCGGCCTCGATCGAGGCGAGCTGCGAATCAATGAGGTCGCAGATCCGCCCGTCGGCGCCGATCTCGCGCCAGCGCCAGGAGATCTCCTTGATGATGCGCACGCCGCGCGGGATCGGGGCGAGGCTCGCCTCGATCGCGGCGGGGTCGAACGCCGCGATCGCGATCGTCTCGGCCTCGCGGATGGCGCGGCGGATCTCGACCAGCGCCTCGGGCAGGCGGTCCTCGACGACGGGTTGCCGCTGTGCCGCAAGGGTTTCTTCGATCTTGGCGACCGCATCGAGCACCATGCTCGTGTCGGCATTGCGGTTGCGCTTGGCATATTCGCCGAGGAACCAGCGGCCGCGCGCGGTCTCCATGAAGGCTTCGCGGATCGCGTCGTAATCCTGCTCGTTCGGCTCGGCCGCACGGGCTGATATAGGCGAGAGGGCGAATGCTTCGTTGGCCATGTCATTCTCGTCGCGCAAATCACTGCGCGTTACTGTAACGATCACCACGATATCGACCGAATCGCAATTAGTTTGATGGCAGGCGAATCACAAATCCCCACGCAAGCCGCCGTGAAGCGGCGATTCGCCGTGAGCCTGGCCCTGTTCTACTCGGCCTTCTTCGCGGTCCTGGGCACGCATATGCCCTTCTTCCCGGTTTGGCTGAAGGCGATCGGCATCGACGCGGCCTGGATCGGCCTCATCAACGCGCTGCCGGCGATCACGCGCTTCACCATGCTGCCGCAGATCACGGCCTTCGCCGAAAAGCGACATGCCATTCGCGCCGGCATCATGGTGTCGGTGCTGGCGACGGCGATCGGATTTGCGGCGGTCGGCCTGCAGCAGCAGCCGCTGGCGCTGTTCCTGATCTACGCGCTGACCAGCATGATGTGGACGCCGACGATGCCGCTGACCGATGCCTATGCGTTGCGCGGTGTCGCCCGTTACGGACTCGATTACGGACCCTTGCGGCTGTGGGGCTCGGCGGCGTTCGCCGCCGGCTCGCTCGCCTGCGGCTATCTCGTCGACAGCATCGCGGCGCGCGACCTGATCTGGGTCATCGTCGCGTGGGCCGTCGTTGCGGTCCTCGCCAGCCTGCTGCTTCAGCCGCTCGATGATGTCAGGCGCAGGACGACGGAGACGCATGCCGGCAAGACGCTGCTGCACGATGCCGCCTTCTGGGCCGTGATCGCCTCGGCGGCGCTGATCCAGAGCAGCCACATCGCCTTCTACACGTTCTCGGCCATCACCTGGCAGCTCCATGGTCTCGGCGGGCTGACGATCGCGGCGCTGTGGACGCTGGGTGTGATCGCCGAGATCGTCGTGTTCGCGCTGTCGCCGCGCTTCTCGCTGCATCCATCCACGCTGATGGCGATCGGGGGCCTAAGCGCCGTGGTGCGCTGGATCGTCACCGCCAACGAGCCGTCGCTGGCGTGGCTCGCGATCGTGCAGCTCGGCCACGGCCTCTCCTTCGGCATGACCATGGTCGGCACCATGAACCTCCTGGTGCAGCGCGTGCCGTCGCATCAGATCGCGCGGGGGCAGGGCTACTACGCCGCCTGCAACGGGCTGCTGGGCGCGGCGACCTCGATCGCGTCAGGCGCGATCTACGCCCGCATCGGCGATGGTCTGTATTACGTCATGGCGGCGATGGCCGCGGCCGGCGCGGTCCTGATCTGGTCGGCGCGGCATCGGCTCAAGGCTCATCCCCACAGCGATGAATCGGGCGGATAGACCAGGCTCTCGTCATAGCGCAGGCCGTGATCGCGGTCGCGCGCCAGCAGCAGCGGGCCGTCGAGATCGACGAAGCGCGCCTGCGGCGTCACCAGCATCGCGGGGGCCATCGACAGCGAGGTTGCGACCATGCAGCCGATCATGATCTCGAAGCCGAGCGACTGCGCCGCGTCCGCCATGGCGAGCGCCTCGGTGAGGCCGCCGGTCTTGTCGAGCTTGATGTTCACGGCGTCGTAGCGCGCGCGCAAGGGAGCGAGCGAGATGCGGTCATGCACGCTCTCGTCGGCGCAGACCATGAGCGGCCGCTTGATCCGCGCCAGCGCGCCGTCCTTCCCGGCCGGCAGCGGTTGCTCGACCAGGGTGACGCCGACCGCATCGCAGGCGGCGAGATTGTGCTCCAGATTGGCCTCGGTCCAGGACTCGTTGGCATCGACGATCAGCTCGGATTCGGGGGCCGCCTTGCGCACCGCCGCGATCCGCTCCGGATCGCCGTCGCCGCCGAGCTTGATCTTGAGCAGCGGCCGGTGCGCCGCTTTCGCGGTCGCCGCGGCCATGGCCTCTGGAGTGCCCAGCGAGATCGTGTAGGCGGTGGTGCGTTCGCCCGGGATCGGGCGGTCGAGCAGGTTCCAGGCCCGCAGGCCCGCCGCCTTGGCCTCGAGGTCGATCAGGGCGCAATCCAGCGCGTTGCGGGCCGCGCCGGGCGGCATGGCGGCTTGCAGCGCCTGCCGGGTGATACCGCCCGCCACGGCCGCCTGCATGGCCTCAATGGCGGCCAGGGTCGCCTCGGGGGTCTCGCCATAGCGGGGATAGGGCACGCATTCGCCCCGGCCGGTCAGGCCGTTCTGGCTCACTTCGGCCACAACGGTCACGGCCTCGGTCTTGGCGCCCCGGCTGATGGTGAAACTGCCGGCGATGGGAAAGCGCTCGATTCGCGCCCGAAGAGCCGGAACTTTGCTGGAAGTCATTTTGAACTCTGGCGAAATCTGAACCTGCTAGTTACCTCTAGCAACTAACGTTAACCAGTTGGGGATACCTTCTCTGGGTAAGGGCGCGTGCGCAACTATCTGATTTCCTCCGCCCCGGCACGGGAGCGGACATTTTGAGTAGCGATCCGAAGCTGGAACGGATTGCGAAGGGCAACGCGCTGGCACTCTGCGCCACCGGAACCTGGACCGCGAGCTTCGCGCCGGTCCTGGAGCGGATGGTGGCGGATGCCGAGAAGCTGGCCGGCGGTTCGCAAAACATCTTCATCGACGTCTCCGAGGTCGCCAAGCTCGACACGTTCGGCGCCTGGCTGATCGAGCGGCTGCGCCGCAGCCTGACCCACGGCGCGGTCGAGGCGCAGATCGCGGGGCTGTCCGCCAATTATTCGAGCCTCGTCGACGAGGTCCGGCGGGTCAGGGCGACGCCGGTGGTCGACGCCGGCACGATCACCATCACCGGCATGCTGGAGCAGATCGGCCGGGCCGTGGCGGGTGTCGCCGGCACGGTTGCGGGCCTGATCGACATGCTCGGCGCGGTGCTCGCAGCGGGCGGCCGCGTGTTGATCCATCCGCGTTCGTTCCGCCTGACCTCGACCGTGCACCACATGGAGCAGGTCTGCTGGCGCGCGGTGCCGATCATCGTGCTGATCACCTTCCTGATCGGCTGCATCATCGCCCAACAAGGCATCTTCCATTTCCGCAGGTTCGGCGCCGACATCTTCGTCGTCGACATGCTGGGCGTGCTGGTGCTGCGCGAGATCGGCGTGCTCCTGGTCGCCATCATGGTCGCGGGCCGCTCGGGCAGCGCCTACACCGCCGAGCTCGGTTCGATGAAGATGCGCGAGGAGATCGACGCGCTGCGCACCATGGGCTTCGACCCGATCGAGGTGCTGGTGCTACCGCGCATGCTGGCCCTGGTGCTGGCGCTGCCGATCCTGGCCTTCCTCGGCGCCATGGCCGCGCTCTATGGCGGCGGGCTCGTCGCCTGGCTCTACGGCGGCGTCGATCCCGAAGCCTTCCTGCTCCGCCTGCGCGATGCCATCTCGATCGACCATTTCATCGTCGGCATCGTCAAGGCGCCGGTCATGGCCGCCGTGATCGGCATCGTCGCCTGCGTCGAAGGGCTCGCCGTGCAGGGCAGTGCGGAATCGCTCGGACAGCACACCACGGCGTCGGTCGTGAAGGGCATCTTCTTCGTCATCGTCATGGACGGCGTGTTCGCCATCTTCTTCGCCTCGATCGGAATGTGACGATGGCTGGCGAGATCCAAAATCCCATCATCCGCGTCCGCGACATCACCGTGCAGTTCGGCAGCACGCGCGTGCTCGACGGCCTCAATCTCGACGTCAAGCGCGGCGAGATCCTCGGCTTCGTCGGCCCATCGGGCGCGGGCAAGTCGGTGCTGACGCGCACCATCATCGGCCTCGTGCCGAAGGTCGCAGGCTCCATCGAGGTGTTCGGCGTCGACCTCGATTCCTCCAACACGTCGCAGCGCCGCAATGTCGAGCGGCGCTGGGGCGTGCTGTTCCAGCAGGGCGCGCTGTTCTCCTCGCTCACCGTGCGGCAGAACATCCAGTTTCCGATGCGCGAATACTTGCGCGTCTCGCAGCGGCTGATGGACGAGATCACCATGGCCAAGCTGACCATGGTCGGCCTCAAGCCCGAGGTCGCCGAGCGCTTCCCGTCGGAGCTCTCGGGCGGCATGATCAAGCGCGTCGCGCTCGCACGCGCGCTTTCGCTCGATCCGGACCTCGTTTTCCTGGACGAGCCGACCTCGGGCCTCGACCCGATCGGCGCCGGCGACTTCGACGAGCTGGTCAGGACGCTCCAGCGCACTTTGGGCCTGACCGTTTTCATGGTAACGCACGACCTCGACAGCCTTTACACAGCTTGCGACCGCATCGCCGTTTTAGGGAACGGTAAGATCATTGCGGCAGGGTCGATCGCCGACATGCAGGCCTCGCAGCATCCCTGGCTGAGGCAATATTTCCATGGCAAGCGCGCCCGCGCGGTCATGGGCTGAGTGGTAGCCGGAGCACCTGATGGAAACGCGGGCGAATTACGTACTGATCGGATCGTTCACGCTGGCAGTGATTGCCGCGGCGATCGGCTTCGTGCTGTGGTTTCAGTCGCTGCACACCACCAAGCAGCGCAGCCCGCTGCGCGTGGTGTTCGAGGGCCCGGCGGCGGGCCTGCGCAACGGCGGCAGCGTCAATTTTAACGGTATCCGGGTGGGTGAAGTCGTCTCGGTGAAGCTCGACAACCCGCGGCGGGTTGTCGCACTCGCCATGGTCGAGAACAACGCCCCGATCCGCAAGGACACCCTCGTTGGCCTCGAATTCCAGGGCCTCACGGGCGTCGCCGCGATCTCGCTCAAGGGCGGCGAGGAGGCCGCGCCCGCGCCGCCGCTCGACGAGGACGGCATCCCGACGCTGACCGCCGATCCCAACAAGCTCCAGGACGTCACCGAGGCGATCCGCGGCACGCTCCAGAACATCAACAAGATCGTCGCCGACAATCAGGAATCGGTGAAGAACTCGCTCAAGAACCTCGAGACCTTCACCAACTCGCTGGCGCGCAACTCCGAGAAGATCGACGGCGTGATGGCCAAGGTCGACGGCGTGATGCTCAAGGCCGACAGCCTCATGCTTGGCCTCAACACGCTCGCCGGCGGCAGGGACGGCGGCGAGCTGTTCCAGGCGGTGAAGTCGATCCGCGAACTCGCTGATGATTTCGACAAGCGCTCCGGATTGCTGATCACGGACGGCCGCCGCACCCTCGGCGACATCAGCCGCGCCGTGAACAATTTCGACCGCAACCCGACCCGCGTGCTGTTCGGTGCCAGCAACAGCGCGCCAGCCGCCGCTCCGCCGCCCGAGCCGCCGAAGCCGGCGGCGAGCGAGCGCAAGCGGCAGTAGCGGGCCACCTGGTCCTAGCGCCAGGTCTCGTGTCCCGGACGCGCTGCAGCGCCTTGGCGCTGCTGCGCAGAGCCGGGACCCAGAAGGCAACACGGACCAATGCCGCGATATGGGCCCCGGCTCCGCAGCGCACCGCCGAAGGGGCGCTGCGCTGCGTCCGGGGCACGGGACGAGAGTGGGGCGCGTCCTTTCTCCATCCGTCATTGCGAGCGTAGCGAAGCAATCCAGACTGCCTCTCAGGAAGCAGTCTGGATTGCTTCGTCGCAAGAGCTCCTCGCAATGACGGTGCTTGTAGGAACGCCGCAATTTCCCGATGCGAAGTGAACTGCTGGCGCGATGACGCCCCAAAGCAAAAACGGAGGCCGTAAGGCCTCCGTTTTCATTCGCTATTCGCTACTCGCCATTCGCGAGCTCTGTCTTACCCAAGCCGTCCCGCGCTGTGCGCGAGCAGGGTGTAGACGAGGCCCGTCTCCGAGGTCAGGTGGCTGCGTAGCTCCTGCGGGCCGCGGCCGTCGCGGGCGACTTCGTCGAGCAGGCGTTCGAACTCCGCGACATAGCGGTCCACCGTGCCCTTGAAGTTGCGGTCGGCGCGATATTTGCGGGCGACCTCGTCGAAGGCCTTCTGGCCGGCGGGCGTGTAGAGGCGCTTGGTGAAGGCTTTGTTCTCGCCGCGCTGGTAGCGGTCCCACATCTCGGCGGCGAGGTTGCGGTCCATCAGCCGGCCGATGTCGAGCGACAGCGATTCCAGCGGATTGCTGCTGCCTTGCGGAGCCTGCGGCTGCGCAGCCGGTGCAGCTGGGCGGCCGCGCGGGGCCTCGCGGCCGGTCGGAGCGCCCTGGTTGGCGTCCGTACGGTTCAAGAGATCCGACAGCCAGCCGTCGCGGCCCTGGTCGTTGCCGCCAGGTGCAACCGGCGGAGCTTCGGTGCGGCGCGAAGTGGCCGGCATGCCGAGGTCCGGCGGCGGCAGCGTCGAGGCGCTGCCGGTGTCGCGGGTGCGGGTCTCGGTGCTGCGCGCGCCGACGGCCGCCAGCATCGGCTCTTCCTGGCGCTGCACGCTGGCGCGGCCCGCCGTCGAGACGTCGAGGCCGCGGCCATGCTGGGCCACGATGCGGTTGAGCTCGGCGAGGGCCTCGATCTGGTCGACGATCACCTTGCGCATCTGCGCAGTGCTCTCGGCGGCCTCCTGCGGCATCTCGAGCACGCCGCGGCGCAGCTCGTTGCGGGTGGCTTCGAGCTCGTTGTGCATCTCGAAGGCCATCTGCTTCATGCTGGAGACGAGGTTGGAGAACTTCTCCGTCGACTGCTTGAACATCGCATCCGCCTCGTCCGTGGTCTGGCGGTAGATGTCGTGCATGGCGTCGAGGGTCTGCCGGTGCTCTTCCTCGGATGCCGCGCGCACCGCCTCGAACTGGCGGGTGATTGCGGCGGAACCTGCGCCGGCGGTCTCCGCGACGACGCGGGCGATGTCGCGGGCACGCTCTTCGGCCGCGGCCAGCGATTCATCGAGCAGGCCGGTGAAGCGCGACAGGCGCTGGTCTAGATCGGCCGTGCGCAGGTCGATCGTGGTGACGAGCGATTCCAGCGCCTGCTTGCGTTCGGCGAGCGAGGCGGTGGTGTTCTTGTTGCTCACCTCGACGACCTGGGCGGCTTCGACGAGCGCCTTGCCGTGCGCGTCGAACTGGGTCGACAGCTCGCCGAGATCTTGGAGCGCCCGCGTGGTCTTCGTGTTGAAGACGTTGAGCTGGTCTTCCAGGTTCTGCGTCGCAGCGCCGTTGCGCGAGGTGACGTCGTTCATCGCCGAGACGAAGTCGGCAACACGGGTCACCAGCGCCCGCTCCAGCGAGTTGAGGTTGTCGTGCGCACCGGTCAGCACCTCCTGGAGGAGGATGTTGCCTTCGCGCAGACGCTCGAACAGGGCGACCGTGTCGGTACGCAGGATCTTGCTGGTCTCCTGCATCTCGGTGACGGCCGCGATCGAGACCTGGCGCGACTGGTCGATCGCCGCACGCGAGGCCTGCTCGAGGTCCTTGAGCGACTTGCCGACCGCGCCGGTGGCGATCTCGCTCGCCGCGTTGATGGTGCGGGCGACTTCCGAGCCGTTGCCCATCATGGTCTGCGAGAACGCATGGCCGCGCGTCTCGATCGACTTCAGCGCGTCCGAGGTGACGCGGTCGATGTCGAGCGTGAGCTGGCTGGTCTTGGAGCCGATCGCATCGACCAGGGCGCCGCGCTTGGCGTCGATCATGTTCGACAGACGGTCGGCCTGCTGCTGCACATAGGTGACGATCTCGTCGGTCTTGCCGGTCATGGCCTGGCCGAAGCTGCTGCTGGCGGCGAGCACCGAGCGCTCGACGTCGGCCGAGCTCGACTTGACCCGCGAGCTCGCCTCGTTGGAGGCGGAGATCAGCGCGTTCTGGGCGTTGAGCGCGCTGGTCTGGATGTCGTTGGTCGCGTTCGCGGTGGCCGCGCTCAGTGCACGCTCGATCTCGGTCGAGATCGTGCGGATCTGGCTCGCGGCATCCGCCGAGGTCGAGGTCAGCGAGGTCTGGGCCTCACGCGCGCTGTTGAGGATGGTCGAGGCGGTGTCGGCGCCGACCGCGGTCAGCGTGCGCTCGATGTCCGTGGTCAGCGACTTGATCTGGCCTGCCGCGTCCGTCGAAGCGGAGATCAGCGTGCCCTGGGCCTCGCGCACGCCGCTGGTGAGCGCCTCGATGGTGGCGCCGCCGGCGGTCGCCAGCGCGCGCTGCATCTCGGCCGCGAGCGAACGGACCTGGCTGGTCTGTTCGGCCGAGACCGCGAGCAGGGTGCTCTGGGCGTCGCGGGCGCTGGTCGTGATCGTCTCGGCGGTCGACTGGCCGACCTGCGAGAGCGAACGATGCACTTCGGCCGCGAGCGACTTGACCTGGCTCGCCGCATCCGAGGATGCCGTGACCAGGGTGTTCTGCGCCTCGCGGGCGCCGGTCGTGATGGTCTCGGCCGTCGCGGTGCCCGCCATCGAGAGCGAACGCTGCACATCCGAGGACAGTGCCTTGATCTGGTTGGCGGTCTCGCTCGAGGCCGCGATCAGCGTGCTCTGCGCATCGCGGGCGCCGGCGGTGATGGATTCCGCCGTGGTGGCGCCGGCCATCGACAGCGAGCGCTGCACGTCGGCGGTGAGCGTCTTGACGTGGTTGGCCGCGTCCGAAGATGCGGTGACGAGCGTGGTCTGCACCTCGCGGGCGCCGGCCAGGATCGAGGCCGCGGTCGCAGAACCGGCCGCCGACAGCGTGCGTTCGACGTCGGCCGCGAGCCCCTTGATCTGGTTGGAGGCATCGCCCGAGGCGGCAACCAGCGTCGACTGCGCTTCGCGGGCGCTGGTCAGGATCGAGTTCGCGGCACCGGTGCCGACCGCGGTCAGCGCGCGCTCGACCTCGGAGGAGGTCATCTTGAGCTGGGCGTTGACGTCGGAGGAGACCGTCATCAGCGACTGCTGGGCGGTGCGCGCCCCGGTCTGGATGGTCTCGCTGGTGTTGACGACGAGGTTGGTGAGCGAGCGCTCGGCGTCCTCGACATGCGAGCGGATCGCGGTCGAGATCATCTCGGCGCGGGACATCATGTCCTCGCTGGCCTGGCGGCCGCTGCTCTCGATGCGGCCGGCGACGGCCTCGACGCGCGAGCCGAGCAGGTCCTCGAACTGCGCCACGCGCACGTCGATGTCGCTGGCGACCGAGCCGACCTTGGTCTCGATGGCCTGCTGGATGTCCTGGAAGCGCGCCGTGACCGTGTCGGTCAGATGCATGCTGCGGCCGTCGATGATCTCGGCGACGCCGGTGATGCGGCGGTCGACCGCCTCGATCGCCTGCGCGGTGCCGTCGGTGAGCGTCGAGGTCAGGAGCGTGAGGCGCGTGTCGATCGACTGCACGGCCTGCGAGGCTCCGTTCGTCACCGCGGTGGTCAGGTAGGTGAGGCGGGAGTCGATGGACTCGAGCGCCTGCGAGGCGCCGCCGGTGAGCGTCGTCGTGAGGTGCGTCAGGCGCGTATCGATCGTCTGGATCGTCTGGGAGGCGCCGTCGGTCAGCGACGTCGTGAGGCTGGTGAGGCGGGAGTCGATGGACTCGAGCGCCTGCGAGGCGCCTCCGGTCAGCGACGTCGTGAGATGAGTGAGACGGGAGTCGATCGACTGGATCGCCTGCGCGGCACCGTCGGTCAGCGACGTGGCGAGCGTGTTGAGACGCCCGTCGATGGTCTCGGTGACGGACCTGGCGCGGGTGTCGAACGACTGTTCGAGCGCGGCGACACGGCCGCCGAGCTGCGCGTCGAAGGTCTTGATGTGGCCGTCGATCGTGCTGTCGAGGCTGGCGATCTTGCTGTTCAGCGAGGCATCGAGGTTGGTGACGCGTTCGCCGACCGTGGTCTCGAACTGCATCAGGCGCTGGTCGAGCACGGCCGTGATCTGGCCGCCGTTCGAGGTGAAGCGGGTGTCGAAATTGTCGACATAGGTCTTCAGCGTCTCGGCGATGTCCTGCGTGCGCTGGCCCATCCGCTCGACGACTTCGCCGCCGAACGTCTTCACGGTGCGGTCGAACTCGGAGATGTGACGGGTGATCAGCGCGCCCAGCGTGCCGGAGTCGCGGGCGAACTTCTCGACCAGCTCGGTGCCCTGGTTCTTCACCAGTTCGTCGAACGCGCTCATCTGGAGCGACAGCGAGTCGTGCGCGGTCTCGGTCTGGCTGACGACCTTGGCGACGAGGGTGTTGACGGTGGCGTCGAGCGCCTCGCTCGCCTTGTCGCCGGAGGTCATGATCTGGTTGGCGAGCCGGTGGCCGGCGTCGTCGATCTTGGCGGAGATGTCGCTGGAGCGCAGCTCGAGCTCGAGCAGCAGGGAGTCCGACGAATTCTTCAGGCTATCGTGCACCTGCTCGGTGCGCTCGGAGATGCCGTCGACGATCGCGGCGGAGCGCTGCTCGAACTCGCCGGTGATGCGGTCGATGCGCTCGTTCAGCATCTCGTGGACGCGGTCGGCGAGGTCGACGAACTCGTCGTGGACGTGGCCGGTCTTGAAGTTGAGGCTGGTGGTCAGCCGCTCGCTGGCGTCGAGCACGGCGCGCGTGGTCTCGTTGCTGGCTTCCTCGAGGCGGTCGAGCAGGTCGCCGCCGCGCTCGCCGAGCGCGAGGATCATGTTGTCGCCGGCATTGCTCAGGGCGCCGGTGATATGGGCGCCGCGCTCTTCGAGCGCGCCGGTGATGCTCTTGGCGACCTCGTCGACGCGCGAGGCGATCGCATCCGAGATCAGCGCGATGTCGTGGCGCAGGTCGATCTGCACGCCGGAGATGGCGCTGCGGACCTGCTCGGCCTGGCCGACCAGGTTGTCGCGCTGATGCGCGATGTCCTGGAGCAGGGCGCGGATGCGCACTTCGTTGTCGGAATAGGCGCGTTCGAGCGCTGCGACCTCGTTGGCGACCAGCGTCTCGAGCTCGCCGGCGCGCGCAATCGCGCGCTCGATGCCGTCGCCCATCGCTGCGACCTCGCGGCGGATGGCCTGACCGACGGTGACCATGGAATCGGAGGCCGAGCCCTCGGGCTCGGAGAAGCGGATCGCGACCTGCGCCATCGCCTGCGCGATCATGCGCATTTCCTGGCCGCGCCAGACCAGGCTCGCGAGGAAGTAGAACAGCATGATCGGCGCGAAGAACATCGCGATCAGGCCGGCGATGACGAGCACGCCGCCGCTCTGGCCCATGGCGGCCTGGATCGAAGGCAGGAAGCCGACGGTCAGCGCGGCGCAGGCGGCGAGCCAGACGCCAGCGAAGATGGTGGCGAAGGTATAGACGCTGCGGGCAGGGCGGCCCTTCTGAAGCGCCTGGAGCAACTGGCCGATGGTCTCGCGATCGTCATTGGCGGCCCGGCGCGAGGAACGCGGCTCCTCGATCGGCTCGAACGAGGCACGTTCGTTGGCCGCAGGGCGCGGCTCGAAGGTCGGCTCGTCAAAGATCGGGGGAGGCGGGGGAGCCACCGAAGGCGCCGTTTCGTTGCGCATCGAGGCGTTGCGGCTGGTGTCCGCAGCGGTGTCGCTGATGTTCAGGGCTTCCTGGATCGCAGAAAGCGCAACTTCTGTCGGGTCTTTGACCTTTTTCGGAGTGTTCGCCATGTTCAGTCCGAGCCCTCGTTACTTGTACGCGTCCCCCCGCGAGCCCCGCGCGCTACGCAAGCCCACAGACCGGATCATGCCGCTTGCGCGGATCTTCGAGCCGTCCCCACCCGGACGGCTTGTCCGCCAATTTCTGCAACATCCTATTGGCAGAGCGTCGCGAATGAAATGCCTGCGATTAAGACAATCTTAATCATCGTTAACAGGATCGCGCCGTAACGCCTTAGCAATAAATGGAATTCTCCACGGAACTCGGCCGATTGCGGCAACTTTTCGTCAAAAAACGGGCGGATTTGCGTAAGGCGGCCCAAACATTTCGTTAACCATTTCCATGCTTGGGTGGGAGGAACCGCACCGCCGAACCGGCGGAACCGTCGCGCGATGCCGGGGCCTGCGCCATGACGCCTGAACTGCAACGGATGGAATGGATGCCCTCGCCCCCGCTTGCGCCCGTCGACAGCCCGCTCGATCTCGACCACCTCTCCCGCATGACGCTCGGCGACGCCGAGCTGGAACAGGAAGTGCTGGCGATGTTTGCCGAGCAGGCGGTTCGTCTGCTCGCCGCGATGACCAATTTGCCGGCCGAGGCCGGCGCCCTCGCGCACAAGCTCAAGGGCTCGGCCCGCGGAATCGGCGCCTTTGCCGTAGCGGATGCCGCCGCTCACCTGGAGACCGCGATCCGGACCGGCCACGACCGGCTTCCCGCCTTCGCCGCGCTGAAGGAGGCCGTGGCCGAGGCCCGCGCCGCCATCGAGGCGATCCTGAAGCACTAGGCCGGCAACCCCGCAAACGGCGGTGTCTCTAGTCGCTTATTTTGACGCGTTTTCTGCACGCGAATCGGGATCCACCTCGCATCAAAACGCTATGGCGCCGGGCTAACCGACCCGTTATAGGACAGCCCGGACCCTCCTTCATTCCCAACATCGCGGCAGCACGAGCACACATGGCCAAGATTCACTTTGTCGACCACAAGGGCGAAACCCGTACGGTGGAAATCGAGAACGGCGCAACCGTGATGGAAGCCGCCATCCGCAACAGCGTCCCCGGCATCGAGGCCGAATGCGGCGGCGCATGTGCCTGCGCGACCTGCCATGTCTATGTCGACGAAGCCTGGCGCGAGAAGGTCGGCAGCCCGACGCCGATGGAAGAGGACATGCTCGACTTCGGTTTCGACGTGCGCCCGAACTCGCGCCTGTCCTGCCAGATCAAGGTGAGCGACGATCTCGACGGTCTCGTGGTGGCGACGCCGGAACGTCAGGCCTGATCCAACCGTCCCACCCGGTCAAATGCTCGGCGGCGCGACCTCGATGCCGCGCTTGTGCCAGGGTTTGAGCTTCTCGACGATCTCCGCGGTCAGCGGCGCCGGACGCCGCGTCGCCTCGTCGAGCATGACACCGACCGACGTCGCCGAGGCGACGCATCTTCCCTGCGAGAACACGACCTGCTCGAAGGTCACTGACGTCCGTCCCAGTTTCACCACGCCGAGACCGAGCTCGATCGTGTTCGGCCAGTGCAGCTCGGCGCGGAAATGGATGTCGAGCCGCACCATGATCCAGGCGAGGCCCGGCGGCGTCAGCCCGTAGTCCGGGCTCTTCATCAGCGTGACGCGGCCGGTCTCGAAATAGGTGGCGTAGACCGCGTTGTTGACGTGCTGGTTCGGGTCGAGATCACCGAAGCGGACGTTGTCGCTGAGGCGGTAGGGGTAGTCCTCGAGGCGCGGCGTCGTGTCGAGGCGGCTTGGTGCGTTCACCGGTTGATCTCCGTCATATCCAACCTCGTTACAGCCCAGTTATTTTGACCCGGCAAGTGGGCGCGGCTGCGGGGCGCTCCCGCTTTTATGCCTTCCCTGATCCATCCCCGTTGGCTAGACAGGCAGGGTCACCTCGGCCCAAAAAGGGCGCCGTCCAACCGATAACGACCGATAAAGAGACGACATGAGCGACGTGATCAAAACCGATGTGCTGATTATTGGCGCCGGCCCCTGCGGTCTGTTCGCCGCCTTCGAGCTCGGCCTTCTCGACATGAAGGTGCATTTCGTCGACATCCTCGACAAGGTCGGCGGCCAGTGCGCCGAGCTCTATCCGGAAAAGCCGATCTACGACATTCCCGGCATTCCGCATGTTTCGGGGCAGGGGCTCACCGACGCGCTGATGGAGCAGATCAAGCCGTTCCATCCGACCTTCCATCTCGGCGAGATGGTCGAGACGGTGGAGAAGATCGGCGATCCCGCATTTCGCTGCACCACCGACGCCGGCAAGGTGTTCGAATGCAAGGTGCTGGTGATCGCGGCAGGCGGCGGCTCGTTCCAGCCCAAGCGTCCGCCGGTGCCGGGCATCGAAGCCTATGAAGGCACTTCGGTGCATTACGCCGTGCGCAAGATGGAGACGTTCCGCGACAAGAACGTGCTGATCGTCGGCGGTGGCGATTCCGCGCTCGACTGGACGCTCAATCTGCATCCGGTGGCCAAGCGCATCACGCTTCTGCACCGTCGCGACGAATTTCGCGCAGCTCCTCACAGCGTCGAGCAGATGCGCGCGCTGGTCGCAGGCGGCAAGATGGATCTCCGGCTCGGCCAGGTCACCTCGCTGGCCGGCACTGAGGGCAGGCTGACCGGTGCGACGATCAAGGGCAACGACAACAACGTCACCGAAATCGCCTGCGACACCATGCTGCCGTTCTTCGGGCTGACCATGAAGCTCGGTCCGGTCGCGAACTGGGGCATTGCGCTGGAGAACAATCTGGTGCCGGTCGAGACATCCGCGTTCGAGACCAACGTATCAGGCATCTTCGCCATCGGCGACATCAACACCTATCCCGGCAAGCTCAAGCTGATCCTGTGCGGCTTCCACGAGGGTGCGCTGATGTCGCAAAAAGCCCATCACTACGTCTATCCGGAGAAGCGCCTCGTGTTCCAGTACACGACCTCGTCCTCCAGTCTGCAAAAGAAGCTCGGGGTTAGCTGACCGCGAGCGGGGCGGAAGGGCGATGCCCCATGTTTCTGGTGGTGGAACCGTTCGCGAAATCGCCGTAGTCTGCGGCCATTCCAGTCGTGGAATAGCAAGGTGATCATAATGCGGAATCCGTTTTCCAGCTTTCGGCTGCTCTCGCTCCTCACGCTCGCGCTGTCGCTCGGCGCGGTGAGCCCGGCTGCGGCGCAAGCCCCGGTTGCGACGTCGGCCCAGCCAACCGCCGCGGGACTCTGGCAGAAGGTTGAGGACGGCAAGACGGTGGGATGGTTCCTCTTCATCGACCACAACGGTGTGTTCGAAGGTGTGATCGCCAAGACGTTCCCGCGCCCCGGCGACGATCCGAACGAGGTCTGCGCGAAGTGCACGGACGACCGCAAGAACGCCCCGGTGCTCGGCCTTTCCTTCATCCGCGACATGAAGCGCGACGGGTTGAAATATGATGGCGGCAACGTGGTCAATCCGCGCGACGGCAATATCTGGAAGGCCAAGATGACGGTGAGCCCCGATGGCCAGACCCTGACCATGCGCGGCTTCCTCGGCATCTCCCTGTTCGGCAAGGACGAGACCTGGACGCGCCTGCCAGACGCCAACATCGCACAGGTCGATCCCGCCATCGTCGCCAAATATCTGCCCGCACAGGCGACCGCCGCGACGACGAAGCCGGCGCCCGCGGCGAAGAAGGGCGGCGCAATGATGGCGCCAGCGCCGAAGCAGTAGGCTGCAGCACTCTCAGTTCCACCCCCATTGCATTTTTGCGAACGGTAGTCCCGTCATCCTGAGGTGCGAGCCCTGCGATGCGAATGCATCGTGGGGCGAGCCTCGAAGGATGCACGGCCGAGATGCAGCAGGGCCGTCGCCCTTCGAGGCTCGCTCGCGCTGCTGCGCACCGCGGCTCGCACCTCCAGCGACAACGGCTTCGCCGTTGCGCGGGGGTGACGGTACCTCAATGGCGAGGCACGCTAGTACGTCCGCGCCTTCTTGCACGGCGCATAGAAGGTGCCGTTGCCGGCGACGACCCGCTCGAGGCATTGCCGGGGATCGGTGATCTCGCCGTCGACCTGGAAGTAATAGGCCTGCGTGCCCAGGCTCAGGACGTAATGTCCCGGCGGAAGTTCGAGCTCTGAATCGCCAGTGTGAAGCTCGTGCATCTCGGGTGTCCCGGGAATCGGCGACACCCGGAACGGATAGGCGAAATTGCGGATGACGCCGACGTCGTCTCCGCCACTCAAGCTCTTGCCTGCGGCGTCGGTCGAAAACTCTCTGGCGATCTTCGCCACGACCCGAACCTCGACGCGTTCGGGAATCGCGTGTGCGACGTCGCGGCGGAACACGATGAATTTGACGCGGCCGTTCGGCAGGTGCGGCCGGTCGGGCTTCTTGAACTCCAGTGAAATCGCGACGCGCATGTCCGGCGCCATGACGCCGGTCGCATTCAACTCCGCCAGCGACTTGTCGTCGATCAAGGCGTAGATGCCGTAGTCGGTCGGAAGCACGCGCGCCGGTTTCGCCGGCGGCGCGACGGCGGTCACCATTTCCGGCTTGCTGACCGTGATCGTCGTCTCCGGTTTGGACGGGACCAGCGCGATCTCCTGGGCCTGCGACGAAACCAGCCGGCGCAGCGCGGCGATATGGTCTCGCTGCGAGATGAGAAGAACGATGGCGCCGGCGGCAAGCAGGATGGCCCCTGTCCGCTTGATCACGGGCCAGAGCGGGCCTGAGATCGCAGGCCGCCTGGATGTCTCGATCCCCGATCGCAGGACCGGAGCGTCGGCGGACAGAAATGGGCCGCTTGTCTCACTTGCCTTCGACGATGTGAGTTGATGTTGCGGCAACCGCTCCAGCGGCGCCTCTTCACGCGAGAACTTCTCGACCTCCTCGATTGCGACCTCGAGCGCCCGCTTCATCTGGTCGATGTTCTTGGCGTCGGCGTAGGTGAACTGCTCCTGGAGCTTGTAACGGGCAAGATCGTAGACGAGCTGCCGCCTGAACTCCGGATCGTCCTTCACCGTCTCGAGCATGCGCGAAATCACCAGCGCAAACTGCACCTCGTTTGCGGGCAAATCGGTCGCGTCCTGCTGGCCAGGGAGCAACTCTCTCGAACTCATAGCGCTGACGGTCCAAGGCCTGTCACGCCAACACCCGATTTCTCTAATTGAAACAGTCGTTTAAGCAATGCGATAAAGTTCGCGGCAACGTTCCTACACGTCCCGGCGCGACAAGGAAAGCCTCCAGAATGGCTGCGGCAGATCGCTGGTGCGCTGAACATGTGGAATGTGCACACAACAGCCTGCGGCAGTAGTTCCCCGGAATGCGCGTTGGCGCCGGATTTGCATAGCTGTCGCAAAGCCGCTGGGGAGCGAGTCGCCGTCTCCACGCCTGCCGCCACCGTGCGGAAGGCGGACGGCGGCGTCTGTCCCTAGCGGCGCTGATTGCGATCCGCGGAGACGACATGCGACTTGCAAGACTATGTGCGGCGGCGCTGCTGGGGCTGATGGCGCCGCTTGCGACCTCGGCGCTGGCGCGCGACGACGGCCGCTACGCCAACTCGCCCCTCAAGCCCTGGTTCGAAAGCCTGCGCAGCGAATACGGACAATGCTGCTCGGATGCCGACGGCTACGTGGTCGCCGATGTCGATTGGGAATCCGACAAGGGGCGTTACCGTGTGCATCTCGACGACGAATGGGTGGTCGTGCCGGACGGTGCCGTGATCACCGAGCCGAACAAGATCGGCCGCACCATGGTGTGGAAGCACTATATCGACGGCCATCCGCATGTGCGCTGCTTCATGCCGGGCAGCATGACGTAGAAGCGTGCGAGCGCCGGATTCCTGACGGCGCGGAAGAGTTCGTTAGGCCCGGGCTGGTCACGGGCATCCACGTTCTTCGTGGCCCGGGCAAGACGTGGATGGCCGGGACGGGCCCCGGCCATGACGTTGTGGAAACTTCAGCGCACACGATGCGATCGTTGTCGGGTGACGGACGCTTAGCGCGCCTCGCTCTCCGAACCCGCGCTGGCGAGCCGCTTGACGCGCGGCGACAGCACCGAGACTTGCGCGGGCGAGGCGGGCATGCCGGCGACGGTCATCGTGGGCGCTGCCGACTGCTCCTCGACGCCTGCGCCGCCGAGCACCTGCACCTGCGTTGCCGAGATCGGAAACGACTTCATTTCGTAAGAGGGAAGCTCGCCGGCGAGCGCCCCGGCCGAGCTCGCAATCATCGCGCCGGCAATGACAATCATCGAGAGAACACGCATTGGAAAATCTCCGTGGAAGATGGCAATCGGAGGATTGGTCGCATCGATGCCGCAACAGGTTCGCTTGTGTGCGAACATTCCTGTCGCCTTCGGCGAATATATTGGTTGCTTGATGCGAAGGGACGAAACGAGGAAGAAGTTTTTCGCGCCAATGTTTCCGGACGGTTTCGCGGGAAGAGCCGATGCGCCTCGCCTAGCGCGCTTGCAGATCAAGCTGCGGAGATTTGACCGGCGCGGTGGCTGCAGGAAAGCACAGGCGCATCGTCGTGCCGCGGCCGGGCTCGGAGGAGATGACCAGCTCGCCGCCGTGGGCGGCCATGATCTCGCGGACAATCGACAGGCCGAGGCCGGCGCCGTCGCCTGCGCTGTTGCCGGTCTGAAACGGCTCCAGCAGCTTGTGCTCCGCGCCGCCGGGCAGACCTACGCCGTCATCGTCGATCGAGATGCTGTCGCGGCCGACGGTGGCGACAATGCGCCGCGCGCCACGGGCGTGGATGAGCGCGTTGCCGACGAGATTGGCGAGCGCGCTGCGAATGGCGGCGTCCACGCCCTGCACCAGGAACGGTCCCTGGCCGGCCCGCTCCAGCGCAAGCTCTATGCCGGCGTCCAGCGCGGACGGACCGAAATCGGCCAGCACGTCCAGCGTGATCCCGGCAAGATCGATCGGCCGCTTCTCGATCGCGTGATTTTGCAGGCGCGCGAGGTCGAGCATGGCGGAGACCAGCGAGGTGAGGCGGCGGACGTCCCGCACCAGCTCGATCTTCAGGGCCGGATCGGGCACATCGTCGATCTTCGCGCGCAGCAGCGTGAGCGGCGTGCGGAGCTGATGGGCGGCATTGCCGAGAAAGCGGCGCTGCATCCTGATATAGGCGTCGATCTCGCCGAAGGCGCGGTTGAGCGCCTCGACCAGCGGCTTCAGCTCGCGGGGGACCTCGCACAGCGAGATCAGACCTTGCGGCGCTGCAGGGTCGATCGCGAGCGCGCGAAGCGCGACACGTTCGATGCCGCGCGAGACGAAACGCGCGGCCAGCGCCGCGCCGACGGCAACGGTCGCGGCAAAGGCCAGCGCCAGCAGCATGATCGAAAAGACACTGCGGATGAGAAAGTTTCTTGCAAGCCGGCCGAAACGGACTTGAGGCTCGCCGACCATCATCGCGAGCTGCAGCGAACCCCTTTGCACGACGGCGAGGCAGAAGGTGCTCTTCTGGTCGAGCGTGCTGAAGACCGATGAGCCGACGGGCCCGTGATAGGGAAACGCGAAGGGGAGGTCCGGCCGGCGTTCGCTACCGTACTCGCTGACCAGCTCGCCTGCGGACACGACGTACCAGAGGTTCGGGCTGTCCGCCTTCAGCTCTTCGAGGGCGCGCGTCGGGCGCACCGTGAGGTTCTGCCCTTCGATATTGGTGGCGCGGTCGAGAACGGCGGCCACGACCCGGCAAGCCCTGAACTCGCGCTCCTCCATCGGATAGCGCCAGATGAAGAGGCCGAGCATGATCAGGAAAATCGTCGTTGCGGCGATGCCGAGCGACAGCGCAAAAGTCCGGGCGATCGACGTCATCGCGGTGTTGCCAGCCGCAGGATGTAGCCGATGCCCCGCATGCTGCGGATCTCGACGTCGCCGCCGAGCGCGGCCAGTTTCTTCCTCAGGCGCGAGACCTGCGCTTCGAGCGTGTTGGATTCGATCTCGTCGTCGAAGCCGTAGATCTCCTCGATCAGGGCGGTGCGGGTGATCACGCGGTCGCGGCGCATAAGGAGAGCTCCGAGGATCAGCGCCTCGCGCCGCCGCAGCAGGATTTTGGTGTCGGCGACCACCGCTTCGTTGCTGCCGAGATGCAGCTCGACATTGCCGAGCGACAGCACCGCGGGTGCGAGCAGGCGAGGCCGCCGCAAGACGGCGCGCACCCGCGCGATCAGCTCCTGCGGCTCGAACGGCTTGCCGAGATAGTCGTCGGCGCCGCAATTGAGGCCGTCGACGACATCCTCCTTGGCGTCCTTGGACGTCAGCATGATGATGGCGGGGCGTTCCGGCGACCGGCTCAGCGCCGTGACCACCTCAAGCGCATCGCCGTCCGGCAGCATGCGGTCGACGATGGCGAGATCGTATTTGAAATTGTCCAGCGCCTGGCGGGCGTCGGCAATCGAGCCGACGAGGTCGACGACGCCGTGCAATTGCCCGAGCAGGCGGCTGACATAGGCGCCGATCTGCGGTTCGTCTTCGATCACGAGCGAGCGCACGCGGGTCGTCCTTGACTCTGCTGGGGCAACAAAACCCCGACCTTGACGCTCCCTGGCCGAATTCCGGCATTTCGGTTCGTGCGCGAGGTTCCCTTTAAGGCAGCGAGCTTGGCGAATAAAAGGCAGGGACGAAGGCGCTCGCCGGCACGCGCGGTCAGAGTCAGGAGCGTGAACCTGTCCCGGGCAATGTTCGGGCAATGTTGGTCCGGCCGCGCACCTGGCGCACGCCGGGAACGGATTGGGGCGGTGGCCCTGCGCCCTGCAATCTTGGGGCAATTTTGCCGGACCACATGCTGTGGCTCCAACCACACCAGTCGACCAGGCCCAGCAGGGCCGGTCCGGGGCCCCGTAATGAAGCATTTTGACGAAGCCGCTCTCAATCGTGCGGCGAGCGCGCAGCAGAGCTTGTTGAGCGCATTTCTTGCCGTACTCGGCGCGATCATGGCGATCCCTCAGTCTGCCTCCGCGCAGACCGCGTTCACGCTGCCGGCCCCGCCGTTCGACCTGCCGATGCTGCCCTCGCCCTCCGGCAACTGGACCGTCATGGTCGGCATCGGCGGCGAATACACGCCGGACTTCGTCGGGTCGAAGAACGGAAAATTCCGCCCGATCCCGATCTTCTCCATTCGCCGTGCTGGATCGATCGACCAGTTTCGCGGGCCCCGCGACAGCGCCAGCATTGCGCTGCTCGACGTCGGCAATTTTCGCGCCGGGCCTGCGTTCAAATACGTTTCCTCGCGCAAGAGCGACAAATATTCCGAGCTGACAGGCCTTGGCGACGTCAAGGCCGCATACGAGCTCGGCGGCTTCGTCGAATATTATCCGGTCGACTGGCTGCGCCTGCGCAGCGAACTGCGCCAGGGCGTGGGTGGCCATACCGGCACGGTGGCCGACGTTTCCGCCGACGTCATCGTGCCGCTGATCCAAAGGCTCACGATCTCGGCCGGCCCGCGTTTCACCTGGAAAAGCACCAAGGCGACCGCACCGTATTTCGGCGTCGATGCCACGCAGGCGCTGGCGTCGGGACTGCCGACGTACGATGCCAGGGGCGGTGCGCACTCGGTCGGCTTCGGCAGCCAGATCTCCTATCGCATCAATCCCCAGTGGGAGGTCCATGCCTATGTCGAATACGAGAAGCTGCTCGGCGATGCCGCGGACAGCCCGCTGGTGAAGCTGCGGGGATCGTCGAACCAGACCACGATCGGCCTGGGCGCGTCGTATTCGTTCGACTTCAGGATTCGATAGGTCGCCATGCGCCGTCATGCTGTTCTATGGATTGCCCTCGCGGTCACTTCCGTCGTCCTCAGTGCCGCCGCGGCGTTCGAGACGCGCGCGAGCCGGCTCCAGGCGATCAAGACCGTCGGCATCGTCTCGGCCATCGGCGAGGAGATGAGCCTGACGCAGGCCGGGCTGACCGCGCTCGGCAATACCGGGCAGAGCGCCTCGATCAGCGCCTGGGGGCTCGACGAGATGATCGTCCAGCAGGCGACGAAGCTCTTGAGCCCGCGCTTTCGCGTGCAGGCCGTGAGCTACAGACGCGCCGCGTTTGCCGCGATCAGGGATTCGGCGGTCGCGCCCGTCAATCTGCTGCGCAGCGATCCGTTCAAGGAGCTGGTTCGCACCGATGTCGCTCCGCAGGGGCTGGATGCCTACATCGTGATCACAAGGGCAAGATCCAAGCTGGGCAACGGCCGCAACGTCGAGGGCATCGGGCTCGCCCAATACCGGACGCTGCTTGCAGACTACGGCCTGATCCACGCGCTCTACGAGGTTCGCGTGATCGACGGCAAGTCGTTCGATGTGATCGAGAAGCGGGCGGCCGCGCCGCTCGACAACACCGGGACCATGCGGCTCGCCGGTCCGAGCGGGCCGGTCGACGAGACGTTTGACGGTCCGGCGTCGGGGGAACGGCTGCGCACGGCGATTGTGGATCTCATCACGCGCAGCCTTCCGGTCACGCTGAGCGACATGCACCTGATGGAAAGTCAGTGACCCCTCAGGTCACCGGCGCCGGATTGAACAGCGTGAGGTCGTTGTGGATGCCCCAGCGGTCCGACCACGGTTTGGTGCGGCCACTGGCGACGTCGAGGATCAGGCGGAACAGGTCCCAGCCGCATTCCTCGATGGTCTTCTCGCCGGTGGCGATGCTGCCCGAATCGAAGTCGATCAGGTCCTTCCAGCGCCGCGCGAGCTCGCTGCGGGTTGCGACCTTGATCACGGGCGCAGCCGCAAGGCCGTAGGGCGTGCCGCGGCCGGTGGTGAACACTTGCAGCGTCATGCCGGAGGCGAGCTGGAGCGTGCCGCAGATGAAGTCGGAAGCGGGCGTTGCCGCGAACAGCATGCCCTTCTGCGTCGCCTTCTCGCCGGGCGAGAGCACGCCGGTGATGGCGGACGAGCCGGACTTGACGATCGAGCCCAGTGATTTTTCGACGATGTTGGCGAGGCCGCCCTTCTTGTTGCCGGGCGTGGTGTTGGCGCTGCGATCGGCACCGCCGCGGGCGAGATAAGAATCGTACCAGGCCATCTCGCGCACCAGCGCGCGGCCGACGTCCTCGTTGATCGCGCGCCGCGTCAGGAGCTGGATGGCGTCGCGCACTTCGGTCACTTCGGAGAACATCACGGTGGCGCCGGCGCGCACCAGGAGGTCGGCGGCGAAGCCGACCGCGGGGTTCGCGGTGACGCCGGAGAACGCGTCGCTGCCGCCGCATTGCAGGCCGATGACGAGGTCGGAGGCCGGGCAGGTCTCGCGGGTGCGCTTGTTGAGGATTTTCAGGCGTGCATCGGCCTGGGTCATGATGGCATCGACGATCGCGCCAAAGCCGTCGAAGGCCTCGTCCTGCATGCGGACGATGGCGTCGCTGATGCCTTCCGGCACCAGCCGCTCGGGCGCGAGCTTTTCGCATCCCAAGCTGATGACCAGAATCTCGCCGCCGAAATTCGGGTTGAGCGCCAGGTTCTGCAGCGTGCGGATCGGCACCACCGCATCGGGCGCGTTGATGGCGACGCCGCAGCCATAGGCATGCGTCAGCGGCACGACGTCGTCGACGTTCGGGTACTTCGGCAGCAGCTCGGCGCGGATGCGCTTCACCGCATATTCCATTGTGCCCTTGACGCATTGCACGGAGGAGGAGATGCCGAGGATGTTCTTGGTGCCGACCGAGCCGTCCGGATTGCGGAAGCCTTCGAAGGTAAAGCCTTCGAGCGGCGGCAGCGGAGCGGGCACGGCGGTCGAGATTTCGAGCTTGTCGAGGGCGGGGGCTTCCGGCATGCGGATGCGCGCCTCGTCGACCCACTCACCCGCCAGGATCGGCGAGAGTGCGTAGCCAATCACCTCGCCATAGCGGACGATCGGCGCATCCTGCGCGATGTCGACCAGCGCCGTCTTGTGCCCCTGCGGCACGAAGGCGCGCAGCGTCAGCCCGCAGGCAAAGCGGGAGCCGGCGGGAAGCCCGAAATCATTGACCACGATCGCGACATTGTCGCGCTCGTTGAGCTTGATGTAGCGGGGCTGCTCTTTCGCTGCGACGTCCTGGTCCATCGAGGACTCCGGGATTTGTAGGGTGGGTTAGCGCAGCGTAACCCACCAATGTCTCTGTCCGCGGAAGCAGAAGAGGTGGGTTACGCTGCGCTAACCCACCCTACGATGTCTACGATATCAGCCCATCAACCCGGGTAGGTATAGGCGGTCTTCACCGTCGTGTAGAACTCGCGGGCATAGGAGCCCTGCTCGCGGGCGCCGTAGCTCGAGCCCTTCCGGCCGCCGAACGGCACGTGATAGTCGACGCCGGCGGTCGGCAGGTTGACCATCACCATGCCGGACTCGCTGTTGCGCTTGTAGTGCGAGGCGTATTTCAGGCTGGTGGTGCAGATGCCGGAGGCGAGGCCGAACTCGGTGTCGTTCGAGATCGCGAGCGCCTCCTCGTAGTTCTTGGCGCGGATGACGGCGGCGACCGGGCCGAAGATTTCTTCACGCGCGATGCGCATGTTATTGTTGGCTTCGGTGAACAGCGCCGGCTGGAGGTAGTGGCCGGGCGTCTCGCGCTTGAGCAGCTCGCCGCCGAAGGCGAGCTTTGCGCCCTCGTCCTGGCCGATCTTGATGTAGCGCAGGTCCTGGTCGAGCTGGCTCTGGTCGACGACGGGGCCGATATGCACGCCGGCCTTGAGCGCGTCGTCCACCGACAGGCCCTTCAGGCGCTCGGCCATCGCGGCGACGAAGCGGTCGTGGATGCCTTCGGTGACGATCAGGCGCGAGGAGGCGGTGCAGCGCTGGCCGGTCGAGAAGTAGGAGCCGTTGACGGCGACTTCGACGGCGGTCTTGAGGTCCGCGTCGTCGAGCACGACCAGCGGATTCTTGCCGCCCATCTCGAGCTGGAACTTCTTCATCGGATTCGACAGCACGCAGGCCTGCGCGATCTTGCGGCCGGTCTGCACCGAGCCGGTGAAGGAGATCGCGGCGACGTCGGGATGATCGAGCAGGGTCTGGCCGACCACGGAGCCGGAGCCGACGACGAGGTTGAAGACACCGGCCGGAATGCCGGAGCGGGTGATGATCTCGGACAGCGCATGCGCGGAGCCCGGCACCAGCTCGGCGGGCTTGAACACGACAGTGTTGCCGTAGCAGAGCGCGGGCGCGATCTTCCAGGCCGGGATCGCGATCGGGAAATTCCAGGGCGTGATCATGCCGACGACGCCGATCGGCTCACGGGTGAGCTCGACGTCGAGGCCGGGACGAACCGAGGCACCTTTCTCGCCGATTAGGCGCAGCGCTTCGCCGGCGAAGAACGCAAAGATCTGGCCGGCGCGGGCGACCTCGCCGATGCCTTCGGGCAGCGTCTTGCCTTCCTCGCGGGCGAGCAGACGGCCCAGCTCTTCCTTGCGCGAGAGGATCTCGAGAGAAATCTTGTTCAGCGCGTCGTAGCGCACCTGCGGCGTCGACTGCGCCCAGGCGGGGAAGGCGGCCTTGGCGGCTGCGATCGCCTTCTCGGTCTGCGCCTTGTCGGCCTTGGCGTATTCGCCGACGAGGTCGTTGGTATTGGAGGGGTTGATATTCTTCGTGACGCCGGAGCCGTCGACCCATTCGCCGCCGATGAAGTTCTTCAGGATCGCTGTCATATATTCCTCCAGAGTTTCTTAGCGAACGAGGCACGGGCGCTTGTCGTCAAACGTCCAGCCAGGGATCAGGTCCTGCATGGCAATAGCGTCATCGCGGGCGCCGAGTCCATGCTGCTTGTAGAGGTCATGCGCGGCGTCGATGGCCGCCCTGTCGATTTCGATACCCAGGCCCGGCCTGTCGGGGACCGCGATCTTGCCGCCCTTGATCTGGAGCGGCTCCCTGGTCAGCGCCTGGCCGTCCTGCCAGATCCAGTGGGTGTCGATCGCGGTGACCTTGCCCGGGGCCGCGGCGCCGACATGGGTGAACATGGCGAGCGAAATGTCGAAATGGTTGTTGGAGTGCGAGCCCCAGGTCAGGCCGATGTCCCGGCAGGTCTGGGCCACGCGCACCGAGCCTTGCATGGTCCAGAAATGGGGATCGGCCAGCGGAATGTCCACCGCCCCCAGGCGCAGCGCGTGGGAGAGCTGGCGCCAGTCGGTGGCGATCATGTTGGTCGCCGTGGGCAGGCCCGTGGCGCGGCGGAACTCGGCCATGATCTCGCGGCCGGAGAAGCCGGCCTCGGCGCCGCAGGGGTCCTCGGCATAGGCGAGGATGCCGTGCATGTCCTTGCAGAGGCTGACAGCCTCGTCGAGCGACCAGGCGCCGTTCGGGTCCAGCGTGACACGCGCGTTGGGGAAGCGCCTGGCGATCGCGGTGACGGCCTCGATCTCCTGCTCGCCGCGGAGCACACCGCCCTTGAGCTTGAAGTCGGCGAAGCCGTAATGATCGTGGGTGGCCTCCGCGAGCCGCACCACGGTCTGCGGCGTCATCGCTTCCTGATGGCGGAGGTTGAACCATTCCGCCTTGCCGGTCTCGCCGCTGACATAGTCGAGCCTGGACTTGCGGCGATCGCCGACGAAGAAGAGATAGCCGAGCGTCTCGACGCTCTTGCGCTGCTGGCCTTCGCCGAGCAGCGCGGCGACCGGCAGGTTGAGATGCTGGCCGAGCAGGTCGAGCAGCGCAGACTCGATCGCCGTGACCGCATGGATCATGACGCGGAGGTCGAAGGTCTGCTTGCCGCGGCCGCCGGCGTCGCGATCGGCGAAGGCCGCGCGGACGTCGGCGAGGATGTTGTTCATCGCGCCGACGGTCTTGCCGATGACGAGATCGCGCGCGTCCTGGAGCGTCTGCCAGATCTTCTGCCCGCCCGGCACCTCGCCGACGCCGGTGTGGCCGGCATTGTCGGTGAGGATGACGATGTTGCGAGTGAAGAACGGCGCATGCGCGCCGCTCAGATTGAGGAGCATGCTGTCGCGGCCCGCGACCGGGATCACCTGCATCGCCGTGACGACCGGTGCGCCAGAGATTTCCGTCTGGGCCATCGCACGCTCCTCCTTGTTGTGTTCGGTCGTTATTCTGCAGCCTGTTGTGACGATCGGATGGCGGGCAGGTTCTTGACCAGCGCGGTGAGCTCCGCAATCTCCTGCTCGGTGAGATCGGTCAGCGGCGGGCGGACCGGGCCGGAGTCGCGGCCGATCACCTTCATGCCGGCCTTGATGATCGAGACCGCATAGCCCTTCTTGCGGTTGCGGATCGCGATCAGCGGCAGGATGAAATCCTTCAGCCCGGCATGGATCGTCGCGTGATCGCGCTTGCGCACGGCGGCGTAGAAATTGGTCGCGAATTCCGGCACGAAGTTGAACACGGCCGAGGAATAGGTCGTCACGCCCATGTCGAGATAGGGCAGCGCGAAGGTTTCCGCGGTCGGCAGGCCGCCGATATAGGTGAGACGGTCGCCGAGCTTGGTGTAGACGCGGGTCATCAGCTCGATGTCACCGATGCCGTCCTTGTAGCCGACGAGGTTCGGGCAGCGCTCGGCGAGGCGGGCCAGCGTGTCGGGCTGGAGGATGGCATTGTCGCGATTATAGACGATGACGCCGATCTTCACGGCGGCGCAGACCGCCTCGACATGGGCGGCAAGGCCGTCCTGCTCGGAATGGGTGAGATAGGGCGGCAGCAGCAACAGGCCGTCGGCGCCGGCCTTCTCGGCGCCAACAGCGATCTCGCGGGCGATCGCGGTGCCATAGCCGGTGCCGGCGAGCACGGGCACGCGGCCCTTGGTCTCCTCGACGGCGATCTTGACGATTTGCGGAACCTCGGTCGGCGTCAGCGAGAAGAACTCGCCGGTGCCGCCGGCGGCGAAGAGGCCTGCGACATCATAGCCGCACAGCCAGTCCATGTTGGCGCGGTAGGTCGCCTCGTCGAAGGAGTAATCCGCCTTGAACGGCGTGACGGGGAAGGACAGGAGGCCCGATCCGATCTTCTGGGCCATTTCCTGCGGGGTCATCTTGCTCATGGGCGCGGCTCCCTAATTGCGTGTTGTGGAGGACGCAAGCCTGCGCGTCCATGCGCCGTGGTTTAGGAGACCGTTCGATGCGCGTCCAAGCCAAAGCCTATATCGACTGATGCGAAATCAGCATCAATCTTCCATGATCTCCGCCGAGGACAACTCACCTGCGATTTTGACCAGCGCCGACAGCAGCGGATTCTCGTCGTCGCGGCGCCAGACCATGAACAGCTCGACGGGAACGCGCGTGCGCAGCTTCAGGGGGCGCAGCCGCACGTCGGAGATCTTCAGGCTCGCCGCTGCGGCCGGCACGATGGCAAGGCCAAGGCCGGCACGGACCATGGCGAGGATCGAGTGGATCTGGCTCAGATGCTGGACATAGCGCGGCAGCACGTCGGCGCGGGTGAACAGCGCCACCAGGAGATCGTGGAAGTAGCGGCTCTCATAGGGCGAATACATCACGAAGGGCTGATCGTCGAAATCCTTGATGGTGATGCTGTCGGCGCTCGCCAGCGGGTGCTTCTTCGGGATCGCGGCAAGCAGGGGCTCGGCGACGACGCGGCGGCTGGCCACTTCGGGGCGCGCGATCGGCGGCCTGAGCAGGCCGGCGTCGATCTGGCCGGAGCTGAGCGCCTCGAACTGGTCGCCGGAGACCATCTCCTTCAGCGAGAAATCGACTTCGGGCAGCTTGGCGCGGCAGGCCGCGACGAGCTCGGGGAGGAAGCCGTAGGCGGCCGCTGCCGTAAAGCCGATCTTGAGCGAGCCGGTCTTGCCGAGCGCGATGCGGCGGGCGACCTGCGAGGCGCTTTCCGCAAGCTTCAGGATGCGCCGCGCCTCCGGCAGGAAGCTGCGGCCGGCCGGGGTCAGGCGCACCGAACGGCTGGTGCGCTCCAGCAGCGGCGCGTCGATGATGTGCTCGAGCACCTGGATCTGCCGCGAGAGCGGCGGCTGGGTCATGTTCAGTCGCGCGGCGGCGCGGCCGAAATGCAGTTCCTCCGCCACCGTGACGAAACAGCGGAGCTGGTTGAGGTCGAACATCGATACATGCCTTAGATGAATAAGGCGTTTCCCCGGCACTTCTAGCATCGATCATCCCCAAAACAAAGACGGCGGCTTTTTGGGCCGCCGTTGAGTTGCCTGGTCAAGCTCCCGTGGGAGCCCTCAGGAGGAACGTTTGAGCACCACCCGCTCGATCTTGCCCACCACGACGAGATAGGCGAACGCGGCGACCAGCGCATTGAGGCCTACGAACACCAGCGCGCCGTTGAAGGAGCCGGTCGCGGCCAGGATGTAGCCGATCACGATCGGAGTGGTGATCGAGGAGAGGTTTCCGAAGGTGTTGAACAGGCCGCCGGAGACGCCGCCGGCTTCCTTCGGCGAGGTGTCGGAGACGACAGCCCAGCCGAGCGCGCCGATGCCCTTGCCGAAGAAGGCGAGCGCCATGAAGCCGACCACCAGCGCCTGTCCGTCGACATAGTTGCAGGCGATGATGGACATCGACAGCAGCATGCCGCCGACGATCGGGATCTTGCGCGCCATGGTCAGCGATCCGGTCTTGCGCAGGATGGCGTCGGAGATGACGCCGCCGAGCACGCCGCCGATGAAGCCGCACAGCGCCGGCAGCGTCGCGACGAAGCCGGCTTGCAGGATCGACAGTCCGCGCTCCTTGACGAGGTAGACCGGGAACCAGGTCAGGAAGAAATAGGTCAGCGTGTTGATGCAGTACTGGCCGAGATAGACGCCGAGCATCATGCGGTTGGCGAGCAGTTGGCGGATGTGGTCCCATTTCGGGCCTGAGTCCGGCACGCGCTCTTGCTTCAAATCGTCTTTGGGCGCGTCGAGATCGACCAGCGCGCCGCCTTCCTTGATGTAGTCGAACTCGGCCTCGTTGATCCCGGGATGCTCCTTCGGGCCGTAGATGGTCTTGATCCAGACGAGGCCCATGACGATGCCGAGGGCGCCCATCACGAAGAACACGAAGCGCCAGCCGTAAGCGTGTGCGATCCAGCCCATCAGCGGCGCGAAGATTACGGTGGCGAAATACTGTCCCGAGTTGAAGAAGGCGGACGCGGTGCCGCGCTCATTGCCGGGAAACCACGCCGCGACGATGCGGGCATTGGCGGGGAAGGAGGGCGCCTCCGCGATGCCGACGAGGAAGCGCAATGCGAACAGCACCAGGACGGCGGTGCCGGCGCTGAAGAAGCCGACCCAGCCCTGCATCATCGTGAACAGCGACCAGACGATGATGCTGAAGGCATAGACGAGGCGCGAGCCGTAGCGGTCGAGCAGCCAGCCGCCCGGCACCTGCGCGATGACATAGGACCAGCCGAAGGCCGAGAAGATGTAGCCCATCGCGACGGGATCGAGATGCAGCTCCTTGGAGAGCGCAGGGCCCGCGATCGAGAGCGTGGCGCGGTCGGCGTAATTGACGGTCGTGACCAGGAACAACATGGTCACGATGAACAGCCTGACGCGAGACCTCCTCACGTCCGCTGCGGACACCACTGCGCTCATCACGCGCCTCCTTAGAACTCGAAATGTTTCCTCACCACGACTCCTAGAGGCGCGCGCGGCAAAGTGTCCAAGTTGAAGGGAGTATCGATCGATGCCGTTTTTGGATTGATGGAACGGCAGGTGGGAGGGAACGATCGTGAGGATGGTGAGCGCGCTCGCCATGTCCTCAATCGTCGTCCTGGCGAAAGCCAGGACGACTCGGGGAGAGGGTCTTCGTACTCTCAGTACGTCATTGCGAGCGCAGCGAAGCAATCCAGAGTCCATCCGCGGAAAGATTCTGGATTGCTTCGCTGCGCTCGCAATGACGGTGTGGCGAAAGGTGCGTAGCCCGCATGAGCGTAGCGATATGCGGGGAGAGTGGCCCGGATGTCGCTGCGCTCATCCGGGCTACGATGTCGCCGTGCGCTACTGCCGAGCGCTCGGCAATAGCTGCGGCAGAAATCCCCGCGTCACGCTCGGCGGCACGGCATCGAGGCCGAGCACGGCGCTCGCCGCGGGAAGCGCCGCATCCGCCATTGCGGCGTGGCCTTCGGCGCTTGGATGCACGGCGCCGCCATAGACGGCGGAGAGCACGCCCCAGGTGGCGTCGTGGATGTCGGTCGGCTGGCTCGCGGCCGGCAGGCCTTGCGGGTAGGTCATCGCCGCGAAGTAGCTGTCGTTGGCGTCGCGGATCCAGCGGGCGCGCGGCAGATAGGCGCGATACTCCGAGGCGCCGCGGCCGCACAGCATCGGCTGGCTCGCCGCCGTCACGATGTCCGGATTGAAGCTCTGGCCGTTCTCGGCAAAGCAGGTGCGGTCGAATTCGGGATCGGTGCCGGAATGGGCGCAGAAGCCGTGATCGGCGAACGCTGCCTGATGCGCATCGACGAAGATCATGCGGTCGGCTTCGGGATCGCGGCACAGCGCGCCGCGGGTGCAGGTAGCGAGCCCCTTCAGCTGCGGCAGGAATTCGGTGTCGACGAAGGTCGAGACGCGGGCGAGGCGCTGCGGGTCGGCGTTGAACGACGGATGAATGTCGAAGCCGGCGCGGCCGCCGCGGCAGGGCACGCCGCCGTCTGTGAGCGCCGGATTGGCGTAGGAGACATAGACCACATGCGAGAGGTCGCCGCCGACGAGCGGCTTCAGCGCCTCGCGCAGCTTGACGAAATTCTGCGGCAGCTCGCGCGCGAGCGCATCGCGGGATTCGTCGACGCTCGCCATCACGCCGGAGCGGCGGAACAGCGCGCGCTCGGTCGCGGTGTCGACGATGACGTCGGCCACGAGACCGGAGAAGTAGACGTCATTGGCACCGACCGAGAGCAGCACGAGGTCGAGCGTGCGGTCCGGCTGGCGTTTTTTCGCCGCGGTGAGCGCCTCGCGCAGCTCGGCGACCTGCGCGTTCACGCTGGTCTGGCAATTGCCGTTCTTGCTGGGCGCGCATTCGCGGGCGCGCTGCGAGCCGAGCAGCCCGTCGCCGATGCTGGCGCCGGTGCAGGCGAGCGGCAGAAAGGTCACCGCGACGTGGGTGTAGCGCACCGCGAGCGCCAGCGCGGTGCGGGCCTGGTAGCTGTAGAGCGAGCGGTGGCAGGGGGAGTTGAACCAGAGCGCGCCGTAGCGCTGCCAGTTGGCGAGCGTATCCGGCGCCTCGCAGGCGCGTCCGCCTTTATAGCTGGCGCGGCTCGGCCGGTAGTACTGCGCGCCGGCGGTGCCGAGATAGGAGCGGAAGCAGAAACCTTCGTCCGACAGCGCCAGCGGCCGGTCGGGATTGCCTTCACCCGAGGCGATGCTGTCGCCGAGGCCGGCGACGAAGATGTCGCGGACCTGGATCTCGGTCTGAACGCGCTGGGTCGGATCGGAGCCGGAGGAGACGTCGACGCTCGCGACCGTCTGCTTGCCGTAGCGGACGCGCAGGTTGACCGGTTCGGCGCAGTCGAAGGTCGATTGTCGCGGTCCGTCGCCGTCGTCGAACGACCAGGCGCAGGTGGCGCCGACCGGCACCGCGCCGACGAGGCGCACGGTGACGGGGTGGTCGACCGGGGTGATGTAGTCTTCCTTGGTGTTGTCGCGGGTGCAGGGCTGATTGACCCGGCCCTGGAGGTCGATGCAGAGCCGGTTGACCATGTTGCGGGCCCAGCCGCGGCCCTCGCTCTGGAGCTCCAGCGACTGCTCGGCGGCGAGGATGCTGCGGTTGCGCGCGTTCTCCACATGAAGCAGGAAGTCGCGCTCCTCGCGGAACAGGCGGAAGCGGTTGCGCACCTCCCAATTGATCTGCATGGCGCCGGCGTCCTGCGCGGCTGCGCGCTCGGGCGGCAAAGCGGTCAAAATCCCGGCAAGCAGCAGGGCGCCTGCGAAGAAGGTGCGAAGAGATGATCGGATCATGGCCCGCGTGTTCAACGGCAAAGTTGAGGCGGAAATAAGAGAGGATTGCTCCCCCGCCCGCAACCTTTGTCTGACGATCTTGCGGGCCGCCGTCCAGCGCGTCAGCGCTTGCTGGCCTGTCGCAGCGACCGTTCGCGCTCCATCGCCGCCACCTGCTTGGGCAGGTTGGCCTGGGCGCAGGCCTCCGCCAGCCGCCGTCGCTCCTGCCAAGGCTCGACCACGTTCATCCAGAGCTCGCGCGCGCCCATGATGGAGATGGCGAGGCCGAACGGGATCACGAAATAGAGCAGGCGGAACACCAGCAGCGTCGCCAGAAGCTGCTCGCGGCCGAATTCCGGCAGCGCCACCAGCATGGCGGCGTCGAATACGCCGATCGAGCCAGGGGCATGGCTGGCAAAGCCGAGCAGCGTCGCCAGGATGAACACGACGGCGAGCGACAGGAAGTCGATCGGCGGACTGGCCGGTATCAAGAGGTACATCGCCGTGGCGCAGAAGCCGAGATCGACCACACCGATCAGGATCTGCACCAGCGTCAGCGGTGCCGAGGGCAGCACCACCTTCCAGCCCTTCTGGCCGAGCTCGCGGCGCTTCTCGCCCATGCAGAGCCAGACCAGATAGGCACCGATCGAGGCGAGACCGCCGAGGGCGATCAACCGGTTGATCGGCGACGGGAGCTGATCCATGTAGGAGGCGGCATCCGGATGGATGGCCATGCCGATCGAGAGCACGAAGATGTTACCGAGCCAGAAGGTCAGGCCCGACAGGAAGCAGATTTTCGCGACGTCGATCGCGTTCAGCCCATAATCCGAATAGATCCGGAAACGGATCGCGCCGCCCGTGAACACCGTGGCGCCGATGTTGTGGCCGATCGAATAGGACGTGAAGCTGGAGAGCGCTGCAATGCGATAGGGCACGTGCTTCTTGCCGATCGTTCGCAGTGCAAAAAAGTCGTAGAAGGTCAGCGTACAGAACGCGAAGAAGACGCAGATCGCCGCCAGCCCGATGTTCCCGCGGGGAATCTCGGTCAATGCAGTCAGGATGACGCCGGTGTCGATACCCTTGAGGGTCCGCACCAGTGTGGTGATTGCGAAGGCAATGATGACGACGCTTGCGGCAATTCCGAGCCGTCGCCAGCCAATCCATCGCTTGAAGCCGCGCTTCAACGCGGGCAGCAGTCCGTGCATTCATCCTCCCGGCGGGGGGCAAGACCGACAAGGCCGGGTATTGGCCAGTCGGGCGCGATGGTTGCCAAAGGCAGGCGTCGATCGCTAGGCATGATCCAGCTCATTTAAGGCAAAAACGATGACTTGTGCAGCCCTTGACAAGGATAGGTTCTGTGCCGGACCGGCGACTTTTGTCATATGTGGTTCACATCGGACGCGCGTTAAGCATATGAGTCGTCAGCCGGGCCGGCCCGCGCGTTTGTTTGTTGGCATGGTTTCATATCGTGCCGTCCGCTGCATTGTTCCAGCGCAAGCGATGCCGGCTTTTTAGGAACGTCGATGCCGCGTGCCCGTTAGCGCCCCATCAGCAATCGAACATGGCGGAAATATGCGGCTATTCGTGCAAGCCGGCGCCTCCGTGTTCCCGAAACCCAAGAGGATCGGAACGATGGGACTGTTCACAAAAGACATCAAAACCATGAACGACCTGTTCGTGCACCAGCTCCAGGACATCTACTATGCCGAGCAGCAGCTCACCAAGGCGCTGCCGAAAATGGCAGACAGGGCCACCGACCCGCAGCTGAAACAGGGCTTTTTGACGCACCTCGAGGAAACCAAGCAGCACGTCAAGCGGCTCGAGGAAGTGTTCAAGATGCACGGCGCGCAGGTGAAGGCGGTCGACTGCCCGGCGATTGACGGCATCATCGAGGAGGCCGACGAGACCGCCGGCGAAGTCGCCGACAAGGCGGTGCTCGACGCGGCGCTGATCAATGCGGCGCAGGCCGCCGAGCATTACGAGATCGTGCGCTACGGCAGCCTGATCGCCTGGGCCAAGCAGCTCGGCCGGAGCGATTGTGCCGCCGTGCTCGCCAAGACGCTCGAGGAAGAGAAGGCGACCGACAAGAAGCTCACGACGCTTGCCGAGAGCAAGGTGAATTTGCGCGCGGCAAGCTAGCGCTGTTGTAGCCAGGAAAGCGCCGCGCGGCGCGCTGTTTCTCGCGTCATCTGCTGTCATGCCCCGCGAAGGCGGGGCATCCAGTACTCCGCGGCGGGACTTCGTTTGCACAATTTCCGCCGCGGAGTACTGGATCGCCCGCCTGCGCGGGCGATGACACCGAATGTGGAGTCAGTGTATCGCTCCACATCCATCCTTCGTCCATTGTCGAAACATGACGGCGGATCGGCGGCCTATGTTTCGCATGGGGCTGCATCGGAGGTGGCAGCATGCGAGCAAGCACCGTCAAATACGAAGCCTTCGACGACGGAGCCAGCGCGCCGCACGCCTCGTCGCGTCCTGCAACCTCGCTGACGCTGGCCGCGATGAGCCTCGGTTATCCTCATGGGCCTTTGGCTGAGTTGGCGTCATGCGACGGAGACCACGCGCGCGCCCTCGCGTGAGATCGATCTGCCCGGCCAGCTTGCGGCAATCGGCGCGCTGGGGGCGCTCGCCGGCGCGATCATCGAGGGCGGCGCGCTTGGCTGGGATCATCCGGCCGTGCTCGCGGCCTTCGCTTCAGCCCTCGTCTTGGCCGTGCTGTTCGTCTGGCGGGAGAGCCGAGCGGCGCAGCCGATGCTGCCCTTGCCCCTGTTCGGTCACCGGCTGTTTACCTTGACTGCGCTCGTCGGCCTGCTCGTGAACATCGCGATCTACGGCCTGATCTTCGTGCTCAGCCTGTACTTCCAGAGGATCAACGGGCTGTCGGCGTGGTGGACCGGAATAGCCTTCGTGCCGATGATGGCCGCGGTGCTCCCGGTCAATCTGCTGGCGCCGCGCCTCGCCGAGCGCATCGGTTCGTGTCCGACCATCGTCGTCGGCGCCTGCATCTCGGCGCTCGGCTGTCTCGGCCTGCTGTGGATCGAGGCCGATGCGAGCTATTGGATGATCTGCGCGCAGATGATCGCGATCAGCTGCGGACTTGGGCTGCTGGTGCCGCCGCTGACCTCGACCCTGCTGGGCAGCGTGGAGAAGGCGCGCTCCGGCATTGCGGCGGGCGTCCTGAACGCGACGCGGTAGACCGGCAGCGTGCTCGGCGTTGCGCTGTTCGGCTCGCTGGTGGCCTCGGAAGGTGCGTTCATGGCCGGCCTGCACGCATCGCTGGTCGTATCGACCACTGTCCTGCTGCTCGTTGCCGCCGTGATCGGAATCGGCGCGCCTTGGCGAGGATGAACAATGTGAGCAAAGGCGCACATCTTCCGTTCACCATGCCCGGAACGAGGACATAGCCGGTTACCGTCTGTCCACCTCTGCCGGTTCTAGTGCAGGTCCGATAGGGGCCGGCAATGTATCAAGTTCTCTACTGTCTTACGGACCAGCATGATTGGCGTCTGGTCGCGCTCGGCGGCGCGGTGTGCCTGCTCGCGAGCGCGGCGGCGATCAGCCTGTTCTACCGCGCGCGGGCGGCGAGCGGGGGTGCTCGTGTATCGTGGATCGCGCTCGACGCCATCGTCGCCGGCTGCGGCATCTGGGCAACCCATTTCAACGCGATGCAGGCTTACGGGCCCGGCGCCGGCGGCGCCTACAACATCCCCGTGACCGTCCTGTCGCTGATCTTCGCGATTGCCGTCACCTTCGTCGGGCTGAGCATCTCGGTGTCGGCGACGCGGGCGATCCCGGTCGCGCTCGGTGGCGCCGTCGTGGGTGGCGGCGTTGCCGCCATGCATTACACCGGCATGATGGCGCTCGAGATTCCGGCGCGCATCGGCTGGGAGACCGCCACCGTGGCGGTCTCGATCGTTCTCGGCATCGTCTTTGGATCGCTTGCGCTGGTCGTCGCGGGGCGGCGCGACAGCCTGGCGAATGCGCTCGGCGCGACGGTGCTGCTGACCGTTGCCATCGTCTCGCATCATTTCACCGCCATGGGCGCCGTGGAGCTGACGCCGGATCCTGCGATCGTCATCAGCGGCCTGTCGATTCCGCCGGCCTCATTGTCCGTCCTCACCGCCAGCGCTGCCGCTGCGATCATCGCGATCGCGCTTGCAGCGGCTGTGCTCGACCGCCGCGCCAAGGGCGAGCTGGGACGCCAGCAGGTCGTGCTCGATACCGCGCTCGAGAACATGTCGCAGGGGCTGTGCATGTTCGACGCGGACGGCAAGATCATGCTGTTCAACGAGCGCTACGCGGCGATGCTTCGTCGCACCGATATCGCGCTCGCCGGCCGCCTGCTGGTCGACGTGCTGCGGGAAGAGCAGGCCAAGGGCCAGTGGCAAGGCGACGCGGATGAATTCTTCGCGCGCCTCGTGGCCGACGCGCGCGAGGGCCGCACGACCAGCCAGATCGTCAACCGGTTCGGCCGCTCCATCCGGGTCGTCAACCAGCCGATGCAGGGCGGCGGCTGGGTCGCGACCTTCGAGGACATCACCGAATGGCTGGCGGCGCAGGCGAAGATCTCGCACATGGCGCGTCACGACGCGCTGACCGGCCTGCCGAACCGCGTGCTGTTCCACGAGCAGCTCGAGCAGGGACTGCGCCGGGCGGGTTCGGGCGACCAGCTCGCGGTGCTCTGCCTCGATCTCGATCACTTCAAGGATATCAACGACTCGCTCGGCCATCCCATCGGCGATGCGCTGCTCAAGGAGGTCGGCCGCAGGCTGAAGGCCACCGTCGGCGAAAGCGACACGGTGGCGCGGCTTGGCGGCGACGAATTCGCCGTGGTCCAGATCGGACGGTCGGAGGAAGCTGCGGCGAGGTCCCTTGCCGGGCGCCTCGTCGAGGTGATCTCGGCGCCTTACGAGATCGACGACCATCAGATCGTCATCGGTGTCTCGATCGGCATCTCGCTGTCGCCACAGGACGGCAGCGATCCGGACGAGCTTCTGAAGAATGCCGACCTCGCGCTGTACCGCGCCAAGGCGGATGGCCGTGGCACCTACCGCTTCTTCGAGACCGGCATGGATGCGCGCGCACAGGCGCGGCGTCTGTTGGAGATGGATTTGCGCGCGGCGCTGCAACGTGACGAGTTCCAGCTGTACTATCAGCCGATCCGTGACGTCGCCAGTGGTCGCGTCGTCGCCTTCGAGGCGTTGCTGCGCTGGAACCATCCGCAGCGCGGCCTGATCGCTCCCATCAACTTCATTCCGCTGGCCGAGGAGACCGGACTCATCGTCCAGCTCGGCGAATTCGTGCTGCGCTCCGCCTGCACCGACGCGGCGACCTGGCCGGACGATATCGACGTCGCCGTCAACCTGTCGCCGGTGCAGTTCAAGAACCCGAACCTGATCGCATCCGTGACCGCGGCGCTGACCGCCTCGGGACTGGCGGCGCGCCGGCTCGAGCTCGAGATCACCGAATCCGTGCTGCTCCAGAATAGCGAGGCGACGCTGACGACCCTGCACGAGTTGCGCGCCATGGGCGTGCGCATCTCGCTCGACGATTTCGGCACGGGCTATTCGTCGCTGAGCTATCTGCGCAGCTTCCCGTTCGACAAGATCAAGATCGACCGCTCCTTCGTGTCGGAGCTCGCGACGCGCGAGGATTCCATGGCGATCATCCGCGCCGTGACCGGGCTCGGCCGAAGCCTCGGCATCGTGACCACCGCGGAAGGCGTCGAGAACGACGCGCAGCTCGAGCTGCTCAGGCGCGAGGGCTGTACCCAGGCGCAGGGCTACCTGTTCAGCAAGCCGCGGCCTGCCTCGGACGTGGCATTGATGCTGGAGCGCCCGCGGCTGCGCGCGTCGGCGTAGAAAGGTCAGCCGCGTCGCAGCGCGAAATGCGCGCCGCAGAATGCCATCACGGCGCCAAGGCACAGTGCGGCGAGGCCGGCGAGCACGCCCGAGACCGTCGGGACCGGGCTCGGGGCCGAGGCCACCTGGCCGGCGCCCGCCAGCAGGAGCACGCCGACCGCGATCAGGAATTGCCGCATACGTTGCGGGATCTGGCCGTCAGCGGCGCTCTGCATCAATGTCGCCGTGAAATAGCCGCCGGAAAAGCCGACCGTGGCGATGAGCCACCAGGCGATCGCAGCGCCGGCCGGAATGAACTCATGCGTGTCGGAGCGCCAGAGGCCGCCGAGGTCGAGCCCGTAGCGCGCGCCCAGCATGTGCACCGCGAGCGCGAGCAGCACGCCGCAGATCACGGCTGCACCGAGAATCAGGCGGCGCGGAAAAAAGGTCGTCTCAGCCATGCCCCGCTTGTAGGATGGGCGAGGGCGACCGCGCAAGCGGGTCGCAGACGGGATTGCTCGGACGGGGTTGATTGTCGAGATGCAGGTTTCGGACACTCGAGGCGCCCCAGGTGCGAGCTACGCCTACAAGGCGTCGCTGATCGGCTCGGCGCATCGTTTCGAGCTGACCGACGCGGGGCTGTCCTGGCACATCGGCGGCCGTTCCGGCCTGTGGCGCTACGACGAGATCAGCGCTGTCAGGTTGTCGTTCCGCCCGGTGTCGATGCAGCAGCACCGCTTTCGCGCCGATGTCAGCCGCAGCGGTGGCGGCCGCATCGCGATCCTGTCGACGAGCTGGCAGACTGCGGCGCTGATGGCGCCGCAGGACAATGGCTTTCGCGATTTCATCATCGAGCTCCATGCGCGGATGGCGAAAGCAGGCAGCCGCGCGGTGCTGACGGCAGGCCTCGGCCGCAACACCTATGCCGCGGTGCTGGCGTTCATGGCGGTGCTGACGGTGGCGATGACCGGGCTCCTGGTCCGCGCGCTCATGATCGGCGCGTTCGCCGGCGCGCTGTTCATCCTCGGCTTTGCCGCGCTGTTCGCCTGGCAGGTCGGCGGCTTCGTGCGGCGCAACCAGCCGCAGAGCTACAGCTTCGATCGCGTGCCGAGATCCTTGATGCCTTAGCTGCAATCGGCCGCAATCAAACGTGACTTCGCGCCCCGGCGCCGGTGTCGCATCGTGCCGCCATGCCAGCCCTGGATCGCAGCACGCGCCTGCCTGCGGCGGACGAGATCGCCAGGATCAACCGCACGCATCTGATCGACACGCCCCTCCGGCCGGCCGACCTCCTGTTCATGTTCGGCACCCGCGAGGACGTCGCACTCCGCGCCGACACCGCCGCAAGGCTGTGGCGCGAGGGCTTGTTCCGCTGGTCGATTGTCAGCGGCGGCGTGACGCCGGGCTCGGAGCAATCCGAGTGCACCATCATCAAGGCGGCGATGGCCGCGGCGGGCATTCCGGCGGACCGGATCCTCGAGGAACATGGCGCGATGAACACCGGCGAGAACGTGATCTTCTCGCTGCCGGTCATCGATGCGGCGCTTGGGCTGCAAAATATCAGCAGCGTGATCTGCCTCGGCAACACCTGGACCGCGCGTCGCTACCCGATGACGCTGCACCGGCACTGGCCCGAGGTCGAGAAGATGCTGCTCACCGTCGATGGCTTTGCGACGCCGCGCGCGCTCTGGCACACCGATGTCGAATTTCGTCGTCGTGTCCTGCACGAATGGGACAAGATCGAGCCGTACAAGGCGAGGGGCTTTATCGCGGAATGGCCGGAGGGCTGACGGGCAGGATTCTGGTTTCGACGCGTTTTCTTGACACGAACCGGTATCCACTTCGCTCGAAAAACGCCCTGGCTACTCCGTCGAGTCAAAATCCTCTTCCTTGGTGCCGAGCAGCGAGACGAGCGTGCGCAGGCCTGAATCGAGCTGCTCGAACGTAGGCGGGGCGAGCGCGAGCCGCACCGCATTCGGCGCGTGACCATGCGCGATTGCAAAAGTCGAGGACGGCGTCAGCGCGATGCCGCGCCGGGCGGCTGCGGCAACGAAGGTCTGCGAGCGCCAGTGTGACGGCAGCGTGAGCCAGAGATGATAGGAGCGCGGGTCGGCGGCGAGCTGGTAGCCGGCCAGCAGCCTTGCCGCGGTCTGCTGGCGGCGCGCGGCGTCGATGCGCTTCAGGCGCGTCAGTTCGGCGACGGTGCCGTCGGCCATCAGCCGCTGCCCGGATGCGAGCGCATGGCCGGAGGCGATCCAGCCGCCGGTGCGGACCGCGCCCATCACGCTCTCGCGCAGACGCGGCGGCGCGACGAGGATGCCGAGCGCGAGGCCCGGCGCGACCTTCTTGGACAGGCTGTCGATCACGATGCAGCGGTCCGGCCCGAGCGCCGCCAGCGGCGTGTCGTCGGCGAGGAAGCCGTAGACGGCGTCCTCGATGATGGTGAGATCGAGCTTCTCGGCGACGCGCATGATGTCGGCGCGCCGCGTCGCGTTCATGGTGACGCCGAGCGGGTTCTGGATGATGGGCTGGAGATAAAGTGCCGACAGATGCGCTTCGCGATGCGCCTTCTGGATCGCGTCGGGCCGTGCGCCGTGCTCGTCCATCGGAATCGGGACCAGCGTCACGCCGAGCCGCGCCGCGATGCTCTTGACGTAAGGATAGGTCAGCGCCTCGACGCCGCAGCGGCCGCCGGTGGGGACGAGCGCGGCGAGGGCTGCCGCGAGCGATTGCTTGCCGTTGGCGGTGAAGACGATCTGCTCGGCCTGCGGCGCAAAATCCTTGCGCGCGAGATAGGCGGCGGCTGCGTTGCGCGCGCTCTTGGTGCCGGTGCTGGTCGAGACGCGCAGCGCGGATTCGAGCGCGTCGACGCGCTCGAGCCCCGCAAGACTCTTGGCGATCATCGCCCATTGCTGCGGCAGCAGCGGATAATTGACCTCGAAGTCGATCCGCGCGTCGCGCGGCTCGCTCAGCGCCTCGACCTCACGCCTGATGTCGCCGGAGATGAAGGTGCCGCGGCCGACCTCGCCGACCACGAGGCCGCGGCGGAGCAACTCCGTATAAACCCGGCTCGCGGTCGAGACCGCAATGCCGCGGTCATAGGCAAAATTGCGCTGCGGCGGCAGCCGGTCGCCGGGCCTTAACGTGCCATTAGAGATATCCGAGGCAATGGCATCGGCAAGCTTCACGTACTCGAACTTGGACATTATTGCACCGAGAGCAATGTTTTCCTTGCTCCGAGTAATGTACTGGAGCATTTAAGTTCCATCAAGGTCCGCGATTGAGCCGAGGAGAGCGAGAGCAATCCGATGGCAAATGAGGTGCAGGCGCTTCCAGCGTCTGCGCCAACGGCGTCCGTTTCGCCGCGTGGACAGAAGGCCGGAGAAGAAAAATGACCACGATCTCGCAAACTGCCGGGCGGAATTTACGCCCATCCTCGTCGAGCGGATTTTTCCGCACGCTCGTCAGCGCCACCCATGCGCTGTTCGACCGCCTGGAGCGCCGCTCCGCCGTCAAGACGCTGAACGAACTCGACGACCGCGCCCTGCGCGACATCGGGATCAACCGCAGCCAGATCGAGGACGCGGTCTACGGCCAGTTCAAAGCCGAGCTGTCGCGGTATCTGTAAGACTCTGTCACGACGCCTGGCAGGTCCGGGCGTGGTGACAGTATTCGCCACTCTCGTGTCCCGGACGCGCGGCAGCGTTCTTACGCTGCTGTGCAGAGCCGGGACCCAGCAGGCCACACCGATCGCTGCAGCATGGGCCCCGGCTCTGCAGCGCACCGCTGAAGTAGCGCTGCGCTGCGTCCGGGGCACGAGAGTCCGGTTTTTGGCATGCAGCTGTTTCCACATCGTCATTGCGAGCGCGGCGAAGCAATCCAGAGTCCCTCCGCGGAAAGATTCTGGATTGCTTCGCTGCGCTCGCAATGACGGAGCGTGGGTGCCAGCGTCGCTCTTTCAACTCGCATTCTCATCGCAGACACACCCTCGCATCCTCGCGGCTGGTTTCGCCCGAGCTTTGCTTCGTCGCCTGCCCTCAGATGAAAGAGGGCGCAGGGAAGGCCGGGAGCCGGTTGGCTCCCATTGGCCGCCATGCCAAACGCGGATTGCGCTACGATGCACAGCGGGTAACAGGGCAACCGGAGCATCCCGGCCTTCCCTGCGCGATGGTTGGAACGGCTTATGTCGCGCTCTCCCCGGGGAGCGATGCACTATTGCCCCCGTCGCCTTGCGGATGGCTGATGCGCGCGGTCCGGTCGGGCCGCACCCATCACCGCAAGACTTGGCGCACAGACCCCGGGCGCCAGGACGACACGATTTGGCCGTACGCCGATCACACCGGTCGTGCGCGCGATGCTTTCGCTCACGGTTGCCCGCCCTGCGATGCCTTTCGCGCCGATGTGACCCACGTCCACCGCCGCCCGGCCCGCGTTCGTGACGATCGCGATACGCCCCTCTTCCTTGGGCCGGAGTGCGGGCACTATCCGCCAATTCCGAATTTCGGTAAAGTGGAATATTTTCGCCGCCGCGCGTTGACCGGCATCTTGCGTGTCTTGCCCGTCGGGCAACGCAAGGGCTTGTAGATGCGTAGGGTGGATTAGCCGAAGGCGTAATCCACCTCTTCTGCTTTCCGCGGAGAGAGACAGTGGTGGGTTACGCCTTCGGCTAACCCACCCTACAAGATCGAGCCGCTTCGCTGCGCTCGCAATGACGGAGCAGCCCTCAGTGCCTGACCACCAGCACCGAGCACTTCGCGTAGCGCACGACGTGACCGGCATTGGAGCCGAGGAAATAGGTGCGCATCGCCGGCCGGTGCGAGGTCATCACGATCAGATCGGCCTTCATGTGCACGGCTTCCTCCAGGATCTCGTGGTAGATGCCGCCCTGGCGGACCACGCTGGAGATGTGGGAAGCCTCGATGCCGGATTCGCGCGCGACGATGGCGAGCGCTTCCTCCGAGGTCTGGCGCTGCTGTTCGTCGAAGTCGGCCGGCACGTATTCTGCCAGCATCACCGGCGTCATCGGCAGCACGTTGAGCAGGCGCACCGTGCCGCTCCAGGTCTGCGACAGCGTTGCCGCGGTTGCGATCGCCGGCTTTGCCAGATCGGTGTCGGCGAGGTCGATGGGCACGAGGATGGACTTGAACATCTGCGCCTCCAAATCTTCCAGTCAGCTCGTGATCAGGCTGCATCAACCGGTCGAGACGGCGCCCGCGCGTCTCATCCCGATCGAAGCAGCTTGGGGCTGACGAACAGCACCAGCTTGCCGCGGCGGTAGGCCACGTCCCCCCAATCCTTGACGTCAAAGTCGAAGATCGCAAGCCCCGCGGTGGGCAGATTGTGGGCGAGCGCCTTGGCGCCGGCCGGATCGCCGCCGCCCATCAGCATCAGGGCGGCCTCGTGCATGCCGGGATTGTGCCCGACCAGCAGCAGCCGCTTCGGGTCGCCCGGGTCGGTTGCAGTGCGAATGGATTCCAGGATCTGCGCGGGATCGGCGCCGTAGAGTTCCGGCAGGACCTCGACCTCAGGCGCGGCGACGCGGCCCTTCATCGTCTTCCAGGCGATGTCCCAGGTCTGCCGTGCCCGGACGGCATGCGACACCAGCACGGTATCGGGGAAGGGGGGATGGGAGGCGATCCAGTCGCCGATCTCGGCGGCATCCTTGTGGCCGCGGTCGTCGAGCCGGCGATCCCGGTCACGGCCGCTCGGCGCGTCGGTCTCGGTCTTGGCGTGACGCAGCAGCATCAAACGGCGCATGGCACTCTCGAATCGTTGCACGTCCAGAATAATCTACAGGCACCGGTTGCGGACAAGGTGACAAGCGCCCGATCGGTCTACTAAAGCGCGATGGGGTTAGGACGAATCGTCATCGCGCTTTAGATTATTGCTTGAGCATGATCTTTTCGGAAAACCGCTGCACACTTTTCCGGATCATGCTCTAAGAAAACGATATGAGCGAGACTTTCACAAGCGTGCCCCAGGAAGAAGCCGGCTTTCGCGAGCGTACGCGGCTGTCGTTCGATCTCGACGCCGACATCTGCGTGATCGGGGCAGGGCTTGCCGGGCTCTCCATCGCGCTGGAGGCGGCCCGGCTCGGGGCCAGCGTCGCGGTGCTCGAGGGCCGCCATATCGGCTGGAACGCCTCCGGCAACCAGCTCGGCACCGTGATGCCGGGCTTTGCGCTGCCGCTCGCCGAGCTGATCGAGCGCATCGGCTTCGAGGACGCGCGCGAATTGTGGACGCTGTCGAAGGAGGGCGCCGAGTTCGTCCGCGCCAATGCCACCGAAGAGAACATGCCGGGGATCGCCCCGAGCGACGGCGTGCTCGAGGTCTCCAACGTCGATGCCGGCGACCGGTTGATCAGCCGGTTGCAGATGCTGCACGAGGATTTCGACACCGAGGTCGAGGGCTGGCAGGCCGATCGCGTCCGCGAGGTGCTCAAGACCGATCGTTACTTCCACGGCGTCTACTATCCCAGGGCATTCCAGGTCGACGGCCGCAAATATGTGCACGGCCTTGCGGCGCTGGCGCGGCGGGCCGGCGCCCGCATCTTCGAGGATACGCCGGTGGTCAGCATCGACCATTCCGGCATCCGCAAGCGGATCGTCACGCCCTCGGCGCGGCTGCGCGCCACGCATATCGTGCTCGCAGGCAACATCCATCTCGGCGCGCCGTTGAGGCGCCTGTCGGAGACGCTGCTGCCGGTCTGGCGCTATGCCGGCATCACCGCGCCGCTCGGCGAGCGCGTGCACGAGATCATCGCCTTCAACGGATCGGTGATGGATTCCGACGGCGTCGATCATTTTCGTATCGTCGACGGCGACCGGCTGATGTGGGAGAGCCCGGAGACCACCTGGGCCGCGCGGCCGCAGCGCTTTGCGGGCGCCGTCAGGCGGCGGATCCAGTCGATCTTCCCCCAATTCGGCAATGTCGAGATCACCGAGATGTTCGGTGGCGCCACCGGCCAGACCGTGCACGGCATGCCGCAGATCGGCCAGTTGCGCAAAGGCCTGTGGGTGGCGAGCGGGTTCGGCCGCCAGGGCATGAACACCTCGGCCATGGCCGGGCAGATGATCGCGCGCAGCATCCTGTGGGGCGACGAGCGCTGGCGGCTGTTTTCGCCGTTCGAGCTGGTCTGGGCGGGCGGCGCGACCGGACGGGTCGCGGGTCAACTGGTCGGGATCTGGGGCAGGACGAGCTCCGCCGCCGCAGGCGCGCTCGCCCGCTACCGCGAGCGGGCGCGGGTC